>CP001623.1:0-300000 GCA_000023185.1 Rhizobium leguminosarum bv. trifolii WSM1325 | reverse complement strand
ATGTAGATGCAAAGTGTGCCGACGTGCAGGCAGACATCGACGACGGTGTGACCGAGCATGATCGGACGTATGAGGTCGATTGAATGCGACAGGGGCAGAAATCGCGCCGCGGTCTGGAAGACAATGGGCAGTTGGTCGACTGGAAAGACGGCACCCGAGAGAAATAATATGGGGGTGATAACCAACGTCTGATAGAAGATGAAATAATCATAGCTCGGAGCAAGGGCGGTGACGACCATCCCAAGGCTTGCAAAGGCCAATCCCGTCAGCGCGATGACCGGAAGCGCATACAGCAGCGACAGCCACTGCGTGTATCCTAGAGCGGCGGCGACCACGCCTATGCCGGCACCCGCCAAAGCGGCCTTCGTCGCCGCCCAAGCCATCTCACCGAGAACAATATCGCCTAGCCTCAGCTGTGTGTAGAGCATCGCTTCCCAAGTGCGCTGACCCTCCATCCGGCCGAAAGCTGCGTAAATCGTCTCAAACGTTGCAGCCGTCATCGCACTTGTCGCGACCATTCCAGCTGCCAGGAAAGCAGTATAGGAAACGCCCCCAACGCGGCCCACCATCACGCCCAAGCCAGCGCCAAGGCCAAAAAGGTAGATCAGAGGTTCGGCCAAATGCCCCAGAAGCGACGCCAGCGCCGCCTTTTTCCATGCAAGATAATTTCGGCGCCAGACAGCAATCCAGTTCAAGCTGCCGCCCGGCAAAGCCGTTACGGAATCTCCACTCATTGGTACTTCCCCATCTCGCGTCCGGTTAACCGCAGGAAGACGTCCTCTAGGTTTGGCGGCCGCTCCAGGAGGCGCAGACCCCAGTGTCCGCGCAGTTGCGCCCGAACTTGTTCTGGGTCGGGGGTGTAGCAGAACAGGGTCTCGCCGCTGATTTCGATGCGCCGTGCGTATGGCTTGATCAAGAGGCTAAGCTCCTGCGGATCCCCGCCATAGATCTCGATGACGGGGCAGCCGATCTGCTCCTTTATCAGGTCAAAGGGGCGGCCTTCGGCTATCTTAACTCCACCTTCGAGCACGCACAGCCGGTCACATAAGCGTTCTGCCTCTTCCATGATGTGGGTCGTCAACAGGATCGTTTTGCCTTGCGCCAATAGCGATCGCAAACGCTCCCAGATCAGGTGGCGTGCGTGCGGGTCAAGGCCGGTGGTCGGTTCATCTAATATGAGGATTTGCGGGTCATTGATCAGGGCGCGCGCCAATGACAGGCGCCGCTTCATGCCTCCAGAAAGATCCGCCACCCTTGTATCTGCCTTGTTTTCAAGCCGCGCAAATTCCAGCAGCGAGGGCAAGATCGCTTCGATCTCCCTGGCTTTCATGCGGAAGTACCGGCCGTAGACAATCAGGTTTTCTCTAACCGTGAACTCCATGTCGAGATTGTCGAACTGAGAAACAACACCGATACGGGCGCGCGCCGAACGAGCCTGCCGGGGTACCTGCGCTCCGAGCACCGAAATAGTGCCCGCATCGGGCGACGTCATTCCTAGAATCATACGGCTGATCGTACTTTTTCCGGCGCCGTTTGGGCCTAAAAGGCCAAAGCACTCTCCCGACCCAATGTTGAAAGACAATCCGTCAACCACGGCCTTCCCACGATATGATTTGGTAACGCCGACGAGCTCGATCGCAATAGAAGATATCGCTCCTACTTGGGGAGCGATTGCTTCTGAAATCGAAATGCACGGTAGGTTGCTTCCGCGGCAGAGCGTCTCAGCCACAGCTGCCTGTAGATCCGATTGACCGTTCATGTGGTTCCTAAGGTTTGCAAGACACAGCGATTATTCGCCGCTGAAAGTAGCTTCGGGGGCCGCCAGCATTGGAGCTTCGGATGCCTTCTGCTTTCGAACGGCGCCTGAAGCGGTGACTCCGGAGCCGCGCGACAGCCAATCACTGTTGGACAACGTACAGAGCGCATAAGCCTTCACCGGAAGTAATAGAAAGACGTTCACGAGCGTGTGCAGCGAGAAGCCAAGAAATCTAAGCTGCTTGGCACGATAAGCAGCCACGCCGCATCGTATCAGTGTCAATGATCCAATCGTTCCTATCGTCCACCAGGGCACTGAACCCGTCAGGGCGAACTGTGCAAGACCCGCCAGCACGGACAATGCGAGCAGAAGAGGGCCGGCATTCTGCCCGACGACGTCCAAAGTCAGATACCAGTTCATGCCGCGGAGGAGGTGAAGCCCAAGCATTGTATCTCGGAATGTACTCCGTGCCCAACGCAGTTGCTGGCGCAGATAGGCAGCCAAACCGTCAGGAACAACGGTTGCGGCGATGGCGCTTGGGACATATTCGGTGCGGAAGCCGGCGCTTAGCATTAGGATGGTCAGATGACGGTCCTCGCCAAAGTCACTCGGCTTTCCCCGATAGAGCTGTGTCTCGTATTGATCAAGAAGCAGGACGAAAGCGGACCGGCGGTACATGGCACAAGGTCCACAGCAACACATCACGGCACCGAAGCGGCCCTGCGCGGCGCGCTCCTCATTGCAGGCCAGCCAGTACTCCATGTCGATCAATCGGGTCAGCCACGAGTCGCTCTGATTGCTCGCTACAAGCTGCCCCATCACCGCACCGACCGCCGGATCGCGCATTTTCTGACTCAGTTTTGAAACGACGTCGGAGGCGAGAGTGGTGTCTGAATCCACGTTCAGGATCAGGTCCCCGGATGATCGGGAAATGGCAGCGATTTGCGCTTTGCGCTTTCCGACATTCCTGGGAAGCATGATGAATTCGAATCTCGCGTCGCCCACATAGGCAAGCTGCTCGGCCACGACGGCGTCGCGATTTCTGGAACCGTCGTCAACCACATAAACGCGCAACACCCCCAGATAATCCTGGTTGGCAAGGGATGCCAGGCAATCTGACAGGACGCGTGGGCTCTCGTTAAACGAAGGAACAATAACGTCCACGCTAGGAAAAGGTCTCTCTTCAACCGTGATTTCAGCTGTTTCCGACTTGAGAGTTCGCCGAGCATGAAGGACCTGCACACTCCTATAGGCGGAGGAAAGCAGTCCATAAACCGAGACGGCGGCGATGCTGGTTGTTTCAAGCAAGGTCATGATTTCTCGTCGATTTGGTTTTATTGGGGAAGTGAACGAAGGGAGAATCCACGGCTATGCAGTGCCGGGATAATTGCCAAGAGCGCCGAAAGTGTTTGATCACGCAGTCCGGTAAGCTTGCAGTTCCCGACCTCATCGGGTGGGCAACCGTCGTGCAAAAGCACGATTGCACCTGGCCGAGCAGCAGCGAGTACCGCCTCCACGATAGTATTGGCTCCAGGACGGGACCAGTCTCTCGGGTCTATCGACCAGTGAACAGGTCGAAGTCCGGCGTTCATCGATCTTGAAAGGACATCCGCGTTCCAAGCGCCGTATGGCGCTCGTAAATGTTGAACCGCAGCTTGGGGACACGCCGAGACGATGGCTTTGTTTGCCTCATTTATCTCTCGTTCGATCGCCTCCGGGTCACAGGCCGTAAGATCGGGGTGGGTCATCGTGTGATTGGCAACCAAGTGACCTTCTGCCGCAACACGGCGGACAAGATCCGGATGGTCTTTGACATACGCGCCGAGGACGAAAAAGGTGGCTGGTACGCGGTGTTCGGCGAGCACATCCAGGATCTGGCCAGTACAGTGCGGATTGGGACCGTCGTCGAACGTCAAGTAGATGCTTCGATCGTCGCTCCACGGCACTTCGCTGATATAAGCGCGCCGCTTCATAGCTCGCAGCCGTTTCGTTCGATCAATGATCCGGAAGGCCACTCGCTCATCGGTCGCCCTATCGGAAATACCAGGACGAGCACGTCTTCGGTGCGCGTGGAGGGCATATCCGGCAGCGCATCTGGAAGGGTCGAGCGTACACGAACCCCCGTGACGATATTGGAGATACCGTCTCGGCAGAATCTCTCCACGTGGTTCCGCATGGCATGTCGGACGGTGCCGAAGGCGAACGGCACCGCCAGCTCCTGCAAAGCCGGTGCCAAAGCGCGGATCGAGTGAGGGATGCCAAGCCCCTCGAGATCCGGCCGCACACCATACAAGCCAAGTTCGGCGACCAGCAAATCGGTGTCACCAACTTTTATGAAACGACGCAGCAACCCCATGTGACTTGCTATGCCTTTTGAATCGTAAGCAATTGCCCGGCGTTCCGGCCTCGCACCTGCCCAACTGCGGCCAGTCTCAAAAGGTTTGGCATTGAATTCGCCAGTCGGACCATAGGTTGCTCGGAAAAATTCAGACAGTTCCGCATGATCCGACGGTTCGAGATCATTTTCCCAAGTTATTTTCCACCGCACTCCAGCAGACATGCAAAGCTCCAATTCGTTTCTCAGCCACAAGTCCAAAGCAGCAAAGATTGGTGCAAGCGCACACGCTGATGGGACAGATGGGACCGCTCGTCGTCAATTTGCGACAGATACGATCCGCCTCCGCTCGCTAGTTTGCTTTGACGCCTTGATAAGTTCCGGCCTTTCTAATAAGCACTCCGAAAGATTGGTAAAATTGATTGTTTGGATCACAATCATCTACATCATGGATCGAATATGCGTTTTAAGGGCCTGGATCTAAACCTTCTCGTGGCGCTCGATGCTTTGATGACCGAGCGGAAGCTCACTGCGGCAGCGCGCAGCATCAATCTCAGTCAGCCAGCCATGAGCGCAGCCATCGGTAGGTTGCGCGCCTACTTCAATGACGAGCTGTTTGTGATGCAGCAGCGCAGACTTGTCCCGACACCGCGAGCCGAGGCGCTTGCCCCTGCCGTTCGCGAAGCTCTACTGCAGATTCAGCTCTCCGTGATTGCGTGGGATCCACTAGTCCCCGCGGAATCTGACCGGCGCTTCAGGATCGTACTGTCGGATTTCATGACGCTGGTATTCTTCGAAAAGGTCATAAAGCGCGTAGCGCGCGAGGCACCCGGCGTCAGTTTTGAATTGCTCCACGTCAACGATGATCCGGAGGAGCGCCTGCGGAGTGGAGACTTGGATTTTTTGATCCTTCCGGATCAGTTCATGTCAGCCACTCATCCGAGTGCCAAGCTGTTTGAAGACAAGCTCGTATGTGTCGGCTGCCCTAACAATCAGCAGCTGCGCGGGAAGCTTTCCCTCGAGCGATTCATGTCGCTGGGACACGTCGCGGCCATGTTTGGACGTACGTTGAAACCTTCCATTGAACAATGGCTATTGCTGGAGCACGGTTTTAAGCGGCGTATTGAAATAGTGGTCCCGGGTTTCAACTCGATCCCGATGTTACTACAGGGGACGAATCGGATAGCAACCCTTCCCTTGCTACTTGTCAGACATTTCGAACCGACGGTTCCCCTGCAGATCGTAGATCATCCCCTGCCTCCGCTTTCGTTCACAGAAGCACTACAGTGGCCCTTGCTTCACAATTCAGACCCCGGCAACATCTGGATGCGCAACATAATACTGGAGGAGGCTTCGCGCATTGAGTCATCCGCCGAAGGATGCTCCCAAGAGGCCAGAGCGACCTAATCCTCGTCGAGCTACCGTCGCTTAAAGTACTACAATTCAAACGGGACTCGCCTACCTCACGCGTTGACCAGCCGCACGGTTTCTAGGATCGCGATGGATTTGATGAGCAGGTGACGTCGCGAGAGCTGCCATAGGTCCATTTTGGCCGGCAGCCATGCTCGGCTCCATCAGCGTTTGTGCTATGTTGAAAGTCGCGACCCCACGCCAACCTCTCCTCGTCCTGGATCTCGCGCTTCATCTGAGCGCCACATGAACAACGGCAGAAGCGAATGATGCGCGTGGCTCATTGCATTATCCATACTGCGGATGCTTCCGATCCAATCAATCAATTTTACCGATCCTTCAGCATGCTCCATAGCACAGACCAGACGGGGGCCAACCCCTCCCGCAGGAGCATCGAACGCGCTCAAGCCTTGCTCTGCCCGGCTGTGCGCCGCGTTCAGGACTCGCTGGAATGATGGAAAGGAACACGATGGCCGATCAGCTCACAGTAGAAATTATTGCTGCAATCAAAAATCTCGCCCAATCAGAAAATGGCGGGAGGATTCCTGTAGCAATCGGAGAAATCACCGCTGATAGCGAATTGACCTCCCTTGGCATCGATTCACTGGCTTTGGCCGATGTGCTCTGGGACCTGGAGCAGGCCTACGGTATCAGGATCGAGATGAACACGGCCGATGCTTGGTCTAATCTGAAAAATATCGGCGATGTCGTCGAAGCCGTTCGCGGTTTGATCGCGAAGGAGGCGTGATGGACAGGCGCGTCGTAATCACGGGGATAGGCGGAATATGCGGATTAGGAACGAACGCTTCATCAATTTGGAAGGAAATGCGCGACGGCCGCTCTGCAATCAGCCCGATCATCACGACTGATCTTTATGATATGGAAGGCACGGTCGGTGCCGAGATCAAGGCGATTCCAACACACGACATCCCGCGCAAACAGCTTGTCTCTATGGACCGCTTCAGCCTGCTCGCAGTGATTGCTGCAACCGAAGCCATGCGACAGGCCGGGCTTTCCTCCAATGAACAGAATGCCCACCGCTACGGCGCCGCGATGGGCGTCGGCGGGCCTGGCTGGGGAACGATTGAAGAAACCTACCGCAGTATCCTTCTAGACGGAGTGACCCGCGCGCGCATTTTCACAGCACCGAAGGGAATGCCAAGCGCGGCTGCCGGTCAGGTCAGCATTTATCTCGGCCTGCGCGGCCCCGTCTTCGGCGTCACCTCCGCCTGCGCGGCGGGGAATCATGCCATCGCTTCCGCGGTAGATCAGATCAGGCTGGGCCGTGCAGACGTCATGCTTGCCGGGGGAAGCGATGCGCCGCTCACTTGGGGAGTCCTGAAATCATGGGAAGCACTGCGCGTGCTTGCCCCTGATACCTGTCGCCCGTTCTCCGCCGACAGAAAAGGTGTTGTCCTTGGCGAGGGTGCCGGAATGGCTGTCCTGGAAAGCTACGAGCACGCCGCTGCCCGCGGTGCGACTATGCTTGCCGAGGTTGCCGGAATAGGACTCTCCGGCGATGCCTACGACATCGTCATGCCTTCCATCGAGGGACCCGAGGCCGCAATGCGCAGCTGCCTCGCCGATGCCGAGCTGAACCCGGACGATGTAGACTACCTCAACGCGCACGGGACCGGCACCGTTGCGAATGACGAGATGGAGACGGCCGCGATCAAGCGCGTCTTCGGAGACCACGCTTTTAAGATGTCCGTCTCCTCCACCAAGTCCATGCACGCCCATTGCCTGGGTGCCGCCAGCGCACTTGAAATGATTGCCTGCGTCATGGCGATCCAAGAAGGTGTCATACCGCCCACCGCCAACTATCGTGAGCCTGACCCCCAGTGCGATCTCGACGTCACGCCCAATGTCCCTCGTGAGCGCAAGGTGCGTGTGGCGATGAGCAATGCGTTCGCCATGGGAGGCACCAACGCCGTCCTGGCATTCAGACAAGTGTGAAGAGGCGGACGGTGTGGCCGGAATGGTTCCAGGTGCAACCGCGAGGGTGGTGCCGCTGGAGAGAAGCTAACTGGCGTGCCGTTACTAATGTGGGTCAATTCGCACCAACGGTTAGCCCACAACCGCTCGCTGGGGATTGCTCGCAAGGCGGGGTGAGGAAAATATGGTTGCGTTCCGTAGTTATGATCATTGAAGCAACCGGCTGGAAAGAGCGCCCGCTCCGGGTTTGGCACTCGGAGCGGCTCTTCAACTCCACTTGCTATCGATTCCGCTTGCCGGCCGGGCTAGTCACTGCCACTTTCAATCCACTGCTGTCGAACGAGCCTCTGGACCACGCAAACGCTGCGTAGTCGAGCGTTTTCCCGCCGGGACTTCTCTTCTGCGCCATGCGATGTAGAGCGTCGAGAAGAGGAGCTATCTGAAACTCGTTCAAGCCGGGCGTCAGAGGACTAACAACTTCATCGATGAACGCGAACTGAGAACAGACAATGACACGCACTCAAAAAGAAAAGATGCTGGCGGGCGACATGTACAACCCGGCGGACGAGGAGATTCAGACGGACCTGTTGGCCACAGGAGCTTGGCTGAAGAGATACAATGATACTCTGGGAAGTACGGCCGAGCATTGGAACGCACTTCTTCTGGAGCGACTAGGAGAGGTCGGAACTGGAGCCGTCATCCGTCCGTCATTTCATTGCGACTACGGCTTCAACATCAGGCTTGGTGCCTACGTTTACATCAATTTCAACTGCGTAATCCTTGACGTAGCAGAAGTGACGATCGGTGCTGGGACAGCAATCGGACCCGCTGTGCAGATTTACACCGCCGACCATCCGCACGATCCCGAGCAGCGGCAGGCTGGTCTGCAGCTCGGTCGGCCTGTCCGGATTGGTAAAGACGTCTGGATTGGTGGTGGAGCAATTATCCTCCCAGGGGTGACGATCGGCGACAACGCCGTCATCGGCGCCGGAAGCGTAGTCACCCGCGATATACCCGCAGGGGAAAAGGCCATGGGAAATCCGGCTCGGTTGAAGCGCTGACGCAAGCCTGAGGACGCCATTTCCCAGGCTCTGCATGTCAACCCCACAGTCGGGCTCACATTTGCCACCAAGTCGATGCGCGGCTGGGGTTCGGTAGATTTCTGGTATTAACGTCAACGCGGCAACCTAAAAGTGTCCCGACGAATGCACAGGGTGTGGCCGTTGCACGTCTCGCCGGACCGGTGAAAGCTGGTCGGCTGAGAAGACGCAGGTCTCACCACCAATGAAGGGTTGGTGTGAGGACTCGTGATATTCCCGCGAATACAAATTGCCTAACGGCCTTACGGGCATCGCATCCATGGTTTGGATGACAGCGATCACAACAATCGATTTTAAATATCTCTGAGAGTGAGATTAGAAGGTCCTCAAATGGGTCGCGATGGAAAGCATCGTACCTGCGTCCTTTGGCACACCGAACGGAGACAAATCAATGTGTGGGATTGTGGGCATCGTCGGGCGGCACCCGGTGTCGCAGCGACTGCTCGACGCGCTAAAGCGTCTGGAGTACCGCGGATATGACTCCGCTGGCGTTGCCACGATCTCCGAGGGCAATTTGGAGCGCTGCCGTGCGCAGGGCAAGCTCGTCAATCTCGAAATGAGGCTAAAGCAACAGCCGCTAGACGGGATCATTGGCATCGGCCACACCCGCTGGGCTACTCATGGGGCGCCGACAGAACGAAACGCTCACCCCCATATTGTCGACGGTATTGCTGTCGTTCACAATGGTATCATCGAAAACTTCGCGGAGCTGAAGGCCGAACTGGAGGCGTCTGGTGCGGATTTCGAGACGAGCACCGATAGCGAGGTCGTCGCGCATCTCCTCGCAAAATCCTGTCGCGAGGGTATGAGTAGCCAAGAGGCTATGCATGCGATGCTGAAGCGTCTGAAGGGGGCCTTCAGCCTTGCAATAATTTTCCAAGATGACCCATCCACTATCATGGCGGCGCGCAATGGACCTCCGCTGGTGATCGGTCATGGCGATGGGGAAATGTTTCTAGGCTCCGACCCTATCACGCTTGCTCCCTTGACCAACGAAGTTACCTACCTGGTCGACGGCGACTGGGCCGTGATCGAGAAAACAGACTTCAGGATCTTCGACAGTGAGGGCAAGGTCGTCACACGCCCTCGACACACCTCGATGGCTTCAGCCGACCGAGTGACCAAGGGTAACTATGACCACTTCATGGAGAAGGAGATCTACGAACAGCCCGAGGTCATAGCCGGAGCTCTTGCCCGCTACATCGATATTGCCAGCCACCGGGCGGTCCAAGTATCAACGGAAATAGATTTTGCAAACGTGAGTAGCCTTGTGATCTCCGCATGCGGCACTGCCTATTTGGCAGGCCTGATCGGCAAGTACTGGTTCGAACGCTACGCGCGCCTTTCAGTGGAAATCGATGTCGCTTCAGAGTTCCGCTATCGCGATATCCCCCTGTCGCCACATGCGGCGGCGCTTTTCATCTCGCAGTCCGGTGAAACCGCCGACACGCTAGCATCAATGCGATATTGCAAGGCACACGGGCTGAAGGTCGGCGCCGTCGTCAATATAAGCGAGTCGACCATTGCCCGAGAAGCCGATGTCATCTTCCCGATCCTTGCAGGTCCTGAAATCGGGGTCGCCTCGACCAAGGCGTTCACTTGCCAGCTCGCAGTTCTTGCTGCTCTGGCGATCAGTGCAGGCAAGGCGCGCGGTACTATCACCGAGGACGAGGAGCGGCAACTGGTCATGAGCTTGATTGAAATGCCGCGCATCATGAGGCGGGTGCTGCGGAACGTTCGGCCAAAGATCGAACTCCTGTCGAAGGAACTTTCGGGATACACTCACGCGCTCTTTCTTGGCCGCGGCACCAGTTTCCCTTTGGCGATGGAAGGCGCGCTAAAGCTCAAGGAAATTTCTTATATCCACGCTGAAGGCTATGCCGCCGGCGAACTGAAGCACGGCCCGATCGCGCTTGTCGATAAGAACATGCCCGTCATCATTATCGCGCCACATGATCGATTCTTCGACAAGACCGTCTCCAACATGCAGGAGGTCGCCGCACGCGGCGGCCGCGTCATTTTTCTCACCGATGAGAGCGGAGCTGCGCGTTCGAAGCTCGATACCATTCACACGCTCGTGCTGCCGGATGTCGAGGAAATAATCGCCCCCATCATCTTTTCTCTACCTCTACAGCTGCTTGCCTACTACGTGGCGGTCACCAAAGGAACCGATGTCGACCAGCCGCGCAATCTCGCAAAATCGGTCACTGTCGAATAATTGCGTAGCTCCTGGAGCTAGCACGATTTCGGGCAAATACCGAAACCTTTCCATTGAAATTTAGAATAAGTGAGGTCGTATGAATGAAATTTCGCTCGCGGATGTGTCTGGGCGAGTTGGCCAGGAAGTTGGAAGATCCGAGTGGATCATGATCGATCAATCAACAGTCGATCTCTTCGCGGATGCAACGCATGACCATCAGTTCATTCATGTGAACCCCGAACGCGCTGCGGCGGAAAGCCCGTTCGGCGGAACGATCGCTCATGGTTTCCTGACACTCTCACTGTTGTCGGTGATGAATTTCAGCGGAATGCCAAAAATTCGCGAGCAGTCAATGGGCCTCAACTACGGCTTCGACAACGTGCGCTTCATGTCGCCCGTTAAGACTGGCAGCCGCGTACGCGGCCGCTTCGTATTGTCTGACTGCCGTTTTCGGGGCTCAAGCATGCTGGTGACGACCTACGAGGTGACTGTCGAGATCGAAAACGAGAACCGGCCCGCACTCACTGCCAATTGGATCACGATTGTTCAGTTTGATCCAAAAGATCGGCCAAAGACGTCTCATAGTTGATCCAAGCTATAGGTACTACCCATTGATGTTGTTGACCAACGAGGGCAAACGATCTGACGGGGGATGCCAATGCCGCTCGGGTTTTTATCCGCAGGCGGCATTGGGGCGAAATCAGTCACCACGGCGCAAACGGCTCTCTCCCTCGACGACAGGCCATCTGGTCCTCCAGAAGCGGCAATTACACCGTCTTGGCTGCGGACGATTAAGCCGTCCACCGCCACACCTGAGCTCTGTTCTCAATACAACGCCGAAAGGTTGCGCGGCATCTGCCGGCTAATGACATCATGGGACCATCCAATGAACACTCATCCGGCCACCGGAACAACTTTGACCTGTTAAGGCTCTTTGCCGCCTGCCAAGTGATGTTCAGCCACGCGTGGAATTGGCTTCACCTGGGCGATCCTTTGAACGGCACAGCGGCCTTCAATCTGTTGTTTTCGACACCGGGTGTTGCGATCTTCTTTGTAATAAGCGGCTTTCTAGTAACAGATTCTTATATTCGCTCATCTTCTGCGGCCTCTTTTTTTGTTAAGCGGTCGCTCCGGATCTTTCCTGCACTGTTCGTCAACATCGCCCTGATGGAATTTGCCCTGCTGGTAACTGGGGGATTAAATGTCACTGGCACCTTGCAGTATCTGTCTTACTTCACGGTATACATCCTGACCGCTGCACGAATCTGGGCCGTCTACTTCACCTACGAGCCCTACACGATGAGCGGCTTTTACGGCGTCTCGGACCCAAGTGGGGTGCTGTGGACGCTGACGGTGGAACTGACATTCTACCTCACCCTGCCAACGCTGCTGGAATTTTGGCGGCGGTGGAAACGAGCAGGGGCGCTAGTCGTTGCCGTCGCCGCTCTCGGGTCTTGGGTCATGGCGCAGCACTTCAACATAACTGATAGGTACAATCCGTTCCTATCGGTGACAGTGGGCCCGACTTTCTGGATTTTTTCGATGGGAGTCCTTGCTCGGCTTTACTGGCATCGCGTAAGCAGGATCTTTGAGGGGAAGCTCTTGTGGTGGCTGGCAACTCATCTCGCAATCACGTGGTGGGTAGCAGGGACGTCCGCTGCATTCATCTCTATCAACAATGCGGCGCCTGTCGATGCATTCCGAATCGCTATTCTTGCCGGTCTAGTCCTGTCAGCAGCGTACTCAATTCCGCGCCCTAACCTTTTGCGCGGGCAGGATCTGTCTTACGGGATCTACCTCTACCATATGCTCGTCATGCACACGCTGATCGGCATCGGATGGGTCGGCCACTGGTGGCTTTGGATCGTCGAGCCGGTCGGGACCGTGGCATTAGCCGCTCTATCATGGGCGCTGATTGAAAAGCCGGCCATGAAGCTTCGCACATCGTTAGTCGCCAGAAGGCTTTCGGTCGCTTAAACGGAAAGCTCCTGTAAAAGATCGGAACTCAATCGAAGCTGCTACATTGGACGCGCCCAGATCGGGAAAATCGTCGTTCGTCCATGTGAATGGGTTTTTGACTGTCATTCGGCTGTTCCTTCGTACCTATTTCCGGGTCGGGCCTATTCCCGCTGAGTTGGCCATAAGGGAATATTGGCCCCTCCGTGAGGGCCGACCAATATAAGGAGGCCACTCAAGAGTAAGCGCGAATTTCTCCGCACCTTCTGTATTTGAGTGAGCTTTGGCATGTGGTGTCCACTTAAAAGAGGTGGACACCAAGTTATAGATGAAGGTCAAAAACTCGCGGTACGGCTGGTCGGTCTGAATGGAAGACGCCGCTTCGATCAAGGGTCGAAGGATCGCCTTGTTGCTGCCTGCCTTGAGCCCGGCGCATCGGTATCGAAACTAGCGCGAGAACACGGGGTCAATGCGAACCTCGTTTGGAAATGGATCAGGAAGCACACCCAAGCCCATCCATTATCGCCGTCTTCGACATCTGCGTTTATCCCCGTTCAGTTCGTCGCCCCGAGCAGGGAGTTCGACATTGAGATGCCTGCCGCGGATCGCGAAGAGCGATTGCCGGGAATGGACAGGAACGGCCCGCTTTCCTCTCCAGCAAAGGTGAGCGCGTCCCTGCCCAATGGTGTGAGACTGACGCTGGAGTGCAATGATCTCAGCGGATTGACGGCGATAATCGGAGCGTTGGGTCATGTTCAGACTGGGCGCTGATCTCAAGGTCTACCTGCATCGCGAACCGATCGACTTTCGGGCAGGCATCAATAGCCTTGCGGTCCTGGTCCAGGAGACGATGGCGCTGGACCCGTTTGCTCCGGCGGTGTTTGCCTTCTGCAACCGCCGTCGGGATAGGGTGAAGCTGCTGTTCTTTGATCGCTCGGGCTTTGTGTTGATCCTGAAGCGGTTGACGGAAGACAAGTTCCGATGTAAGCGTCCGGTGAGGGCCGTCTTGCGAGGTTGAGACGAACATCGGAAGTCCTAGTGCAAACACTAGGAGTAGTCCTATGACGAAGCATCAGATTGAAGTGATCACGTCTGTCGAGCGCCGGCGGCGCTGGTCTCAGGAAGATAAAGAGCGGCTCGTTGCAGCCTGTCTCGAGCCAGGTGCGGTGCTTTCCGAGATTGCGCGATCGGCCGGTATCCATGTCAGCCAGCTCTTCCGTTGGCGCAGGGAGCTTTGTCAAATCGAGGAGCCGAGGACGGAAACAGCGAGCACGTTGGTGCCGGTGGTCGTGTCCGAGGCCGCGCTTCCAGCCTCGCCTATTCCCTCGGGGCCACCCACCCCATCGCAGTCTCGCCGGAAGCGCAGCGATGTGACGATTGAACTCGGTCGGGACCGTCGTATCCGCGTAGACAGCGACATCGACACGGACGCGCTTGGCCGCATTCTCGATGTCGTGCTGGGGCGGAGATGATCCCGGTTCCGAGTGGTGTGAAGGTCTGGCTGGCGACCGGTCACACGGACATGCGCAAAGGCTTCCCCGGTCTGTCGCTGATGGTGCAGGAGACGCTGAAGCGCGATCCGATGTGCGGACATCTGTTCGTGTTCCGGGGGCGCGGTGGAGGTCTGATCAAGGTGATCTGGCATGACGGACAAGGAGCCTGTCTGTTCACGAAGAAGCTGGAGCGCGGCCGCTTCATCTGGCCGTCAGCCGCTGACGGCACGGTGGTGATCACACCGGCCCAGCTCGGTTATCTGCTCGAAGGCATAGACTGGCGGATGCCGCAAAAGACCTGGCGGCCAACATCGGCAGGATGAGCAAAAGAACTGGAATGGCGGACTCGAATATGATTCCATCCTGCCATGAGCGACGCGACTGATGAGCTTCCGGACGACCTTGCCAGTGCGCTTGCACTGCTGGCCGAGGAGCGTGCCCGGCGTATCACTGCCGAGGCAGAAGCTGCGATCGCCAAGGCGCAAGCCGCCAGCGCAAAGGCGCTCGTGTCGCATTCCGAAGCGCTGATCGCGCGGTTGAAGCTGGAGATCGAGAAGGTTCGCCGCGAACTTTACGGCAGCCGGTCAGAACGCAAGGCGCGACTCCTCGAACAGATGGAACTGCAGCTCGAGGAGCTGGAAGCTGACGCTGGCGAAGACGAACTGGCGGCAGAGGTTGCGGCCAAAGCCTCGACGGTCAGGGCTTTCGAGCGCAAGCGTCCATCACGGAAACCATTCCCTGAACATCTGCCGCGCGAGCGTGTCGTTATCGCGGCCCCGGCGAGCTGCCCTTGTTGCGGTTCGGGCAAGCTGTCGAAGCTGGGCGAAGACATCACCGAGACCCTGGAGGTCATCCCGCGTCAGTGGAAGGTGATCCAAACGGTGCGGGAGAAGTTCACCTGCCGCGAATGCGAGAAGATCACCCAGCCACCAGCTCCTTTCCATGTGACGCCGCGGGGCTTTGCCGGGCCCAGCCTTCTGGCGATGATACTGTTTGAGAAGTTCGCGCAGCATCAACCGCTGAACCGCCAGAGCGAGCGCTATGGCCGTGAGGGTATCGACCTCAGCCTGTCGACGCTGGCAGATCAGGTCGGCGCTTGCGCCGCGGCGCTGAAGCCACTCCATGCGTTGATCGAAGCGCATGTCCTGGCTGCCGAGCGGCTGCATGGTGACGACACCACAGTGCCGATCCTGGCGAAGGGAAAGACCGATACGGGTCGCATCTGGACCTATGTCCGAGATGACCGGCCGTTCGGCGGGCAATCGCCGCCGGCGGCTCTCTACTATGCTTCGCGAGATCGACGACAAGAGCATCCCGAGCGCCACTTGAAGACCTTCACCGGCATTCTGCAGGCTGATGCCTATGGCGGCTACAATCCGCTGTTCAAGGTAGACCGCGATCCGGGGCCGCTGACGCAGGCGCTCTGCTGGTCGCACGCGAGGCGCAAGTTCTTCGTGCTGGCCGACATCGCCACGAATGCCAAACGCGGCAGCCGCGCCGCGCCGATCTCGCCTATGGCGCTGGAAGCCGTCAAACGGATCGATGCGCTGTTCGACATCGAGCGTGAGATCAACGGACTTGCCGCCGATCAACGCCTGGAGCACCGTCGCAAGGGCAGCCTGCCGCTTGTCGGCGAACTGCACCGCTGGCTTCAAACCGAGCGGGCAAAACTGTCGCGCAGTTCTCCCGTCGCCGAGCCGATCGACTACATGCTGAAGCGCTGGAACGGCTTCGAGTCTTTCCTCGACGACGGCCGGATTTGTCTCACGAACAATGCCGCCGAGCGAGCGCTCAGGGGTTTTGCACTTGGAAGGAAGTCGTGGCTCTTCGCCGGATCGGATCGCGGCGCTGATCGTGCCGCCTTCATGGTCACGCTGATCATGAGTGCCAAGCTAAACGACATCGATCCGCAGGCCTGGCTTGCTGACGTCCTGGCCCGCATCGCCGACACGCCAATCAGTAAGCTGGAGCAATTGCTTCCGTGGAATTGGCAGCCGCACGGACTGAACGCTCAAGCAGCCTAACCTGCGGCCTTCACCGGATGCATACGTTCCGATGGCCGCGCCGAGAGGTGCCGGTGGTTATACTGACGACCGAGCAACTGCACTGGATTCTCGACGGGATCGATATCGATGCGATGATCCGCCATCCCGTGCGGCAATATCAGATCGCTGGCTGAGGTGGCGTGTTGATCTGTTGACGCGGCGACGCGGTTCAGATTCAAAACTGGGATGACCCGAACCGGCGAACCTGATGTTGCAGAGCTGATGGCGCAGTTGGCGGCAAGTGCTGCCGAAATCGCTGCGCTCAAAGCCGAGAAGGAAGCGCTGTCACGGCGGGTCGTCAAGCTGGAAGAGGAACTGGCACTCGCAAGGCTGCATCGGTTTGCACCCCGCAGCGAAAAGCACGTCGATCGCCTCTTCAACGAAGCCGAAGAGGCCGCAGACGAGGATGATCCTGATCATGGCGACGACGTCGCCGATCTCCCGGATACAGGCCTGCCTGCAGTCGAAAGTGCCGCGGGTAAAAAGCGGGGCCGCAGACCTCTGCCAGAAGACCTGCCCCGCGAGCGTGTCGAATACGACCTTCCCGACGATCGGAAAGTTTGCCCTTGCTGCGACAGTCAAATGCATCGCATGGGCGAGGCCATTACCGAGCAGCTTCATATCGAGGTCAAGGCTAAGGTTCTGCAGAATGTGCGGTTCAAATACGCCTGCCGCCATTGCGACCGCACCGGCATCAACACACCTGTCGTGATCGCACCGATGCCGCCGCAACCATTGCCGGGCAGCATCGCCACCGCCTCCACGCTGGCCTTCGCACTCGTCCACAAATATGTCGACGGCACGCCGCTCTACCGCGTGGCGCAAACGTTCGAACGGGCCGGCGTACCGATCAGCCGAGGTGCTCTCGCGCACTGGGTGATCGGTTCGAGCGAGAGGCATTTGCATCGCATCTACGATGCGCTGAGATTGCGGCTTCAGTCGCAGCCTCTCATTCATGGTGACGAGACGACAGTTCAGGTCTTGAAGGAAAAAGACAAGGAAGCCACCAGCACATCTTACATGTGGGCGTATCGCAGCAGCGACGATAGTGAGGAGCCAATCGTGCTTCTCGACTATCAACAGGGCCGCGGCCAGGTCCACCCGCAGACCTTTCTCGGTAACTATAGCGGCATATTGGTGACCGATGGATACACCGCATGGCGCACATTGCATGGCGCAACCCATGTCGGATGCATGGCCCATTCCCGGCGGCGCTTCGTCGAGGCTCTCAAAACCCGGAAGAATGGAGGCGGACCGCCGGAACAGGCGCTCCGGTTCTTCGAGCAGCTCTACCGTATCGAAAAGCAGGCAAGAGACCAAACGCCCGACGCCGGTGAAACGCAGGCCGATTGCAGTCGTCGTTTCCGGCAACAGCACAGCTTGCCTGTCCTCATCGCCCTAAAGACGTGGCTCGACAATATCGCGCCGAAGGTCGTGCCGGATACCAAGCTAGGCGATGCCGTGTCCTACACCCTGAACCAATGGGATTACCTGACGCGCTACATCAGCGACGGCAGGATCCCGATCGATAACAACATTCTGGAACGCGACATCAGAGTTTTTGCGACCGGAAGAAAATCGTGGCTGTTCAGCGATACCGCTGACGGAGCCAGGGCCAGCGCCGTGATCTACAGTCTGATGCTGACCTGCCGCGCCTGTGGCGTCGACCCACTCACCTGGCTACGCCACGTGCTTGCTGAGTTGCCTCAGCGCGAAGAAGCAGCCGACATCGGCGACCTGCTGCCGTTCAACTTCTCCAAAGCCTCCGCTGCCTGACAGACCCGGATATCGCTTCGCGAAAGGGGCTGGTTCAGAGATACCGCCTACGTCAATGTGCATGGAAAATCGCGCTTACACTCAAGAGGCTGGTGGTCGTCTTGGACGTGTTTTTTGTTCCGCCCTCAACGAGGCAGATTGTGTACGCAACGACATCCATAAGACACAGTATACAAAATTGTCACGACATCCCGCGGCGTCAGCCACTTGGTTTCTTTTTTAGTCTCTTATTTTTTGGCGTCTAAGCAGATGAAATAGCAGCGTGTTGGACTTCGCAGCCATTTTTGGGCGACTTGGCACGACGATTGAGAATTCTTCTCACGCAAGGACGACAGCTCTTGTCGCTGGAGCATCAGTTCAGAAAAAGCTCAAACGGCTGAAGGAGGTACCATGGCAACGCTCAATGAGACCTGTTTACAGGAAAAGCATCCGTGTCGCACCGTCGATCCCAACGTTTCCGAAACGACTCTCAAGAGCAACGCCATATCCGGCGTTGCCGGAGCAGAACTCACTGCATCGGAGAACACGATGGTGGTTTCATTCGTAAGCCGCGACGGGTCTAGGTGGTTACCCGAATATTTGAGCCGGATAAACGCAAGCTGCATTGGCTGCGGCCGCTGTTTCAAAGTCTGCTCGCGTGACGTCATGCACCTTGGCGGCATCACCGACTCCGGCGATATTGTAGACGCCGGGGATGGCGCAGACGATGAGGTGGAGCGATTGCTGATGATTGTCGATCATCCGGGCCGTTGTATCGGCTGCGGCGCATGCGCCCGCGTCTGCCCCAAGAACTGTCAGAGCCATATCACGTCATCCGACTGAAGAACCTAAACAGCTTGTGTTTTGGCACCCGTTCGCTCGCGTTTTGAAAGCGCCTAGCGGGCAGTGAGGGGTTGCAGGCGGAGAAGACACAGCGCGAAGCTATTCCATTCCAGATCAGGTTCCCTCCGAGTTGCTGAGGAACCGCGATCTGTTCACAGCTTTCGGCAGGGTGTCAACGGCGAACGGAGATACACACGCAACCGTTACTCGCGTCAATGGAGAGCCTGACATTGTTCAATCCTCCTGTAACACAGCAGCCGATTGGCATCCCGGCTGATTTCAGGCGCGCGTGCGACCGCCCCCGAGGCTGGTGACGGAACCGGAGCGGGCTGTCCGTGACTGGACGCTTCAGCGCTCAAACCGCTGCAGCATCCTCTTTAATTGTGTATTCTGTATCTGAAGCTTGCGCGCCAGCTGATCCCGGAGAAGCCGGATTTCTTCATCGAGATTGATTGCATCGTCAGAAGCGGCGGCGCCTCGAGACGGTGCAAGAACAACCGCGATCTCTTCCACTTTCGTGCGCCGCATGCTGCGCTTTAGCGTTTGACCCCCGCCAACTCGAAAGATCTTCGGTGCGGCACGCGCGGCTGTATTGGCCACATCGGGCAAAGCCGGATCAGCCGCTTCCGCCGACTTTGCGGCTTCGATATCTGCGTGATCGTCAACAGTGCTGCCCGCTTTGTCGGCATGATCCGGGTCGACTGACGCCGCCGTGGAACGACTGTCAAGGAGTGGCCTTTCGTCCGCTGGACGGTCTGTGGCGCCAAGCTCGTTTTTGGCTGCTGGTTCAATCGGCTGAGCGATGGCCATGACGTCAGGCTTCACTTCATCGGTCGAGCCGTATTCTTGCCTCTGCTTCCGTTTCGGGGACACCAGCCGGGCAAGAAGTTTCCATGGAGACGCCATTGTAGTCGACCTCGGATTCTACTGCGCATGCAAACAGCGAGCGAAACGCTGGAGGCAGAACGAACCGCCGCCAAAATCCACTTCAATAAGCATGAGAATGCGGCCAGCGCTTGACCGTCTGCTGCCGATCAACCGAGGTTGAGGCGCTTTCGCAGATCGGCATTTTCTGCACGGAGCTTTTCCGCCAGCAGCTTTCGCAGTCTCTGGTTTTCCTCTTCGAGTTGCAGAAGATCCGCGATCTCATCAACTGCAGCCACCGCCGATGCAGCCGCTGCCTGCACCGCCCTCGGAGCACGATTGACAGGCGCACGTCTGGCGCTTGTCGCACCTTCGTCAGACTTTGCTTTGCGTCCTCTCTTCTGCTTTCCGGGGGTAGCATTCGAAGCCGCAGCCGGTTCCAGAGAAACGGCGGCTGAGGCGGTTTCAGGCACCACCTTCTTGGCGCGAGGTTTGCGGATTTTTTTCGGCACATCGGGCGCCGTGGCGGCCGGCGTGTCAGCATTGTTCATCGTAGCGTTTTCGTCGGCCATTGTGGTCTCCTGTAAAGCCGATGCATTTGTCTCGTGCTCAATCGGCACTGTCAATAACGGCCGGGCCTGTTCTTCTCCAGATACAAGCATCTCGCTGCTTATTGCCTGAGGAGTTGATGACATAAACGGCATTGCCTCGTCCTCCAGATCTTGAGCAACGGATTTTAGATCCATGTTTCCCCAGATGGAGTTCGGCTTGGAATTGAGTTTTCGCCCACCTGATTTGTACTCGATGGCAAAGCTGCGCTGCACTTTTTTCACTATGAGAAGCCTTGTATCTGCGATGATGTCTCGGCGAGTTTTAGCCAATGCTGCTTACGTTTGCAAATACCGACTCCCGCGTCACCGGACTAGCCCCTTGGCAACGCTCACCCCAACGCACTCATCATCGAGACGCTGAACCTTGAGATGCAACAGGACGTCATTCACCGAATGTAGTTCTGAAACGGCCCGCTCGATGCGCTCGCGAACCACTGCACTGGTGATCTCATAATCCGCAAAATCGGTTTCGGTGGCGTAAATCGACGTCGGCAGCGTCAGGGCGTTGAAGAAACCGAACAGCGGGCGCAGCTGATGTTCAGTCATCAAACCGTGCAACGGTGTGCCGCCTGTGGCAGCGAGAATGACGCGCTTTCCGGTAAGTGCGCGGTGGTCGACAAGATCGAAAAGATGCTTGAGGGCGCCTGTATACGACGCCCGGTAGACCGGCGATCCGCAACCAGCACATCAGCCGCCTCGACCGCGTCGATGACCGCTCGCCCCTCCGCATCCAGGTGATCGGATCGAAGCCCTTGAAGAGAATGGGGGCAGCGTCAACCAGTTCTATGGCGCGCCCGTCCAGACCCAGCTTTACTGCACTTATCATAACGACATGATGCCAATATTTCTTTCAATCGTGGAATCTGAAATGGCGCCAACTGGACGAATAAAAACTTCGGCATGGCGTTCTATGTGGCGCAACAAGCTTAAGGCCATGTCGAGAGCGAAGAACTGTCAATGCCAAATGGGATGCGCTGGTGCTGGAGCGATAACGGAGCTCTCCCAACGATCGGGAGGCATATTTTCGTCCCGCCTCCCGCCCTTTGGACGGAATAATCCGAAAGTCAAAAAGGCCGAAAGCCATAGCAGTTACTTGGCGACCGGCCACCATTCCTAGACTAAAGAGGAGCATGCTCGATGGTATGCCCGAAATGCCTATCTATATGTAGCGCTATCCCGAATAAACGCATAAGCGACACAAGCAGCAAACAATCAGGTCAACCATGACACCTTACTTCACGAGACAGAAGCATGCTGAGGAAAGACTCCGTACAGCGCTTCAACAAATGAATGACGCAATCCGCGACGTACACAAATCCGGCATTGACGTCGATATCAGCACCCTCACCATGCACACGCGGCGTGGCCCGATGGTTCAAGTCGACCTCAAGACGTTCAGCTCATATGGCGCGCCGCCAGTGTTGCGATTGGTGGAAAAATAATTTCGGTTAGATCGCTCATTGATCACCGTGCTGCGATGATCGCGTGGCTGGTTTCCACAATTGCGGTCGGCAAGCTGGCGCGCACGCGTCTCTTCAGAGCCAGAGTGGGACGAATGACTTCAGGCGCTAGCCAATTTATTCGCGCCACCCGAGTAGGCGGAAGCGTCCAACCCGGCTGAGTCTGAAGCTTGGATGGCCTATAAGCTATAGGAGCGTTCAAGGGTTTCCCATTAAGAGCGGCCGTACCCCGGCGAGCTACTGCAGGCACCCCTTATCGCAGTTGCGTAACGACTTCAGCGCGACGCGTGCTTCTAATCTTGTCTAAAACACCTAGAGCGGCTGCGGTCCTTCGGATCCTTGACGCGTCAAAATCCTCGTCGCTCTCAAGAGCTGTCACCTCGGCCACAGTCAGACCAGTGGTTTCTGCGAGGTCGTCCAAAGAATAGCCGCGAGCCTGACGAGCCTCTGCAAGCAGTGCACCAATGGATGGGAAAACAGGGGATTTCGCAATCTTCGAGGCCAAATTCATTTCTTTGAGGTTCCTTCTGGCGGCCGGAAAACAAACGGGTTTCTAGTTCCACCGCTACCGTCCGCCTCCGGTAGCGGACGATTTCTCCAATTTCCGCGGGCGCTCTTTCTAGCAGTTTGTGCGATGGAGTACAGGTCCTAGGTGGTGAAGGAGTGGACGACCCTTGCGTCCCTTCCCTGCGATCGCCATTGGCGTCCGCTAGCAAGTTGACGAGAGGGCCACCCAATTGAGAGCTAACAACTAACCCAGCATCCTGAGAGACATGCGCTCCGGGCGGTTGGGGGAAAAAGCCGGCGCAAGCCGGTTTTTTTATGTCTTAGGGGCAAGGAGTGCCAGCGTTCGAACACGCGTCTATATCGGCGGCTACAATCTCTACTATGGTTGCTTGCGCAAGACCGCCTTTAAATGGGACGTTCTCACCTTGTTCGAACACAAATTCTGCCGTCGATCCTTTACCGGCCAACGCCGGACGCCACGCCTGCAACGATGACGCTCCATCCGGACTGCGCGATCAAATATCTCACCACAAAGATCATCGAAAGTGCGGCGAAGGGTGAGGATTCCGTATCGTCGCAGGCCCAGATCACTATGCCTTGACGACGCATCGCGGCGGTCGGCTCTCTTTCGTGATGGGCCATTATTCGCTCTCCAAGGCCAACCAGCATATCGTTCCCGCAGACGATCCGAGGCGCTGGCCGCGCGACTGCTACAAGATCCAGGTCTGGAAGCTCGAGGAAAAGCCGTCGGATGTGAATCTGGCGCTTGACCTCTACGACGACGCCTAAGCGGCGACGTCGACCAGGTGGTGCTCGTCACCAACGATACTGACCTTGTGCCGGCGCTGGAGATATTGCAGGCGCGTTCGTTTTGTTCGCTGAGATATTTGAATGGCGATGCTATAGTTCCGTCATAGGACCTGAAGGGCCTGACGCAGATCGCCGATCAGATCGCCAACATCCTCAAGGCCGACAGAGAGACGGAGGAGGTCTTCCCCGACCCCTTCGACCAAGTGTGCGTCTTTCCTGATCGACTGGCGCGCCCGGGATATGCTGGCTGGATGATAGATGAGACTGTCGGTGTCACCCAGGCTTACAGCGCCATCCTCAAGCAGCCTGAGCTCAAGGGTCCTTCATCTTTGAGGATTGTGGAACTTCGAGCGCCCGAACATAGGATGCGGACAAAGCCCGCATCCTCTTAGCGTTCGCCTCAGTTCTTGGTGACGAAGTCCTTGACGTTGGCAGGTGTGACGAGCTGGAAGGGAATGTAGACCTTCTTCTCGATCTTTTCGCCCTTGGCGAGCTTGAGCGCTGCATCGAGCGAGCCCTTGCCCTGGCCGGCGGCATCCTGGAACACCGTGACGTCGAGATCGCCCGCCTGCATGGCGGCAAGCGCATCCTGCGTGGCGTCGACGCCGCCGACGACGACCTTGGTCATATCCTTGCCGGCCGCCTTCAGCGCCTGAATGGCGCCGATCGCCATTTCGTCGTTGTTGGCGATCACGGCGTCGAATTCGATGCCGCTCGAGAGCCAGTTGGTCATCAGGTCGGCGCCCTGGGTGCGGTCCCAGTTGGCCGTCTGCTCTTCGACGATCTCCAGGCCCTTGCATTCATCCGTCTTGATGACGTCGTGGATGTCCTGGGTCCGCATGCGCGCAGCCTGGTTGGAAAGCTCGCCCATGATGACGACGGCCTTGCCCTTGCCGCCGAGAATGCGGCAGACTTCCTTGGTTTCCAGAGTGCCGGATTCCTGCTCGTTGGATGCGACGAAGGCCTGCTTGTCCGGCAGCGTGTCGACGTTGACCGGCTGACGGTTGACGTAAACCAGCGGGATGCCGGCATCGGCCGCGAGCTTCGACATTGCCGTGGTCGCATCGGTATCGACAGGGTTGACGATGATTGCATCGACCTTGGAGGCGATGAAATTCTGGATCTGGCTCTGCTGCTTGGAAACGTCGTTCTGTGCGTCTTCGACCTGCAGCGTCACACCGCTCAGTGTCTTTGCATAATCGGTCATGCCGTTGCGCAGAACCGTCAGGAAATTGTCGTCGAATTTCGCCATCGAGACGCCGACAGTTTCCGCGTGAGCCACCGTCGACATGACGAGCGCCATCGCAGTGCCCAGGATAAACTTTTTCATTTTACTTCCTCCACAAAGCGGTGCCCGGCTGCACCCTCCTCACGCCGGGTTTTCAGCACGCTGGCCGAAAACAATTACCAGGGCCGCCAGAAAAAGGCCGAACATCTCCATAAGATATCAAGACAATCTCGATGCTGACGACTAGCCTCTCCTTCGCCGCTACATAGACTCGCGCGAATCCCAAATTCTTTGGTGCCTGATTTGATGACTTAAGTGCCCAGTCTCCAACAGCGCCAATGTCGTGGGTCTTTCTTTAGGACACCACAATGATGCAAACCCGACACATGCCATATTGTCCAATCTCTCCGTCAGTTTCGCGTGATCGCGAGTCAACGTGACGAAGTTTGGCAAGCTTCTATCTATTTCGTTTTGAGGTCCATTCATCGTTGTTTGTGAAGTCTCTCATTCTTGAAAGAATCGTCGCCGTGAATGAGAGAATCCCATCAGTCCCGCGATTTTCTGGAATATCGAATGCGATGGTGACCTGCCACTGAGAATTTCCTCCAGAATGGATTAGAGTCCGGCCTATTAAGGGACGGACGAATGAAGAAGCAGAGATTTACGGAAGAGCAGATTATCGGTGTGCTGAAGGAGCAGGAGGCTGGCGCGAAGGCGGCCGACCTCTGCCGCAAGCACGGGATTTCAGAAGCGACGTTTTATAACTGGAAAGCCAAATATGGCGGCATGGAAGTCTCCGAGGCGAAGCGGCTGAAGGCGCTTGAGGACGAGAATACCAGGCTGAAGAAGCTGTTGGCCGAACAGATGCTTGATGCAGCCGCGCTCCGCGAGCTTCTTGCAAAAAAATGGTAGGGCCTGCCGCCAAGCGTGAAGCCGTCACGCATCTGAAGGCCGTCATGGGTCTTTCGGAACGGCGGGCCTGCCAGATCGTATCCGCCGACCGCAAGACGATCCGTTATCGGTCCAATCGACCGCCGGAGGTCGATCTGCGAGCGAAGCTGCGTGACCTCGCTAATGAGCGACGGCGTTTCGGCTACCGGCGGCTATTCATCCTGCTTCGGCGAGACGGAGAGCCGTCCGGGGTCAATCGCATATACCGTCTTTATCGCGAGGAAGGGCTTTCCGTTCGCAAGCGAAAGGCCCGTCGGCGTGCTGTCGGCACGCGTGCGCCGATCCTGGTCGAAGCGAAGGCCAATGCCCGCTGGTCGCTGGATTTCGTCCACGACCAGTTTGCCTGCGGTAGACGCTTCCGGGTGCTAAACGTTGTCGATGATGTGACGCGCGAATGCCTGGCGGCAATCCCCGACACGTCGATCTCCGGTCGCCGTGTTGCTCGGGAACTGACGACGCTGATCGAACGACGCGGCAAGCCTGACATGATTGTCTCCGACAACGGCACCGAATTCACCTCGAATGCCATTCTTGCCTGGTCGAAGGATCACAAGGTCGAGTGGCACTACATCGCGCCGGGAAAGCCAATGCAGAACGGCTATGTCGAGAGTTTCAACGGTCGCATGCGCGACGAGTTGCTCAACGAGAGCCTCTTCTTCGGCCTCGATCATGCCCGCAGCGCCATCGCTGAATGGGCTGAGGATTATAACCATTTCCGGCCGCACTCATCGCTCGGATATCAGACCCCGGCAGACTATGCCGGGACCATCGCCGCAACCGGCTCCAACGCTGCGCAAGATGAAAGCTTCGCGTTTCCGCCGGTTGCTCACACCGCGCCATTTGGCGTATTCAAAGCCGCCGAGGCTCTAACCGCCGCTGGATGAAAGTTCAGTGGCAGGTCAATCGCAGGAGAGATTCACGAGCGGCGGTGCCGCAATGGAGCGGGCATTCGCTGAATTGGGCCGGTCGAGGCGGCAAGTCTACACTCTCGCAGAGCTCCTGGCTCCGGCGCAGACCTCTCTGGATATGTCATTGGCATTGTCATCTCCATTTGTCGATGCAATTTTCATGACCACGTCCAATCGCTGGCGATAGATTGTACAATTACACAAGGCGTAAAAATGATGGCCGTGCACCTGCCACGACGACTCTTTCAGCGTCAGCTTCGGACTTCTTGAACGACGGTTGAGTTCCGCGCGTTCCTCTCCACGGCCGCTTTAAGCTCCGAAAAGAAGTGATGCATTGAGACAGCAAACTCTACGAAGGCGATCGGCGACGACCGCATTCAAGCCGTCCCGGGCGTTGGTGCACGGATCTGGAATTGAACTGATGGGGGATCATTGAAACGGCTGATCATGCCGCGGTGCCTTGCGGCGGAGGGATTTTGGGCGTGCATAGTCAAGCATGCGATTGAGAACGGCAGCCGATGACGCCTTCAGTCTCCCGACCAGGCCGCGACTGCCCCGAATCGCCGCCCGATGATGGACTTTTATCGCCCGATTGCCTTTTCGATCAGCGAGCGTTTGCCGTAGCCGTTAGAGAGCTGCCATTTCATGCGACCGCCAAAGACATGGAGTGCGATATATATAGTAATATATACAATAATTTATTCTATAACTCACGGCTTCCGGCAAGTTAACGTACCACCGGCCAATCTTGAGACGATATACTTTAAAATATACCCGCCACACCTGTTGCGTTGTTTGTCGTTTTCATCAAGTGTCCTGTTGTGAGGAGTTACGATAGTGTAACAGGCAAGCTATTTTTTCATGAATGCTGAAATCTTGCCGGCGACGTCATCGTCGGGAGGCTTGCACAAGGAGCACGACGACATGGGTCACCAAAAGAAATCAGAGAAGCGTCTTGGCTACTCGCATCTGCGGTTGGCAACCATCGACGGCGTATCGCTGCCTGGTCTACAATTGTCACTCGACCGGAAGGAGGGCTCTGCGTCGACAAAGAAAACCTTTTTCCAACAATTGCTCCTCGATTTTGCTGTCGGTTGCGAGCTATTTTGTCCGCTCCAGCTATATGAACATTCCGCAATGAGGGAGGGGCGACAAAGGCGCTAAACCGTTAAGCGAGAGTTACGATATTTGATGAGGAGGTTTCGGAACGGCCGCCATGTTCCTCATTTGAAATCCACGTCTATCGGGTTTCCATATTCCAGGATGGAAGCGCCGGCTCAGTCGCCAACGGCTGCAAATTCCAACAACAGGTCGGCGAGCGGATGGAGGATATCATGGACGACCTTGATGCGACGCAAGCAAAGGACGGCTCGCGCACACAGGCTTCAACAGGTGTGAACCAGCACGGCAGGACATCGGAAGTTGGTAAGAAAGTCTATCGGGAACCCGACCGTTAAACGGTACCGCAAGGCGCAGTTCAAATCTTGCTGCTGGCATCAAATACGCTGACACCGCGCGCGCCTGCCAAAATCAAGGAAATTTGACGCGCAGAAGTCAAATTTACTGCAGAAAGGATTCGTTCTCCGTGTCATTTTGTTCTTCGAAACGCTTTCGCATCGCCGCACTTGCGGCGACTGCCATTGTGCTGGGCACCCAGATCGCAATTGCGAAAGAACCGTCTATAGGGTCTCAGTGGCTGAACTCGCCGACATCTCGAGTGGAAGCGCTTGCGGTCCTTCAGACCTTGAATGCCAATCTCCTGAGTAACGCCAGTGCTACGTTGACCCTTGATCGCTGGTGCGCCGCGCACAAGCTCGCACCGGAAGGTTCTAAGATTGTAGCTCAGCGTGTGGGCGGGCAAGACAAGCCGGCCGATGAGCACATCCGTGAACTTCTGACCGTCGGACCCGGTGAGCTGATCGCTTATCGCCGCGTCCGCCTGGTCTGCGGCGACCGCGTCTTGTCGGAAGCCGACAATTGGTATGTACCCGCAAAATTAACTGCAGAGATGAATCAGGCTTTGAAGACCAGCGATATCGCGTTTGGGAGAGCCGTTCAGGCTCTTAATTTCACTCGCACAAACCTGTCTGCCACGTTGCTCTGGTCCCCTCTATCCGAAGGCTGGGACATGGACGGCTTAACAGCTCATGAAACAAGTTCCCTTAGCCTGCCGCCGTTCCTGCTCGAACATCGTGCCGTACTGAAACTTCGAGACGGCACGCCGTTTAGCGCCTTGGTCGAAAGCTACACGGACAAAGTATTAGACTTTCCAGTTCCTTCTCAATAGCGCTTCGGTATTTCGGTAAACTTGCTGAACTGCTCGGAATAAAAAATCGACAGCCACTGCATGCGACAGAGGCGTCTGTCATGCGGAAGAGTGTCGGTCGGGCGATTGCCCTTGTGGATTCGTTGAGCGCGGCGACCACGACGATAGCCTAAGTGTAACCCGGATCCCAAGCCGTGGCAGATTGTCGCTTGATAGTGGCGAGAATAGTGCGTCGGCGGCTCCTCTTCTCTCGTTCCGTCGCTCATCCCGGGCCACCTAGCCGCCATCGTTCCAATTCATATCTCTACACCACGCCGAAGCGCCTGCGCATTTCAGCGGTGCGTAACCACGTGTCACCGGGCAAGCGTTCGATGAATGCCGCAAAAACGCTAGTAAATTACTGGAGGGTCGTTTGGTCGGTCAGCGCTTCGGCCTGCTGTGTCGGAAGCAGTGGCTGCATGTCGGTCAGAAAGCGCGGCCGGGCAAGCTTCGCGAACATCCGTTGCTCAGCCTGTGCCCGCGTGATGATCTGGCCCGAAAGTGCGACGTAGCGGCCAAAATAATCAGCCACTTTCTCCACATTCAGGCCCTCAAACGTCTCCAGGCCATGCGCCAGGTCACAGAGATCGCGACCCTTCTCCCGCTGCAGCAGCGCGCGCAACTTGGTGGCCAACATTTCCTCACGGGAGAATGTCGGGACGGACGCATTCCCGGTGAACCATGGATTGGCCACGCCAAACGGCAAGTCGATCGGCGGATCATACGCTTCGATCTCGCTGATGTTGGTTTCGACCTTGAGGCGGATGGGGACGCCGCCGCCGTCCTCGGCCTCAATCCGGAATTTCAACTTCGGTGCGACCGGACTTGACTCGTACTGACCGTGTCCAAGCCACGGCTCGAGAACGACACGCAAGGCGTCCAGGACCGGACCGATCGGCCCGACCGCTGTGCGCATGAGATCAATGTCTTCCGAGTGGCGCAGCGGAGCCGGGAAGTGCAGTTTGTTGAGGGCTGTGCCGCCGCGAAACCTCAAGGCTTCGCGCAAGAAGGGGTCGGTGAATATCGCGACCACCGCCCGGCTGATAATCAGATCCTGTTCGATCTGACGTTGATCGGCCCAAGGCGCGACATTGCCCCACGCGACAAAATTCTGAGCTGGTATCATTCATCGGCCTCCGGATAGCGGCGGACGATGACCCGCCAACGCGGGTCGCGCTCGAGCACTTCAGTAGAAAAGTCGGGATCGCCGGCTTCTTTGCGGTCCAGCTCCGTCCAGGGCAGGTTGCCGCGGTCTTCCAAGGCGGTACGCATCGACGCCAGGCGTGGGCCGTGACCCAGCCTGTCGAGAAGGTAGCCGAGGCGCTGCACGACCGGCCGTTCGGTGACGCGCGACAGGTTGGTCAGGCTTTCGAAATCAATCTGCGGCGCGATATCCCTGAGGACAGTGAAGATGTTATCAAGACCGCCGGCGCCATGAGAATACCGCAGAATGTCGAGCGCTGTGAGAGCTGGTGACGACACTCTCATCGAACCCGTCTCGGTTTTCTTGTCAACAACGCCCGCGGCGACGGTCTCCATATCCTTTCGGTAGTAGAAGACGAAGCGGTTGCGACCGGCCTTGATCTTGGGGAGCCGTTTGGCCGCCACGACTTGAAACTCCATCACGGCCTGATGCGTGGCACCGTGCAGTTCGGCAGCCTTAAGCAGACCGACGTAATAGGAATTCCCCTCATGGCGCATCAGCGCGTCAATGTACCAGGTTGGTGGCGGAGCGCCCAATGACATGAATTGTGGAGGGACCACGATATAGAAGTCGTGGCGCGGGTTGAGGAGTAGTTTTCGACGCTGCAAACGCTCGGCTGAGTCCAGGAACGCGCCACGATTGATGCCCAGCGCTTCGATCGCCTCTCGGCCATCAAAAACCACCCTCCCCTGGGAGAGCAAGTTTGATGTATAGGCGGAAAGCACGGCCCGTTTATCGTAAATCATGTCCAATTATCCGCTTTCTGTGCAGAGATTGCAACACGCTTTGTTTTCCCTGGTAATTCATGTTCAAATATCGGCCATATGCGGATTTTCCGACATGATTTCTCTCCATAGCTTGCAAATCCAGCCGTTGCGCGGACCTTCGCTTTGCGCGCCGGAAGGGGACTCCTCGCCAAAGCGAAGGCGTCGCTGCACATGCCGAATTTCAATTCCCTAACGCGGGCTATTTCCTAAGCCGTCAGACGCTCGTTCCCACCCGCCACGATATTCCATCCACCACCATCGAGAATTGCGAGCAACTGCCATCCAAGCATGGCGCCAAATCGCCCGCCTTCGCGCCGAACGAACCAAAGCCTCACTCCCAGATCTTGTTTTCACAGAGTTAAGTTTACGCTGCCGCATCATCAGGACGGCTCGGAGAAAGAGCTGGCTGATCTTGAAGCTGAAAATCGCCATCTGAAACGGCTCATGCTCGTGAAGTTCCGTGAGGAGAACGATAGGCTCAATTCCATGCTTCGCCGTTTTGGCGGCGCATAAGCGCCAAATCCAGAGGTCATGTTATGAGACGTCTTCACGGACGCGCGACGCGTTTTGCTTAGAAGACACGCGGCGATGCGACCTGCGGTAGCTCTGGAAGTCTGCGGAATACCCGCAGCGAAAGCGTGATCCAAAAAGCCTGATCGTGTTCTGAATCGGACGGTAGCAGACCCGAGTTCGATCAAGTTCCGATACTGAACGGACGACACCGGCGGCCGTTTTGGTGATCTGCCCAAAGTGGGATACCTGGTTTTCATTTTGGCGGCGATCGAATTGACTTAGCAATGATCCCAGCTCTTTTCGACCAACAGACGAGGTCTTCACGGAAGGGGTGCAACGGATGCAAATCAGAATGTGTGCGGCGTAGGCGGATTTTCGCTTACGGTTCGCCGGAGATGTCGGCCACGTTTTCTTTTGCCGAATCGGATATTAGCAAAGGTTATGAAGAGCGAACAACGACGCCTTGCCGCGCAAAAAGCCTTTGATCGTCTCCGTCGCGCGGGATTGCCGACGGAGGAGGATCCGCGTTTCCTCGTATGGATCGAACAATGGATTGCCGGCGATATTGAAATGCAAGAGGTTCGGGAACGGTATCTTGCGTTCCTGCGAGAACAAGCTTCCGAACTCAAACGGCGTGCGCTTGCCAGGGGCGCCAAGTTACCTTCCGATCCCGGACCGCAGCCGATCGACGAAATTGACAATTTCTTAAGCGACTTCACCAAAGGTTAGCCAGTTCGTTATACTCCCTGAACGTACTTTGCTGTGCGCAGCTGCTTGATTGTGGCCCGGTGTCCTCGGACGTGAAGTGCGCTGGCTTAGACTTCGGCGACAGAATCGTCCCGCCGGGAAGGCGCAGCAACGATCTCGGCAGCTTCTCGACGGCACGGACGGTCTCACCTGAAGGCACGATGACCGTTTCGCGCCTGATGGCGCGGGCGCAGGCGTGTGCTGTTCCGACCCATTTAAAGAGCCAAGCAACCGGAGGGATGGGAATATTATCCTGAACATTAGAAATCGGCAGAATACCGAAGGGAATGAGCCCAATAGCTACCTGTGGATTTTTTTCCGAGCGTTTGCGAGCGCTAATCCCTTTGTGTGAATTGCGGGGACAAGTCGGTATCGTCACAGGCAAGCGCAATCCAGCCCAACCACAGCTGCTGTTCGATCCCATGCCCGAGCGCGTCGAGCCCGCGCTGGCGCAATTGAAGTCCCATCCCCCAAGGGGAAGCGAGTGGAGCTGGGAACTGAAATGGGATGGCTATCGCCTTGCCGTTCATATCGAGCCGCAAGGGATCCGGATCCTCACGCGTGGCGGCTTGACTGGACGCATCGGTTTCCGGCGATAGAGCAGGCCGCCCGAGCGCTCGGGCCGGCGACGATGATCATCGACGGCGAGGCGGTCGTGCTCGACGAAGAGGGGCGGCCGGATTTTGGGCTGCTGCAGCAATCGCTGCGCGCATCCGGCAAACAAGCTGGCAACCAGCCCTCTAACGCCATCCTTTATGCTTTCGATCTTATCTATCTGGACGGGCACGATCTGCGCGGTGTCGAATACCGTTCGCGCCGACACCTTCTCGAGGACACGTTAAACGCCCCAGGGAATGACCAGGTCGGCGCCGTCAGGCTATCGGAAACACTCGATGCCGGACCAGCCGTCCTGCTGGAGCATATCTGCCGTCTCGGCCTGGAAGGCATCGTCGGCAAGCACCTCGACCGGCCTTATCGTTCCGGCCGGAGGTGAAAGTCAAATGCGTCCAGAGCGAGGCATTCTTCATTGTCGGTTATGAGAAGTCGTCAGCGTCCCCTGCCGGCTTCGGCTCGTTGGTGCTTGCCGCCTACCGCGGTGCCGACCTCGTCCACGTCGGAAGCGTCGGCACGGGCTTCAGGCAAGCCGAAATCATCAGGTTGCGGAAGATGCTGGACACGCTGCGATGAAAGCGAAAGCAGCCGCCCCTGCCCTATTCCGGAAGTGCCGACGTCATCTGGGTCCAGCCGACGCTGATCGCCGAGATCGAGTTTGGCGCCTGGACAACGGACGGGAAACTTCGCCATCCATCCTACAAGGGCTTGCGCGAACGGCAGGACAATGCCGACGTCTTCCGGCTCGACTAGCGAAATCAGCGCCATCCGCTAGATTGTCCGCCATTCGAGCTCAAGCGGAGCAGATGGCCTGCTATGTGCAACCTATATCGCATGGAAGACAAGGACTGGGTCGCCAAATGGGCCCAGGACGCCGAAAGCCTGATCAACCTGATGCCCGCCTACCAGATGAACCCCGATCAGATGGGGCCGATCGTCCGCAACACCGCCGACGGAAAGAAGCAACTGGTCCATGCGCGCTGGGGACTGCCCTCGCCGCGCTTCGCACTTGAGAGCGGCCAAAGCCAAGGCCGAGAAACTTGTGGCGAAAGGCAAGGCATTCGATCTCGAAGAACTGGTCCGCATGGAGGCTGATCGCGGCACGACCAATGTGCGCAAGCTCAGTTTTCCGCACTGGAAGCGATGGTTCGGCGTCGAAAACAGATGCCTCGTCCCGGTCACCAGTTTCGCCGAGCCGGATCCGGCCAGCCAGCAGCAAGGCGGCAATGTGCCGAACGCCTGGTTCGCTCGCGATGAAAGTAAGCCGCTGATGTTCTTTGCTGGCATCCATGTGCCGCAATGGCAGAGTGTCCGAAAGGTCAGGGACGGCCTGAGCATCGACGATCTTTATGGGTTTTTGACCACGGATCCCAACGACCTGGTGAAGCCAATCCATGAAAAGGCCATGCCGGTCCTATTACTGACGGAAGAAGAGACCGACACCTGGATGCGGGCGCCATGGGAAGAAGCCAAGGAGCTGGCCCGTCCGTTACCGAATGATGCGCTCATCATCTCGTCCCGCGAACATACGGGTCCACAATCGTGTCCAAATCCGGCGAACCGGTGGAACAGGGCAGTCTGCTTTGACGCTTGAATTCCGGACTTGTTTCGGAAAATGAAAAAGCCCGCCGCGGGAGGAGGTGCGGCAGGCTTTTCCAAAAGATTGGACAACGGCTGGGAGGAGGAGTGCCGCTGTTCCGTCAGGCTCCCCTTGGGAGGAGGAGTGGGTCGCCTGAAACCACGAAGCTCTGCGGGAGGAGGTGCATTGCTTCGTTGAGCCGAAGATATCAGAGGTTGCCCTGATCGCCAGCGCTTAGATCGCAGTGCAGCCATGCGCTTGCTGCAATGCAACATGAATTCTGTGCTTATTATTTGGACACTATGGTCGCAACGGCTTTCTCCGCGCGCTAGGCTCGAAACCGAGAACGAATTCGACACCTTGGCGGAAGACATTTCGCACGGCTTCAGGATCGACCCCGATCCAGCCAATCGATAAAGGTTGAAGCTGACAATATCGGTTCCGCTAAGCTCCTCGCCATACAGCCAGGTTCGTATGCCATCCTCCGACCGCTTAACGGTCACGCCCCATGGTCGATCACCAAAATGTCCATCGACATAGCCGTCCGGCAATTTCGCTAGCGCGTCGTCGAACGTCGCCTGGATTGATGGAAGAGTTTTGCCGCCGGCGGTCATGGTGCCAGGCATTCGTCGCAGGTCCCGCAGCCATCATCATCCATGCTCGAGGCCGGACGTAACCTTCGACAGCACGGACATGTTGTTGCATCCGATGCACACGTTTCATCGCGGTCCGGCGGAAGAATTTGATATAGAATTCCGACAGCATTTCGGCCGCGTTTCGATCCATGGCGATGCTCCAGTTGGGGTTACACCAGAGATAGTAAGCTTCGAGGGCTGGACAAGCCGGCAGAGATGCCGTGAAGAACGATCCAGTTCGAATACGGTGTCACAATTGAGCGTCTTCTTGACGATCGCAGCCTGACCTTGTTCATTCGTGCGATGTTCAAACCCGCAAACGCCGTGCAAGTCAGAGTTTCTATCGACGAGATGAAGCCGGACGTTTGGCGCCGATTGGTCCTGCCTGTTCATTGGAACCTGGAGCATCTGCATCTCGGTATTCAGGCAGCATTTAACTGGTGGAACTATCACCTTTATGAATTCCGCATTGGTGGTTTACGGTATGGGGAAGTCGAGACCCTGACGGAGGATGGGACCGATGACGATCCTCGGGTCTTCGATCAGAAAGAGGTTCGCTTGCTGGACTTCGAGCAAGGTGCCGTCTTCAGTTACCACTATGATTTCGGGGATGGCTGGCGGCACACTGTTGCGGTTGAGGAGTTCTTGACGCTCGCCGCTACGCCCAGACTCGGGAGCTGCGTCGCCGGGGAAAGGGCGCGGCCGCCTGAAGATGTTGGTGGCGTATTGGGATATGAGCGGTTCCTGGAGATCATCGCAGACGGGGAAGATCCCGAATATGTCGAAACCATCCGATGGTGCGGCGGCTATTTTGATTCCGAATGGTTCGACCTGTCGATGGTGGATAAGGATGTTCGCAACGCTCTGCGCTCAAACGTTAAACGCCGTCTGTATCAACCGAAACCGAAAACAGTCCCGAAGAAATGAATTAAGTGCAGGTTCGAGTTGGGCGTCTTGATGAAATCCGAGCCCACACCCAACTGCTCACAGAGGGGGCTCATTTCAGATTGCACATCCTGGTAACATCGCCCGGCGGGGAGGAACGACCAATTTGGGGCCGAGAGCAAACTGTCAGCTTACAAGATCCAAGTTGCGATAGCAGCCATTGTCAGGAAATCTGGAGAATGCAGCTTCCGTCCCTATGACGGGTCGAAGCCACTACGTTTCAGTTCACTGAAAGCCGGCATTCGAGCCAACACAGATGATGGCGGTTTCGAGCCAACGGCGGTCATCAGAGGCCCCCGTCTGCAAGCGCTCGGCTCGAGAAATTCACCGCCCGCCATCGATGACGCGAAAAGCAATCGAAAGTTGAGGCTTAGAGGCCGCCGTTAACGAGACGTTTGCGAACAACGCTCATCTTGTTTGCAAGTGGAGCCTGCAATTTTTCGATGAACATTACGCCTCTGGTAGATCCATATGCCGCGTCCGACGCCGGAGGTGTCAAAGCCCGCCAAGGCTTTACATTCCAGGATCATGTCGCGGCCTCGTTCCTTTTGGATATGCTGTCGGATCCGGCATTGCTGCAGGTCGAATGCGAGACCGGCGACGATATTGCCTTGAGATGGCTTCGAAACGGGGCGGATGTCACGGAATATGTCCAAGTCAAGATCACGGATGGGGAAAGCAATTGGAACCTGACGGAGATTTGCGAGCGCAGAGCAAAGCGGGTTGGCACGTCGCTTGTAGAGATATCGCTGGGAACCGATAAGTTCCCGGTCGATGCCCTCTTCCGCTTCATTAGCATACGCGACGTCAATCACACACTCCGACCACTAAAAACTCCTCGTGACCGTCGTTTTCAGCCACATGTTGTGGATGCGCTTACCAAGCTTGGCACCCAGATCTCGAACAAACTAAGGGGGGTGACGTCTCCCAATGGGAAATCGGTGCCCGAGTGGGTTCAAGCTTGCCTTTGGCAAGTCCCTGGCGAAAAGGAGGCCGTCCAGCAAAAGAACATCAATCGAATACATCGCTTATTCGAAAGCGAGGGCGAAGCGATATTCGCTTCCGCTTCCGCGAAGATCTATGAAGGGCTTGTCACGATTGCCCGAAACGCCGGCGACGTATCGATGGTGGATCACCCTGCGAAGAAGGCGATCTCGAAACAGGCGATGAAGGGATGGTGGGACGAGACCATTAGGGATGCCAGAAGACTGAATCGAACGTTCATGAAGGTCTACCAAGTCCAAACCACAAACTTCTTCGCCGCGCTTCATGACGTCCAAGAATCTACAATTCGCCGTAGTCTCGCCTCTTACGATGCCGAGTTCGATGGCGGGGAATGGAGAAATCTGGAACTCGCGAAATACCTCGCTGGGTGGATCCCCGAGTTGATTTTGCCGCCCCGAATGCTTGCGCAATGTAACCACCTCCAAGCGCGCGAGCTACTTGCGAAGACGTCCCAGGCCCTCAAGGACAAGAACATTGACTATGAGGACCTTCTGTCTCAAGCCATGCTCCACGCAATCCTCCGACATCACTACTCCAGTGAACCGACGCTTTGCAAATTGCACAGCGTGTCCCCCGACCAATCGGATTGTATGAATGGGCACGTCGTCTTCGATCCAGCCGGTGACCAACTCTGGTTGGGTCACGCCAGGATAACCGTCTCAGATAACTGGGACGCGGTGACGACGCTCCTTTCTTCCGAGCTAGACGCTCTTGTGCACCAAGATTTCCTGCGAAAGGAACGCGATCTGATTATTCAGTTCCGCGAACCGCAGTATCTAAAGGAGACGACCCTAACGAAGGTCTTCCAAGAATTTGCCAAACTTGACGACATCGTAAGCATCTTGAACATCCCGGTTCTTGTGGCCTACGACAGCTCGGTGTTAGAGGCCGGCTTCGCAGCCGACTACGTAGAGAAACTGAAAGCCGAGGTCGCCGATAGCTACCAAGAGCTAAAGAGCAAGCTCTCATCCAAGTTGACCGACATACGGGTGCATGTTTTCCTGGTCCCGATCTACGACTCGGTTCAACTCGCAGACAATTTCAAACGTAGTCTGGAGAACTGACCTTGCTGCTCGAGGACCTAAGGAGTTTTCTCACTACCGGCTTTGGGCCTGAGCAAGCTGTGTTGGTCCTCGGTGCCGTCAACACGCTCGTCAATTCGCAAAGGACCCATGACCTTGGTCGTGAAATGGTCATCCGATGCCTGGCAAAAAAGGACTTGTTTCCGCCTGGTCTGCTGCCACTCCTCGAGTCCCTCGTCGGGTCGGTCGGGCTCATCCCATATCTCTCGAAAGACGTTTCGACGTTCGAAGAGCAGTTGATGCTTGAAGCACATCGAACGCCTGCGATCGGCAAGGTCGACTTTTTCCATACGCTCCAACTCCAAATCTACCGGGAGCTGAGGTCAAAACGAAACGTTGTATTGAGCGCGACGACCAGCGTCGGAAAGAGTGCTATCGTGGATGCAATCATTGCTTCCGGCGATCACAAACACCTTACAATTATCGTCCCGACGATTGCCTTGATCGACGAGACGAGACGTCGCATTATCGAGACATTCGGCTCACGATACGCGATCGTTACGCACCCAACGCAGGTCTCGTCTCGGGATAAAGCGACAGTGTTCGTCCTTACCCAGGAACGCGCTTTGAATCGCGACGATCTCCAGGACGTGTCGTTCTTTGTGATAGATGAGTTCTACAAGCTCGACCTACAGATGGAGAAGAGTATCGAGCGGGCCGTCGATCTCAATCTTTGCTTCCACAAGCTCTCGTCCAACGGGGCTCAATTCTACCTGATCGGTCCCCATGTAGACGGCATCAACGGACTGGCGTCAAAACGGGAGTTTCTGTTCCTACCGTCGCATTTCTCGACGATCGCGCTGGATATCGTGCAGTACGGCCTGCCAAGAGACGGTGGTGAACGAGAGGAGAAGTTGATCGAACTCTGCGAGGAACTCACCTCGCCGACTTTGATTTTTTGCCAATCGCCAGGTTCAGCAAAGAGAGCCGCGGAAACGCTTCTTGAGGCGGAAGGTTTGCTTCCTGAGACAGATCTGACCTGGCCGGCCGTCGAGTGGCTGGAGAAAGAATATCCTGAAGAATGGATCGTAACGCATGCGCTGCGCCGAGGCGTGGGCATTCATCACGGTAGCATCCCCCGCGCCCTCCAACAGTACATGGTCAAGGCGTTCGAAACCGGGGCCATTAAATTTCTCATTTGCACATCGACGTTGATCGAAGGAGTGAACACCGTCGCCGAGAATGTCATTATCTTTGACAAGCGGATCAAAAACACGGGCATCGATTACTTCACATTTAGAAACATTGCGGGGAGAGCCGGTCGGATGCGCCGGTATTTCGTCGGGAGAGTTTACGTTCTTGAAGAGCAACCAGAGCCAGACACTTGCGTGATCGAGGTTGCCGTCGGCACTCAATCCGAAACGACGCCAATGTCACTCTTGCTGGACCTCGAAGATGATGACCTAACGCCAGCCTCAAAAACTCGCGTGGAGTCCGTTACGCGCGAGAGCCCATTGTCCCTGGAAACCCTCAGGGCAAACCGCAGAGTTCACATCGAGAAGCAATATGACATTTATGATGCAATATGGCGTGACACGTCACTGCTTGGTAGGCCACTGGCCTGGCGAGGGGTGCCTGACTCGCCGCAGTTGCTGGCGGTATGCAACCTGATTGTCGATTACTTGGACTCCGAAATCCTCAAAGGTTACCAGATTTTCTCCGGGAAACAGTTGCAAGCAAAGCTTTATTCGGTTGAGAACAGCAAGAGCCTTCGCGAAGTAATCGACGACTTCGTTGAACATCGAAGGCGTGACGCTTCAGTTAGCGATGCGGTCGAACTTGCATTGCGCTTTCTCAGAAAATACGTCGGATACACCTTCCCGCAGAGCCTAATGGCAATCTCGCACATCCAAGGTGATGTCTTGAGGAAAATCGGCGTCGAACCCGGAAACTACGAGTTCTACGCCGCCAAGGCCGAAAGCCTTTTCATGGAGCGCGGCCTCTTCGCGCTGGACGAGTATGGCATTCCCCCCGAGACCGCGATACGGTTTGCTCCCGTCGCTCGCGAGTATCCCACGCTGGATAGTGCGATTGAGCTAGTCAAACGGATGGACCTCCGGGGGGTCGATCTTACAAAGTTCGAACGCGATCTGATCGATGACCTTCGCGCGTCGCTATTGTCATAAGTGTGTCGATTGCGTTGAGAGTGAGCCCGCTTAGGGCCAATGTTTACCCCATGGTCACCCGCAGCTTGGCGTCGAGGTTGGACAGCGGCTCGTCGAAGAGGAACACTTTCGGATGGCGTACAATGGCGCGGCCCATGGCGACGCTGGCGCTGGCCGCCGGAAAGCTGTTTCGGCAGGCGCTCCAGCAGGGGCTCAAGTGCGAGAATGCCGGCGGCCTCGCTCACCAGCTTGTTGATTGTCGCCTTATCGCGCCCCTGCAGCTTCAGGGCAAAGCCCATATTTTCGCGCACCGTCATGTGCGGATAGAGCGCGTAGGACTGGAACACCATGGCGATATCGCGCTCCTTCGGCGCGACGTCGTTCATCACGCGGCCGTCGATGCGGATTTCACCGCCGCTGATATCCTCTAGCCCCGCCAGCATGCGCAGAAGCGTGGACTTGCCGCAGCCGGACGGCCCGACGAGCGTGACGAACTCACCGTCCTCGATATCCGCGGAAACCCCGTGGATAACCGAGGCCGCGCCGTATTGCTTCGTAAGCGTTGTCTTGCTTACACCTTGCGGTAGCCACCCGTTACTCGGCAGCTCGGTGCCATTGACGGGAGGTTCAGGCCAGTCATGCGCACCAGCGGGAACAGAGGGCCCGGACTATATGGTATGCGTCTCCTGAGTGTAATATGGTTGAACCTGCAGGAGGAAGAGCATTGTCTCAGGCGTGGCGTGATCTGACTAATAGCGAACGTCAACTCATTGAGCTGTTACTGGCAAAAGAGTTTCCTGGAGCGCATGCTCTTCGCAGCCAGTTGGAAACAGCGAAAGTGTCAGCTATCGACGCAGAAGGTAGCCTCCAGTTTAGGGTGTCGGGTGCACTCGCCAATGTACAACAGCGGGTTCCCACGGAGGGATATTACTTCGATACGGAAGGTGTGGATTATCGTCCTGCCGTAAATGTCCTTCTGCATGTCGTAGAGGGTAAGCTCCATGAGCTTGAAGTTTATAAGGATGATGGGTCAGCAATTGAGACGTCGCTTAATGCAGTTGACATAAGCCGGTTCCATCTCCCGTGAGGGTTCTGGTTCAAGGGACAAGAAGCGCCCGTGTAGGCTTAGCTGAGCTTGGACGCACCCCTGTAATTCCATGGCAGAAGCTCGCCGATCCGGCTCTGCTTATGGCCGTTGACGATGGCAGTGAGCGTGGCGGTCAGATAAGCCAGCGGATCGACGGCGTTCAGCTTGCAGGTCTCGATGAGCGAGGCGATGGTCGCCCAGTTCTCGGCTCCGGCGTCATGGCCCGCAAAGAGTGCGTTCTTCCGGTTGAGGGCAATGGGCCTGATGGTCCGCTCGACGCTGTTGTTGTCGATCTCGATGCGGCCGTCGGTCAGGAATAGCTGCAGGCCGTCCCAGTATTTGGCGATGTAGGCCAAGGCTTCGCCGAGCGGGGACTTTGCCGCGACCCTAGCGCGGTGATGGACAAGCCAAGTCTGTGTGTCGACGATCAGTGGCGCGGACCGCTCCTGCCGTCCAGCGAGTCGAGCCTGCGGATCAAGGCCGCGTAGTTCTGCTTCGATGCGATACAGCTCGCCGATCCGTTTGATGCCGTCCTCGGCAATCGGTGCTGAGCCGTTGCGGGTGATCTCCACCAGTTTGCGCCGGGCATGCGCCCAGCAATAGGCAAGCTGGATGTCAGGACCGACACGCTCCGGTGCGATCAGCCTGTTGTATCCGGCATATCCATCGACCTGCAGAATGCCCGAGAAGCCCTGCAATATCCGTTCGGCATGAATGCCTCCGCGACCGGGCGCATAGGTGAAGGCGACCCCTGGCGGAGCACCGCCGTCCCATGGACGATCATCACGCGCCAGCGCCCAGAAGTATCCGGTCTTGGTCTTACGAGAACCAGGATCGAGAACTGGAGCACGGGTCTCGTCCATGAACAGCTTGGTCGAGCGCTTCAGGTCTTCAATCAACGCATCGAAAACGGGCCGCAGTTCATAGGCTGCCCGACCGACCCAATCGGCCAGCGTTGATCGGTCGAGATCGATGCCCTGACGGCTCATGATCTGGGCCTGCCGATAGAGCGGAAGGTGATCGGCATATTTGGAGACCAGCACATGGGCGACGGTCGCTTCCGTCGGCAGCCCAGCCTGGATCAGCCATGCTGGAGCCGGGGCCTGAACGACGCCGTCGGTGCAGACCCGGCATGCATATTTGGGGCGACGGGTGACGATGACGCGGAACTGCGCCGGGACCACGTCCAGCCGCTCGGAGACATCCTCGCCAATGCAATGCAGACAACCGCCGCAGCCGCAGATGAGGCTGTCCGGCTCGATCACCTCCTCAACACGCGGAAGATGCTTTGGAAGGGAGCCACGGTTGATCGCGCGTGGCTTGGCAAGCCTGTTTGCCGCCGGGGTGTCCGCCTCATCCTCGGCATGGATCACGGCCATAGCCGTTTCCAGGTCTTCCAGTGCCAGATCGAATTGGTCCGGATCGGTCTTCTCGGACTTGCGTCCGAAGGCGGCCTGTTTGAAGGCTTCGACCAGCTTCTCAAGCCGTTCGATCCGCTCATCCTTGCGGGCGATATGCTCGTCCTTGCTGGCTATCGCAGAGTCCTTGGCCGCCTCGCGTGCCTGCGCCGCGATCAGCATCGCCTTCAGAGCAGCAACATCATCGGGAAGGTCGGCGGCATCAAGCATGGCCGGAAACTACCAAATCGAAAGCGAACAGGGCTTCGAACTGGGCATGGGTCAGTGTCATCAGCCCATCTTTAATGCCGGGCCAAGTAAAGGTGTGCTCTTCCAGCCTCTTGTAGGCCAGGACGATACCGGAGCCATCCCAGTAGATCAGCTTCAGTCGATCTGCCTTACGAGACCGAAACACAAAGACCGTTCCAGTGAACGGGTCCTTGTGCAGCTCGTTCTTCACCAGTGCTGCCAAGCCGTCATGACCTTTGCGGAAATCCACGGGTTTGGTGGCCACCATGATTCGAACCCGGTTCGACGGAAAGATCATGTCGCCGCCGCCAAGGCACGCGCGATGGCAGCGATCCGGGCAGCAGGCGCACCTTCCTCAAGACGGATGGTGACGGGGCCGAGGATGATCTCGGGGCGACCAGCCGTTTTAGGCATCGGTTCCGAAACAAGCGGATCGACCATCACCGCCGCGAACTCTACCGCATCCTCCGGTGCTGGCAGGATCAGCTTGCCCTGCCGCGCCATCGTCCGCCAGGTGGAAAGGCTGTTGGCTCGCAATCCATAGCGCTGCGCAACTTCATTGACAGTCGTGCCAGGCCTCAAGCTTTCCGAAACGATCTTCGCCTTGACCTCATCAGGCCAATGTCGGTGAACCTCACGTCCAGGCTTCCTGGTTGTGAGAAACTCCAATGAGGTCTCCATGGAGAAACTCCCGTTCATGATCCATGGAATGTCGATCACAGATCAGACGGCGGCTGCCAATGTGGGAGTGGGACAGCGGTTACATTGCTTCTGAACCCGGTCGATTGCCACCGATGCCATTGTCTGTCCTCCCTCACAGTTTCAATTGCCAGACGCCGGCCCCGGCGACGACGCCGGCGAGCGTCGCCGAACGTGCGGCGGCAAAGCTCGGAATGCGTTTGGACCCCGTCCAGCGGCCGTTGTCAGCGAAGACCTCGATGGAGCCGGCATCGAGGAAGATGCGCAGGCTCGACGGATTCGCGCCGGCGGCGACGTAACGCGGCGGCCTCATACCGGTGCGGGCGTCGAAGACAATCGCCAGACCATCGGCGTCGAGTTTAACGCCTAGATCGACATCCGGATGATCGAAGGTGAGATCGAAGGCGGCGCCCGGCGCGGTGAGATCAAGCACGATCTCGACGGCGCCGGTGCCGAGCGGCACGGTCTTGCCGGCGGCAAGCGCGGTGCCGTCCAGCAACCGATGGCGTAGGCTTTCGACGGCTGCGACCGGCGGGGTCAGCACGGTGTCGCCGTCGAGAAGCATGCGGCGCGGCAGGGTCATGGCCGTCGGGAAATCGTCCTTCTTGGAAAAATCCGTCCAGTTGGCGAGCCAGGCGATGCCGACCGGCTCGTCGCCATCAACGAAGGCCTGGAAGGCATAGGCATCCGAACCGAAATCCAACTCCTGCACGAATTCCGCGACGAAGGTGCGGCCATCGAAACCACCGACGGTGACGGAAGTGAGGTTGCGGCGGCCGGTGGCCGGGTCGCGGCTGGTGAGCAGACCGAAGATCAGCGCCCAGCGGGTTTCTGCGTTTTTGCCGGAAAGCGGCACCATGCAGGGGCATTCCGCCGCCGTCATGCCGAAACCGTCCTCGCGATGGAGGATGCCGAGGAAGGTCCAGCCATCGACGCCTTGCGCGTCTGCGGTTTCATAGAGCAGTACGACGCCGCCCTGCCTGTCGCGGCTGCCGAGCAGCATCTTCCAGCGCCCGTCCGGGCCTTTGAAGACATAGGGGTCGCGGAAATCGGTGGTGACGTTCAAGCCTTCCGGGCGCAGCGGCATCACGATTTCCGACGGGCCGGCGACGATGCCGTCGCGGCTGACGGCGGAAAGCTGGATTTGCTCTTCCGGTAGACGGTCACGCACATGCTCGGTGTAGAAGACGCGGATTTCCTCGCCTTCCGGGCCGGAGCCGGGGATCGCCGAGCCGGAGAAGGCGCCGCCGCGGCCATCGTCCTTTTCCGATAGATGCGCCGCCGGGAAGAGGAACATGGGCAGATGCGTCCAGCGGACGAAATCCCTCGAGACGGCATGGCCCCAGTGCATGGTGTTCCAGCGCGGCTCATGAGGATAATGCTGGTAGAAGAGGTGAGCGTTTCCGCCGAACCGTCCAAAACCGTTCGGATCGTTCATCCAGCCGAAGGGTGGGCGGAAGTGGTAGCTGTCGGGCACGTCGGGGGCGGCGGTGCGGGCATCGCTGTGCAGGACGCGGATGCCCTCCTTCATCACGGTTTCCGGCCGGAAGGCGTAAGCGACGGAAAGCGCTGTGGCTGCCGCATCATAAGACAGCGTGGCACGACCGCCTTTCGCGAGCGTCACAGCGAAGAACTCAAATTCCCCTGCGCGGTGGGTCGAGGGCTCGCCGATGTCGTTACCCTCAACGGCGACGAAGAGCTTGGCCTCGCCGCCGGCATGGCGCGCCTTCAGCCAGAGATGCAGCACCGTGCCTTCGGGCAGTTCCGCTTCAATGGTTTCAGGTGCTGACGTTTCGGATTTTGCCTGCAGAGACATGATCAACCTTTCACGGCGGAGCCGACGAATGAACTGACGAACCAGCGCTGGAAAGCCAGATAGAGAATGAGGACGGGGATCATCATCAGCACCGAGGCGGCCATGGCGCGGTCCCAGTAGATGCTGTCCTGTCCGAAGAAGGTGGCGATGGCGACGGCAATCGGCCGAGCATAGTCGGTCTGGGTGACCAGCGTCGGCCAGAGATACTGGTTCCAGCTTTCGATGCCCATGAGGATCGAGACCGTGGCGAGCGCCGGCAGGCTGAGCGGCATATAGATCGACCGGTAGATGCGGAAGGCCGACGCGCCATCCATTTCCGCCGCTTCATAAAGTTCTTTCGGCAGCTGCGCGAAGAACTGGTAGAAGAGGAAGACATAGAGCGGGCTTGCCACCCAGGGCAGGATCTGCACCGCGAAGGTATCCGTCAGCCCCGCCCGCGACATCATGACGACGAGCGGCATGATGATGCTTTCCTGCGGGATGACATAGAGCGCGACGACCAGCGCCAAGAGCGCCGCCTTGCCGCGCAGCGAGCCCCAGGCGAGAACGAAGCCCGCCATGGAATTGACGACCAGTCCGGAGACGACAGTGGCGACGAGGATCACCAACGAATTGAAGAGATATCGGCTATAGGCCAGTTCGCCGGAGAAATGGGCGACCTCCTTGTAGTTCGACAGCGTCGGGTCGCTGACCCAGAAGGCGCGGAAGCTGCCCATGTCAGCGAGGATGCGGAAGCGGTCGTCCTTCAGGCTGGCGATCAGCAGCATGAACAGCGGCGAGATCATCACCAGCGCGATGACCAGGATGCAGAGGCTCTGCACGATGCGCAGGCTTCTCTTGCCGTCGCCCCTTGCGATTGCCAGCGGGACGGGCTGGGTCAAAGCGAGATCAGACATCGAAGCGCCTCAGGAGTTTGCGTTGCAGGAGCGCGATCAGAAGAACGATGACGAAGAGGATGACGGACACGGCCGATGCGTAGCCGAGTTTCTGCTCCTCGAAGCCGGCGCGCACCATGTAGTGGACAACGGTTTCGGTGCTTTCGTTCGGGCCGCCCTGGGTGAGGATTGCCACCTGCGTATAGAGCTTGAAGGCCTGGATCGTGGTGATGACCAGCACGAAGACATGGGTCGGGCGAAGACCGGGCATGGTGACGTGCCAGAAGCGGCGCAGCGCGCTTGCCCCGTCGATGCGGGCGGCATCGTATAGTTCTTCGGGAATGCCCTGCAGGCCGGCGAGATAGATGATCATCTGAAAGCCATAGGCCTGCCAGGCTGAAAGCAACACGATGGAGAACATCGCCCAGTTGGGGTCGCCGAGCCAGTCGATTGGCTGAATCGTGCCGCCGGAAAGGAAACCGACGATCTGGTTGAGCGGGCCGCTCGGGTACTGGAAAAGCGTGCCCCAGATGACGCAGACCACCACCATGGAGGTGATCGCCGGCAGGAAGAACAGGCCGCGCAGCAGGTTTTGCATCGGCAGCTTCTGATGCAAGAGGAGCGCGGTCAGGAAGGCGAGGCCGCACTGCAGCGGCAGCACCCAGACGGTGAAGCGCGTGACGTTCCACAGCGAGGTCCAGAACAGCGGATCGGTGAAGACGCGCTCGAAATTCAGGAGGCCGACGAAGCGCACCGGCGTCGGGCGCGGCACGAGCGGCTGGTTGGTCATCGCCGTCCAGAAGGACAAGAGGAACGGCGTGATCAGGAATATCGCCATAAGCAGAAAGGCAGGCGCGATCATCGCCATTTCCTGCCAGAGCCGCTTGTTGTCGCGGCGTTTGGCCGGACGTCGCAAAGCGGGCGTGGAGGTCTGTTGCAAAGTCATTGTTTCCTCCTCATCGGTCATCCTCCCGAGATAGTCCAGGGCCGGCAGGACGAGCCGGCCCCGTCAAAACCCCTTACTTCTGCTCGTCGAAGGGCGGGTAACCGGCGTTGTCCTCGATATCCTCGTCGATCTTCTCGGCAGCGGCCGTCAGCGCTTCCTGCGCGTCACCACCGTTGAAGATCTTGTCGACGGCCTGCATGAAGGCCGAGGTGATCGTCGGATAGGCCGGGTGCGGCGGACGGGCGACCGCGGTCTTGGAAGCCTGCTCAAAGGCGACGGCGAGCGGACCGCCTTCCGCATAGAGCGGGGATTCGGCGGCGAAGCTTTTCAAACCCGGATAGGCGGACTGGGTCTTGGCGTACTCCCGGTACTCCTTGTCCTTCAAAAGGAAGCTCAGGAACTTGCCGGCGATCTCAGGGTTTTTCGAGGTCGCGGAAATGCCCCAGATCCAGGTTCCGTTCGGGCTCACGCCCTTGTCGCCGATCTTCGGCAGCGGCATGACGACGATATTGTCCTTCATCGCTGCCGACGCCTCCGCGTAGAACCAGTGACCGCCCATGGCGAGCGCGGCCGGCTGTCCCTCGGCGTAGAACTGGTTGGTGCCTGACGAAGTCGGTACGACCCAGCCTTTCTTCACCCAGTCCTGCATCATCGTCAGCGCCTTGACGCAGGCCTCGCCATCGAGCGTGCCGCTGGCCTTCCAAGTCTTGCGGTCGATCAGGTCGCAGCCGGCGCTTTCGAGCAGGGGGCCGTAGGCATAAGTGATCCATTCGGTCTTGATGCCGTAACCTCGGAAGGTGTCGATCGGCCACTTCACGCCTTCGAGCTTGGAAAGCTTTTCGAGATAGCCTTCGAATTCCTCGCGGGTCCAGGCATCATCGACCGATTTCGGAATGCGGGCGCCAATGGCTTCAAGATATTTCTTATTGCCGTAGAGCACGACCGAGGAGTCGGTGAGCCCGATCGCATAGAGGTCCTTGTCGATCGGATAGGTGCCCTGGGCGATATTCGAATCCGTCATGTCATTGAGCAGGTCCTTGTCAATCAGCGGCTTGACGGCCTGTAGATAGCCGGACCAGACATAATTGGCGAGGAACGGAGCATCGAGTTCCATGATATCGGGCAGCTGCTTGGCCATGACGGCGGCGCTGAACTTTTCGTTATAGGCATCGTGCGGCGCGTAGATCATCTCGATGTCGACATCGGGATTGACGGCCTCGAAGCGGGTGGCAACGTCGCCATAGGCCTTTACCCAGCCGGGATCACCCTGGTGCATGACGTGGATGACGGTCTTCGCCTCGGCGAAACCGGCGGTCGCGACCAGGGTAGCGGACGCTAGGAGTGCGGAAAGTAAACGATTACCCATCAAAATCCTCATTTCGTATTCTCCTCCTGTTTGGCACTATTCGATGTTCAGACGGATGCCCGTTCGACCAGATGGAACGGCAGTTTCCGCAGATGCGGCGGTTCGGGCTGCTCCGCCAGGAGGATCTCCATGGCAAGGCGGCCCATGGCGCGGTGCGGCAGGGCCATCGTCGTCAATGGCGGGTCCAGCCGCGAGGCCAGCTCGACCTGGTTGTCGAAGCTTGCCACCGCGATATCATCCGGAATGCGAAGGCCGGCACGGGCAAGCGCCGCATAGACTTCCATCGCCACGCGGTCATTGCCGCACAAGATGGCGTCAGGCCGTTGACCGGATTTCAGAAGCGCCTCCACATGAGAGGCAACAAGGCTCGGCGCGCGGTCGCTGTAGACGCTGCGGCGCACCGCCGGCAACACGCCGACGGGCTCAATGCCCCCCTCCTCAAGCGCCGCACGAAACCCCATCTCGCGTAGCGTGCCGGCGAGAATGCCCGGCAGGTTGATAAAGGCGATGCGACGGCGGCCGGCGACGAGGAGATAACGCACGATCTCCCGCGCGCCGCCCTCTTCATCCGGCACCAGCGCGGTGACGCGGCCGGCAGCCTCGCGGCAGTTGATCATGACGCCGACGGCGCCGGTCAACCTGTCCGGCAGGGCGACATCCTTGTGGTACATGGCGGCATAAGCAACGGCGCGCGGTCGGAACTGCTGCACCTCGTCGAGCACCGAGCCGATAGACTGGCCGCTTCTGTGGTTGACCGCAAAGACCGCCATGCCGGCGCTGCGGGCCGCCCCGTCGAGGCCACGCACGATCTCGGTGGCGAAAGGCGACGTGATGAGGCCGTCGGAGACGACGCCGACCAGCGGCAGCCAGCCCTGCCGCACGCCACGCGCCGCAAGGTTGGTCACATAGCCGAGTTCTTCCGCAATGGCCTTGATCTTCTGGCGCGTATCGTCCGACATGCGGGCGGAACCGCCGTGCAATGCGCCGGAAACCGTCTTCACCGAGACGCCCGCACGTTCCGCGATGTCAGAAAGCGATACTGCCACGATCCGCACCATCCTTGGGTGATCGATTACCCAATAGTAGCAGCGGACGCCTTTTGTCAAGCGGCTTTGACGCGCACAGCACGGCGTTGCGAACACCTATCTGTCAGTCGGCGCATCGATACGGCACGATCACTTGCGTTCCTGAATGCAGAAACACGGTCGCATTTCGGCCGACCCGGAACCGGCGACCGCCAGCGCCTGGCTGGCCCAGCAGTCCCAGATCGAGATAGAGATCGAGACCGTCGCAAGAGACCCCGGTGGTGGATAGGCCCAAGCCGCCATGAAAGCCCCGCCCACACGCCGACCAGGTTGCCAACCGCTGGCATGTGATGAGAACGCCAGCCAAGCCCTCGACGCGGTGCGCAAGTCGATGCGGCAGGTCGCCGCCCGCCTCGGGTAATCGATAGCCTAACTTCAGTTCTCCAAGCGGTTTGTTTTGCGCCACTCTTCGTACTCTCCGCGGGCATCGTCATGCAGCGGATAGTAGCGCTGCAACGACCCGCCCTCCATAAGCTTCACGCGCGAGAACTCCTCCCAATCGTGATGCTTTTGCGATTCGTCGATTACCTTCGTGGCCATTGCGACTGGAAGCACCACCACCCCATCATCGTCGGCGACGATGATGTCGCCGGGGATGACCGTGACACCGCCGCAGGCAATCGGAACGTTGACCGCGTTCGGATAGATGCTGGTCTGCACATGGTAGTTGGGAGTCCAGCCTCGTAGCCATAGGGGGAGATCCAGCTTCTCGACATTGGGCCGGTCACGCATGCACCCGTCGATTACGATGCCAGCGCCGCCTCTGCCTTTGAAATAGGTCGACATCATATCGCCAAACACGCCCGAGCTCATGTCGCCGCGCGCGTCGACCACGACCACATCTCCCTCCTGCGCATGATAGAGCACGTGGCGGTGCAACTGCGTCTCCGGATCGGCATATTCCCCCTCTGTGAAGAGGTCCGGCCGCTGCGGCATGAACTGGAGCGTCAGCGCCGGCCCGACGATCGACTTCCCGCGGTTCTGCGGTACGGGACCGACCATGTGCGGATTGCGGAAGCCCATGTGGCCAAGCGTGCCGGCAACCGTCGCTGCTCCGATTTCCTTCAGTGCGTCGATCATATCTTTGGGCGGTCGCGTAATGTCGGGCGTACGTGTCATTTTAGACTCCGATGGTGAACTACCAGTTCGTAACAGAACCGTCGCGGCGCTTCAGGTGAGGTGCTTCCCAGAACCGAAAGCTCTCCGCCTTGACCGCCTCTTCGTTGACCTCGACGCCCAGCCCCGGCAGATCGCTGACCGGATAGTCGGGGCCGTCGAGCCGTGGTTGCACGGGGAAGAAGTCGGAATTGTCGAAGCCCAGTTTTGTTTCGGGCGCCCTGGTCTCGAGCCAGGCGAAATTCGCCACCGCGGCAGCGAGATGGATGGTCGCGGCCGTGCAGACTGGGCCGAGGGGATTGTGCGGCATCAGGTCCACATAGTGCGCCTCGCTCCAACCAGCCACCTTCATCGCTTCGGTGAGCCCGCCCACATTGCAAACATCGAGCCGGTTGAACTGATGGATGCCACGCTCGATGTAGGGCAGGAACTGCCACTTGCTGGCAAATTCCTCGCCGATGGCGAACGGGATGTCGGTCATCGTGCGCAGGGATTCGTAGGCCTCCGGTGTCTCGTCTCGTATCGGCTCTTCGAGGAAATCAATCACGCCACGGCCGAGCTTGTTACAGAAGCTCGCCGCCTCTGCCACCGATAGCCGATGATGATAGTCGATGCCGAGGACGACGTCGTCGCCCAGCGCCTCGCGCGCCTTGTTTAGCATCGTTGCGGTCGCGCCGATCGACTCCCGCGGCTCGAAGAAGTCCTTGCTGTTTTGCCCGATGGGGAAGAAGCGGATCGCCTGCCATCCCTGTGCGCGTAGTTCGCGGGCTCGTTCGATGGCAACATCGCCCTCGGCCTCGTCACCGGTCGAGGCGAAGGTGGGAATGCGGTCGCGCTGCTTGCCGCCCAGCAAGTCGTGGGCCGGCACCCCCAGCGCCTTGCCCTTGATGTCGTGCAGGGCAATGTCGATGGCGGAAATCGCCGCCTGCAGAACGCGTCCGCCTTCGAAATATTGGCTACGATAGACTTCTTGCCAGATCCGACCAATCTGCATCGCGTCGCGGCCGATGAGAAACTCGCGATAGTGCTCGATCGCGCCGGCCACGGCCTTCTCGCGACCGCTCAAGCCGCTCTCGCCCCAGCCGAAGATGCCGTTGTCAGTCTCGACCTTGACCAGCATCTGGTTGCGCGTTCCTACCCATACTGGATAGGGCTTGATCGCCGTGATTTTAAGCTTCGTAGTCATCCACGCCCTCGTTTCACACGCATCCGCTTGGTCTCAGTTGGCCTTGAGGGCCATTTCTGTTTCGCCGTCGAACAGATGCATCCGCTCCTGGTCGAACTCGAGCCAAATCTGCTCGTCGGGCGCAACGGCAATGGTCGGCGGCACGCTGACGTTAACGATGGCGCCAGACAGCAACGCCTGTACGAAGGTGACGTCTCCGGTCGGCTCCACCGTATAGGCCTTGGCAGGGATGCTTCCTGGCACCGCACTCTTGTGCAGCTTGATCGCCGAGTGACGTGCGCCGAGCACGACTTTCTTGGTTGTTGCCCTCGCGACCTTCTGGGCGTTGTGTGGCGAGAGCTCGAAGTGCCAGCCCTCCGCGCTGATCAACACAGTGTTGCCGCTTGCCGTTGATGCCTCCAGCGGAACAAGGCTCATCGCCGGGCTGCCGACGAAGCTGGCGACGAACATGTTCACCGGATGAGCAAAGACCTGCGCCGGTGAATCGTATTGCTGCAGGTAGCCGCCGTTCATCACCGCCATCCTGTCGGCCATGGTCACCGCTTCGAGCTGGTCGTGCGTCACGTAGATGATCGTCGCCTTGAGGTCCTGGTGAAAACGCTTGATCTCTGAGCGCATCTGCACGCGCAGCTTTGCGTCGAGGTTGGAGAGTGGTTCATCCATCAGAAATACCGCCGGATCGCGAACGAGGGCACGGCCGAGCGCCACGCGCTGCTGTTGCCCGCCCGAAAGTTCGCGTGGCTTGCGCTCGAGCAGCTGCGTCATGTCGAGCACGCGCGCTGCTTCCTTGACCTTCCTGTCGATCTCGTCCCTTGGCAGTTTGCGCATCTGCAGCGGGAAGGCCAGGTTCTTGTAGACCGATTTCTGCGGATAGAGCGCGTAGTTCTGGAACACCATTGCGATGTCCCGGTCCTTGGGGTCGAGGTCGTTGACCACCCGGTCGCCGATGACGATGTCGCCAGATGTAATGGGGATGAGCCCCGCCACAAGATTGAGCGTGGTTGTCTTGCCGCAGCCTGAAGGGCCGACGAGCGCAACGAATTCGCCGTCGTTGACCGTCAGCGAAACGTTGTTGACAGCTTTGAAGCTGCCATAGGTCTTGACCAGATCGTTAAGGACCACGTGGGCCACCGGCAACTCCTCTAGTGCTTGACTGCGCCTTCCGTGAGGGCGCGTACGAAGTATCGTTGCAGGACAAGGAACAGGACCACGACGGGCACGCTCATCATAAAGCTGGCCGCCATCAGGCCCGGAAAGTCCGTCGTATTTTCCGAGAAGAAGCGCTGGATGCCGACCGGCAGTGTCAACTGCTCGTTCTTGGAAAGGAAGGTGTATGCGTAGATGTATTCGTTCCACGCGCCGATAAAGGAATAGATCGCCGTGGCGATGATTCCTGGCGTCGAGAGCGGCATCACGATCAGGACAAAGGCCTGAAACCGCGTCGCGCCGTCGATGCGCGCCGCCTGCTCGAGCTGCACCGGAATGTTGTCGTAAAAGCCCTTGAGGAGCCAGATTGCCAGCGGCAGGCCAAATGTGAGGTAGGTGAGGACGAGTGACGAATGCGTGTTAACCAGCCCGATCGCGCGCATCAGGATGAAGAGCGGCACGAGAAAGATCACGGCCGGGAACATGTTGCGGAGCAAGACGGCGAAGAACAGAAAGTTTCGGCCCGGGAACGTGAAGCGCGAAAACGCGTAGGCCGCAGGTACTGCCACGATGACCGAAAGGATGGTCGTGGCGGTGGAGACGAAAAGGCTGTTCCAGAAGAAGCGGAGGAAGTCCTGGCCGACGCTGTTTTGCGGATCGAGCAGTTTCTGGTAGCTGGCAAGGGTGGGTTGGTCGGGCCACCATTGCGGCGGGAATTGCATGGCCGCGAAGCCGGACTTGATCGAGGTGATCAGCATCCAGATCATCGGCAACGCGGTGTAGAGCATCATGAAAACGAGGAAGATGCGTCCGCCCCACCGCCATCCGTCGATGCGCATGCGGCGACGGGCTTTAACCCGAGGAGCAGTCTCGGCAACCGTGCTCATGCGCTCCCATCCTTCCGCTCGTTGCCGCTCAGAGCACGGACGTAAAAGTAGCCGAACGACATCAGGATCAGGAACAGCAGCACCGAATAGGCCGATGCCACCCCCCAGCGCTGGCGGCCGAAGGCGAGCTCATAAATGTGGGTGATCCAGATGTGCGATGCGTTCGACGGCCCGCCGCCGGTCATGATCCAGGGGATGATGAATGAATTGAAGTTGGCCACTGCCAGCAGAAGGATCGTCACCGTAGAGACGTTTCTCAAATGCGGGAAAGTGACGTGCCAGAACCGCTGCCATGCATTGGCTCCGTCAACTTTTGCGGCGCGCAGCAACTGATCGGGAACCGTCTGCAGGCCAGCCATCATCATGATCATGGCAAACGGAAACTCCCGCCAGATATTGACGACGATCAGGGAGGGCAGCACTGTGCTGACGCTGTCGATGAAATTCGGAGGCCTGTCGGCCAATCCGAGGCCGACCAGCACCGCGCCAATGATCCCGAAGTCCGAATGGTAGATCCACTTCCAGATATAGGACGCGGCGACAGCGCTGATGACCCAGGGAATAATCAGGATGGCCCGCAGGATGCCGCGGCCGACAAAGTCGCGATGAAGCGCCAGGGCACAGGCAAACCCCAGGACAAATGAGATCAAAGTGGATCCTAATGTCCAGATCAGAGTGTTCGAGGTGACTGTCCAGAACACCGGACTTGTGAGGATGGCGGTGTAGTTGTCGAAGCCGATAAAAATCTTGTCCCGGAGCTGCAGGCCAGGCGGTGTGTTGAAGAACGACAGCTCGATCGTATAGTAGATCGGATAGGCTATGACGATGAGCATCACGGCGATCGCCGGAAGCACGTACGCGTAGTCAGCGCGATGCTCCCAAATCTTTCGCAGCACGCCGTGCCCGTCAGGTTGCAGTCTTCGGCGCGCCTCGGCCTTGCCAGTCAAGATCGTCACTGTGCCCTGCCCCTATTCTTCGGAAGAAACCGGCTGCGATCGAGGCGCAGCCGGTCAGATCGGCAGGCGCGGACTAGAGTCCGCCATCCGTTAGGTCTTTGACCTTCTTGGCTGCGTCGTCCGCTGCTTGGTCGACAGTCATGGCTCCGGTGAGGGCATTCTGCAGCATGTCCGGGACGATGATGTTCATGATCTCGGGGGACTGGGGCAGCGCCGGAAACGGGATGCCGTATGGCAGCATCGAAGTCGTGACATCAAGGAACTTTATACTGTCCAGGCGTTCCTTCATCCATTTGGTCTTGAAGCCGTTAAGGTTTCCCGGGTTCGAGCCGGCATAGGCCATTTTCAGCGACCATTCGGGGCTTGCCCACATGCAGCTGATAGCCTTTGCAGCCGGCTCGTCGACCTTGCCGCCCTCGACATATTCGGGCTTCAGGATGTGAATGTTCGAGCCGCCAAACACGACGGCACGCTTGCCGTCGGGGCCAGTCGGAATCAGGCCGTAGCGCATATTGTCGATGACGGTCTGCGCTTTGTCCTTGTCGCCGCCCGTCGTCTTTTTCTGCAGGTCGAGCATGACGTTGTAGTCGGAGGGGTGCGAGACCATCATGCCGAGCTGGCCAGCGAGGAAGAGGGGCTGGTTATCCGCCTGCTGGTTGGTGAGCGCCGAAACCGGAACCGATTTGTCGCGGACATACATATCGTAGGAGGCTTGCAATGCCGCTTTGCTCTGCGGGCTGTCGAGCTGGACCTGCTTGTAGGTCGGATTGGCGGTGGCTTCGTCGAAAACGCCGCCGCCATAGGCCCACAGCTGCGGCATGAAGCGATACGGCGTATTGCCGGCGTTCTTGCGCGCCACGAGGCCGTAACCGGCAATGCCGAGCTTGTCGTGGATCTGCTTGGAATATTTGACGACGTCGTCCCAGGTTGCCGGAGCCTTTTCCGGATCGAGGCCTGCACGCTTGAAGACGTCGGCGTTCCAGATGAACGCCATCGTCTCGTTGTTGGTCGGGATGCCGTAGGTCACCCCCTCCCAGGTTACGGCCTTCATTGCACCGGGCCAGAAGTCGTCGGTCGAATACCCTACGTCCTCTGGTTTGAGGGGTTCCAGATAGCCCTTCGAGGCGAACTCGGTGCCGCCCAGGATTTGCAGACGCACCGCCATTGGCGCTGCATTGCCAAGGAGCGCGGTGCGGAACTTGTCCAGCAGGTCGTTATAGGTGAGGGCTTGTTCCTCAAGCTGGATGTTTGGATAGGTCTTGCGGAAGGTCTCGAAGAACTCCTTGTAATACTGGCGCAGGAGGTCGGGGTCACCCTCGAACACGCCCTGATACCAGAAAGTCAGTCGCCCCTTGTAGTCGAGGGGGGTGACCTTGGCGCAATCGCCCGCCGTGTCAAAGTCCTGTGTGCCGGCAATGGAGCGCACATATTCCGGCGACCACTTGCTCAGGTCGACCGGCGCGCCCAGTGCAGACGCGGACATCAACGATAGCATCAAAGCAGTGGATACAGTTGCGCGCGCGGCGGCACCGCCGAGTGAAATCCTCGTCATAGGTATCCTCCAGGTTCTCCCAAGCCGCTTTGCGTCGAGGCAAGCGGTCTTTGCTCCCGGCCGCGGGACTTCCACCCAATGTATCCCTTCGACCAGATCATACGTTTTCAGATTGTAGATTGCCTGTCAATTGAAGAAATCGTACATTGTTTCGAGAAGTCTTGCGTGATATCGGACCAATATGTGTATTGATTGGGGACCGTCTTGGCCGAAACCAGCGATTTCAAAGCAAAGCCCCCCGAAGGGATCGACCCCATCGGGGCCTCCAGCGAGGGCGCCTCGCTTTATCAACTGATCAGGGAAGACATCATCGAAGGGCGGCTCGCTGCCAACGAGCGGCTTGTGGTCACCGATCTCGCCCGGCGCCACGGTACCTCAACCAACCCCGTGCGCGAGGCTCTGCAACTGTTGCGTGGCGAGGGCTTTGTCACCCTCGTTCCCAACCGCGGAGCACGCGTGCGGCCCATAGACCAGGATTTTGTTCGGGACATCTACGAGATCGGAGTCTTGATCGAGCCGGCCCTGACGCGATGGTTCGTGAATATGGCCACCGTCGAAGACATTGCTGAGCTCGAACGAATCCAGGGCCTGATTGAAGAAAACGACTTCGCCGACACGTTCAGGCACAGCGAGCTGGACACCGCCTTTCACACCGTCATGTACCAAAAGCACTACAACCGCCATGCCGCCGAGCTTTGGTGGAAGCATCGCGAAGTGCTTCGAGCCGTGAGCCGGCGTTTCAACTTCACGCTCGCCCGGCGTGCCGCGATCCTTAGCGAGCATCGCGAGCTTATCGCGCATGTAAAAGCGGGAAATGCGAGCGAGGCAGCCGAACTCATTGCACGCCATGTCGAGGGCTCCGGCCGGCACATCCTCGAACACATGCGTGCGCGTAACGCCGCTCGGGCAGGATAGAATACATAGGTTGGGATATCGTTATCCCCACCACTTAAGCAAAGGCAGTCGAGATGAAAATCACCAGCGTTCGGCCGTGGCTAATCAGATCCGATGCTTCTTATTGGGGAGAGTTTCTGTTCGTCGAAGTGACGACCGACGAGGCGGTGAGCGGCTGGGGAGAGATCACCACCACGACAAGGCTCGCCAATCGCGCCCTCTGCACGATCCTGCGCCAGATCGGTGCCGCTCTGACAGGCGAGGACCCGGCGCGTATTGAGTATCTGTGGCACAAGATTTTCCGCAGCTTCACCTACATGGGCAGTCGCGGCGCCGCAGTCGAATGCGTCAGCGCCATCGACATAGCCCTTTGGGACATCCAAGGCAAAGTCTTGGGCAAGCCGATTTACGAGCTGTTGGGTGGACCGGTACGCGATGAAATCGCGCTCTACACCCATCCCAACCAGGCCAAGTTCACCAGCAACGAGGCTGTGGTCCGGGAAATTCGAGACATCGTCGAGTCCGGCCACACTGCGCTCAAGTTCGATCCTTTCCCATACCAGGGCCGCAGCGGCGATGGACAGGCGCGCGAACAGCGGGACGGCTACCTCGACGGCAGCATGACCCGCAAGGATGAGCGCGAAGCCGCCGAACTCACGGCTTTGATCCGTGAAACGGCGGGCCCTGATGTCGACATTCTCATCGATGCGCATGGCCGGTTCGACGTTCCCACCGCCATTCGCCTTTGTCGGAGCCTCGAGGAAGCTGGTCAGATCGACTGGTTCGAGGAGCCCTGTCCACCGGAGAGCCTCAACGCTCTCAGACAGGTCCGTGAGAAGGTCAGCGCGGCTATCTCGTGGGGCGAGCGCGGCCATACGAAGTGGGATTTCGTGCCGGTGCTCGAAAACAGGCTCGCCGACTACATCATGCCTGATGTCACCTGGACCGGCGGCATTACCGAACTCAAGAAGATTTCTGCCCTATGCGAAGCCTACTACATCCCGGTCTCGCCGCATGACGCCGCAGGACCGATCAACGTGGTTGCGGGAGCGCAGGTGATGATGACCGTTCCCAACTTCTATAAACTCGAAACGTCGGAGTGGAACCTCGGCAAATACGATCATCTTATCGACAGACCACTCGATGTTTCGAACGGCAGCCTCAAGCTTACGCCCAAGCCTGGTCTCGGCATTGAAATGAACCGCGACTACCTTCAAAATCACGAGATAGAGCTGGATTAGCAAGTCTCGATTAGCAAGTCTCTATGCCGCCGCAGCCGTGCGCGCACGAACCCCGCCGACAGAACGAGGATAGATCATGCCAGAGGCAGATGGAGCCGACGAGGCGCTTAATCGGGTGAATACGCATTCCAAGCCGTCCGACCTTCGCATTACCGACATGCGGGTAGCGGAAATTGTCGGCGCGCCGTTCACTTCAGTGCTGCTCAAGATTTACACGAACCAGGGCATCGTCGGGCTTGGCGAGGTGCGCGACGGTGCCAGCGCCACCTACGCGCTGATGCTGAAGAGCCGGTTGCTTGGCGAGAACCCTTGCGACATCGACCGCCTGTTTCGCCGGATCAAGCAGTTCGGCGGGCACGGCCGGCAAGGCGGCGGCGTATCGGCGGTCGAAATCGCGTTGTGGGATCTTGCCGGCAAAGCCTATGGCGTCCCCATCTACCAGATGCTCGGGGGCCGGTTTCGGGACAAAGTGCGCGTGTACTGCGACACCGATGCCACCGTGCCCAGCGGCACCGAGACCGGCAGGCGCCTCAAGCAGCGCATGGAGCTCGGCTTCACCTTCCTCAAGATGGATCTGGGGCTGATGCAGATCGCAGATGTGCCCGGTGCGGTCGTGTCTCCTGCCGGTTCCCTTGAAGGGTACCGCAGCCACCCCGACCGCGGCCCGCTGAAGACCATTGAAGAGCGGCGCGTGCGTAACGCTACGTATGATTTGCATAACGTCCCGCACCCGTTTACCGGCCTCCACTTTTCCGACAAGGGCCTCGACTTCCTTGAGCAATACATTGCCGAGGTTCGTGAGGTCATCGGCATGGATATTCCGCTCGCCATCGACCATATCGGCCACATCTCGGTGCAGAACGGCATTCGTCTTGCCAGGCGAATTGAAAAATACGTGCCAGCCTGGCTCGAGGATGTGATCCCATGGCAGTATACCGAGCAGTACCGACAACTGCAGGACTCAACCACAGTGCCGATCTGCACTGGCGAGGACATTTACCTCAAGGAGGGCTTCGAGCCTCTGCTCAAGAGCGGCGGTATCTCCGTTATCCATCCGGACCTGCTCACCAGTGGGGGCATCCTCGAGACCAAGAAGATCGGCGACATGGCGCAGGACCATGGTGTCGCCATGGCCATCCACATGGCAGAAAGTCCAATCGCTGCGATGGCCGCCGCACACGTGGCGACGGCGACTGAAAATTTCATGGCGCTCGAATACCATTCCGCCGATGTCGACTGGTGGGACGATATCGTCACCGGCCTTCCCAAGCCGCTGGTGAAGGACGGGTTTATCACTGTTCCGGATAAGCCGGGCCTGGGGATTGACGACGTCGTCGACGAAATGATCTCGCAACATCTGCAGCCGGGCGTCACCGGCATCTGGCAGCCCACGGATCGCTGGGACGACGAATATTCCTGGGATCGCACCTGGAGCTGAGGCGAAAAGGAACGAAGATGAAGATCACCGATCTGCGCTGCGCCGTTATCGGCAAACATCCGATCGTCCGCATCGTCACGGACGAGGGCCTCTATGGCTTGGGCGAAGTCGAGTTCACCAAGTCCTACCTCAAGCCCTTTGTGCTGCATTTCCGCGAAGCGCTGATCGGCGAGGACCCGACCGACGTCGAGAGAGTGATGCTGAAGATCCGCCAACGCGGCTCTTTCAAGCCCTACGGCGCGGCGGTAAGCGCGATCGAGCATGCGCTGTGGGATATTGCCGGTAAGGCGGCGGGCGTGCCCGCCTATAAACTGCTCGGCGGCAAGGTGCGCGACAAGGTGCGCGTCTACAACGGCTCGATCCGCCAGAAACGCACCGGCGACCGGCCGGAGGATTACGCCGCTGACGTCAAATGGATGATGGAGCAGCCGCAGAACTTCTTCATGGTCAAACAAGGGATCTCGTTCCACTCCAACATGAAGGACACCATCGAGGATTTCCACTACGGCGTGACGCAGAAGAAGGCCGGCTATCACGGTGCCATGGATCAGGGCGTAATCAGCGAGCGCGGCTTCAATCACATGCTCGACTGCGTGATCGCGATGAAGGAAGTGCTGGGCGACAAAGTCAGCCTGGCGCTCGACTGCGGTCCGGGCTGGATGCTGCCCGATGCGATCAAGTTCGCGCGCGCGGTAGAGAAGTACAATTTGATGTGGCTCGAGGACATGCTGACCGGCGACTACGTGCCGTGGGTCAATCCGCAGGCCTATCGGGAACTGACAATCTCCACCTCGACGCCGATCCACACTGGTGAGCAGATCTACCTGCGGCACAATTTCAAGGAACTGATCGAGACGCAGGCGGTACGCGTCATCGGCCCCGATCCAGCCGATATTGGCGGTATTGCCGAGCTCAAATGGGTCGCCGAGCGCGCCTACATGCACTCGATCCTGATGGCGCCGCACGGCACAGCTAACGGCCTGCTGGGGCTCGGCGCATTGATCAATGTCTGCGCCACCTTGCCGGCAAATTATATCGCCTTCGAATATCCGAGCGCCTCCGACCCCTGGTGGGAGGATCTGGTCATCGGCTTGCCGGCGCAGATCGTGAAGGAAAGCATGGTGGACCTACTGGAAGCGCCGGGGCTCGGCCTCGATATCGACGCCGAGGCGGCCAGGCGATATCTCAGGGAAGAGGATGCTGGCTTCTTCGACTGAACCTCTCTCCACCTGCATGACGTGAATCGTCTACGCATATTACTGGAATGACACGCTTCCGGTCATGTAGCGCTCAGTAGGGCCCGCCGGTATGGGAAGAGGCCCTCTTTTCCGCCTGGAGTTTCGAGGGCGCATTTTCTGCGCCCTCGTGTTCTACTCAGCCGATGGCCATAAGGCTTGCATTGCCGCCGGCAGCCGCGGTGTTGATCGAGGTCGACACCTCCTCGAGCAGCCAATTCAGGCAATAGGCTTCGGGATCGCTCGCCAATTCCTCGCTCGTCGCGGCCTGGACCAGCAGCAGCGGACCGGGCAGGTGAGCGATCTTCTGATTGACGGCGAGAACCCTGTCGCGATCCCCTTCGACGAGGGCACCTGAGAACGGCCCGTCCTTTTCCCAATCCGAGGTCCAGGAAATTCGGCTGGCGACAGCCGATGGAAGATCCGCCAGCACTGATTTCGATAGGGAACCGGCGTCGACGACGATTTGGTTGCCGGTCGATAGGGCTGCGGCGATCTGGCGATGAAGCCCGCCTTCGGTCTGCGGCACGAGGAGAATACGACCGCGGGGATGGAGCGCGTAGAGATTAAGCTCGCCGACCGGACCGGTGAGTTCGCGTTCGAGCCCGAGCGCCGAGCGGCTCGCATATCCACGCGCCACTTCCCCCTCGCCCGACAGGCCCTTCTTGTCGAGCCAGACGATGTAGTCACGAAGGGCGAGGTCCGTATGAACGGAATCCTGCTGCGGCGGCACGGGCGCACGCTGCACCAGCCGGCCGATATAAAGCGGACCGCCGGCCTTCGGACCCGTTCCCGACAGGCCGCGGCCGCCGAACGGCTGCACGCCGACGACGGCGCCGATGATGTTGCGGTTGACGTAGAGGTTTCCAGCCTTGATGCGGCTGGTCACATGCGCGATCGTTTCATCAAGCCGGGTGTGAAGCCCGAATGTGAGACCATAACCCGATGCGTTGATGTCGTCGATCAGACGGTCGAGCCCGTTTCGCTTGAAGCGGACGACGTGCAGGACCGGGCCGAAGACCTCCCTCGTCAGGTCTGCCAGGGATTTGATCTCAATGATCGTCGGCGAAACGAAGGTCCCCGCCGCAGCACTTTCGGGCAGCGGCAGTTGATCCACCTTGCGGCCCAAGCCGCGCATATGCTCGATATGCTGGTCGATCTCCGTCTTTGCGCTGTCGTTGATGACTGGGCCGACATCGATGCTCAGCCGATCGGTACGGCCGATCGTCAGTTCGCGGAAGGCGCCCTTCAGCATATTGAGGGTCCTGTCGGCGACATCGTCCTGAAGGCAGAGAACCCTGAGCGCCGAGCAGCGCTGACCGGCGCTGTCGAAGGCAGACGCAATGACGTCGGCCACCACCTGCTCGGCCAAAGCCGAGGAGTCGACGATCATGCCGTTCTGGCCGCCAGTTTCGGCAATCAGCGGAATCGGTTTGCCGCCTGCCGACAGCCGTTCGGCCAGTTGCGCCTGGATCATGCGGGCAACTTCGGTCGACCCGGTAAACATGACGCCCGCCGTCTCCTCCGCCCCGACCATGCCGGCGCCGAGACGGCCGCTGCCGGGCACAAACTGCAAAGCACCGACGGGCACGCCCGCCTCGTGGAGGATCTTCACGCTTTCCGAAGCGATGATCGGCGTGACGCCGGCCGGTTTTGCAAGCACGGGATTGCCTGCCACCAAGGCTGCGGCGACCTGCCCGGTGAAAATCGCCAGCGGGAAATTCCACGGGCTGATGCAGACGATCGGGCCGAGAGGCGCATGCGAAGGGCCCAGCGTCTTGCGCGCCTGCTCGGCGTAGTAGCGCAGGAAGTCGATGGCCTCACGCACTTCGCCGACGGCATTGGCCGCCGATTTACCGGCCTCGCGCATGACGATGCCCATCAGCACCTTGATGCGGGCCTGCATGATGTCGGCGGCCCGCTCCAGGCAGGCGGCACGCTCGGCCGGCGGCACCGCGGCCCATTGCGGCGCGTGCTCGGCCGCCATGCGAACGATGCGCGCAGCCTCTTCGACCTTCACCTCGGTCACCGTGCCGACGACATCACGGTGATCGGCAGGATTGAGAACATCGCGCGTCACTCCATCGATAGAACCGTCGGCGAGGATGGGAAGCACATGCCAGGGGGCAGCAGCCGTGGAGACGAGCGCCTCAGCCAAATCCGAAAGGGTGGCCTCGTTCGAGAGATCGAGACCATCGGAATTGGTCCGGGCGTTGCCGTAAAGAGCCTTTGGCGAGGCGATCTGCGCGTGGGGGGCGCCCATAACGGGCATGGCTGCAACGATTTCGGCGGGATCGGCGATCAGCGCCTCGACCGAGACATTCGGATCGGAGATGCGGTGCACGAAGGAGGAATTGGCGCCATTTTCGAGAAGACGCCGAACCAGATAGGCGAGCAGCGTCTCATGCGTTCCCACAGGCGCGTAAATGCGGCAGGGCCGGTCGAGTTTTTCCTTTCCGACGACCTCGTCGTAGAGCGGTTCGCCCATGCCGTGCAGGCATTGGAACTCGTATTTGCCGACGGTGAAATCAGGACCCGCCAGACGATAGATCGTGGCGAGCGTCTGGGCATTATGGGTGGCAAATTGCGGGAAGACCGCATCTGGAGCATCGAGCAGCTTGCGCGCGCAGGCGACATAGGCGACATCGGTGTAGATCTTGCGGGTATAGACCGGATAGTCGTCGAGACCGTCAAGCTGGGCGCGCTTAATCTCCGCATCCCAGTAAGCGCCCTTGACGAGACGGACCATGACCCGGCGCTCGGAGCGGCGTGCGAGATCGATGATATAGTCGAGGACGAAAGGGCAACGCTTGCCATAGGCCTGCACGACGAAGCCCAGCCCGTCCCATCCGGCAAGATCAGGGGCAAAGCAAAGCTCCTCGAGGAGATCGAGTGAAAGCTCCAGCCGATCGGCCTCCTCGGCGTCGATATTGAGGCCGATATCATAGGTCTTGGCGAGAACAGCCAGCGCCTTGACCTTCGGCAGCAGCTCGCTCATCACCCGGCCGGCCTGCGACCTCACGTAACGGGGATGCAGGGCCGAAAGCTTGATCGAAATACCCGGGCCGTCATAGATGCCGCGCCCGTCCGACGCCTTGCCGATGGCGTGGATCGCCTTTTCGTAATCTCGGTAATAACGCTCGGCATCGGCGCCCGTCGTGGCCGCCTCGCCCAGCATGTCGTAGGAATAACGGAAGCCGCGCGCTTCCAGCGGCCGGGCGCGCTTCAGCGCCTCTGCGATCGTTTCACCGGTGACGAACTGCTCGCCCATCATGCGCATCGCCATATCGACGCCGCGACGGATGACCGGTTCGCCGGCGCGCGCGATCAGCCGCGTCAGCGCTGCCGACAGGCTTCGGTCGTTGACCGTCGAGGTGAGTTTGCCGGTAACGACGAGCCCCCAGGTTGCGGCATTGACGAACATGGATTTACCGCCGCCGATGTGGGAGGTCCAGTTGCCCTCGGCGATCTTGTCGCGGATCAGCGCGTCCCGGGTTTCGGTATCGGGAATACGCAGCAGCGCTTCGGCGAGACACATGAGCGCCACGCCTTCCTGGCTGGAGAGCGAATACTCCTGCACCAGCCCTTCGACACCGGTCCCCTTGTGCTTGGCGCGCAACGCCTCGATCAGGCTGCGGGCCGTGCTGCGAATGTCATAGCGTTTTGCCTCGGAGACGCGCGCTGCCGCAACGAGCGGCGGCAGGCATTCGGTTTCCGACCGGCGATAGGCAGCCGTAATGGCCTGGCGAAGTTCGGATTGCGGTCGGATCGGTGGGGCAAAGCCGGAAAACGGCGCGCCGTCGGTCGGATTATTGCAGGGGGCGGGGTCGATCGCTGCGTTCAACATGAAAGTACCTATCAATCGATATCTGGTTTAACGGATGAACGAGATGCCGGGCTCGTCGTCCCACTGATCATCGTCCGTGCAGGCGGGGCCGGAATATTCCGTCTCTCGCAGCGGGCGGGCATCCGGTCTGTCGCGCTTGAGGGTGAGCGCCGCGGCCACGGCTCTGATCGCAAGCGGCCGGTAGTGAGCGAGCAGGTCCGGCGCCCGATCGTCATCCGCTTCTTTGTTGTGCATGAATGATCCCCGTTTTGAGCGCGGCGCCGATACCGATTTCAGCACTCTTCTGCCCGGCCCACAATCTACCACAGCCTCAAATCGCGATCTCACTTGATTTCAGCCGTTTACAGGCTGTATGAACTTATTAATTCACCTTTGAGAGGTCAAATGGCCGCTGAAACCGACATCTTTAGTGAATTGGACCAGTTCGACAGAAAGATCCTCGCCGCGCTCGCCGAGGACGGAAGGCTGTCGATCACCGATCTGGCCGCGCGTGTCGGATTGTCGAAGACACCGTGCCAGATCCGCTTCAGAAGGTTGATCAGCGACGGATATATCGAAGGCTTCAAGGCCATCCTCAATCCGTCGAAAATGCAGCTCGACCATATTGCTTTCGTCGAGGTGAAGCTTTCCGATACCCGCGAGGACGCGCTGAAGAGCTTCAACGATGCCATCAAGAAGATCAGCGAAGTCGAAGAGTGCCATATGATCGCCGGCAGGTTCGACTATCTGCTGAAGATCCGCACCCGCGATATCGGCCGCTACCGCCGCGTTCTCGGCGAGCGCATCTCGACACTGCCCCACGTTGCCAGCACATCGACGAATGTCGCGATGGAAACGGTCAAGGAAGGCTGGGACAAGTCCGGTTCGAGTTTTTCGTGAACTTGTCGTCGGCGATCGACAGCGCCCGGTAACAGCCCTCGGCAACCGTCGATGAGCAAGAGGCGCAGTCTGTCACGCCCCCCCGTTGTCCGGCAGAGCCTCTCGACATGAGCGTTGGTTACCGATGCCGGTAGCGAAAGGCTTCGACAAAGGCGGAGAAAGCAGGGGATGGATGGCGCCGGCTGGGGTAATAGAGATGATATCCTTGGAATGTTGGCGCCCAATCCGTGAGCACTTCCTTCAGTTGACCACTGTCACAATATTGCCGGACGAGGTCCCTTGGCACATAAGACAGCCCGGCGCCATCGAGAGCGGCATTGATCGCCGGCCCTATGTTGCTCATCACGAGCTGGCCTTCCACACGAACGCTGAACTCGCGGCCATCCTTTTCAAACTCCCAGGCATAGAGAGCGCCTGACGTCGGGAGACGCAGGTTGACGCAATTGTGGTCCGTCAAGTCATGCGGGGTCGAAGGCACGGTGCGGGCCGCAAAATATCCGGGTGATCCGACCACGGCGTAAGAGATATCGGGTCCAATGCGAACGGCCACCATGTCGCGCGCAATCGCTTCGCCGAGCCGCACGCCGGCATCGAATTGGCGCTCCACGATATTTGTGAAACCGTTGTCGACGATGAGTTCCACGGTGATATCGGGGCATTCCCGTAAAAATGCCGGCAGCCTCGAACGGAAGACCAGCTCCACGGCGTCATCGGGACATACGAGGCGGACTGTGCCCGAAGGCTTGTCGCGCAGCACGCCGAGGGCACTGATCCCGGCGGCGATGCTCTCGAAATGCGGCTGGATACTTTCCACCAGGCGCGCACCGGCCGCCGTGGGAGCCACGTCACGCGTCGTGCGGGAGAGAAGCCGGACGCCGAGCCGTGCTTCGAGCGCGCTGATCGTATGGCTCAACGCCGAGCGCGTGACTCCCAGTTTTGACGCAGCGCGCGTGAAACTCCGCTCTTGAGCCACCTCCAGAAACGCACGCATTTCCGTGAACTCGTCGCGCCGCATTGTTGAATCTCCTTCATCACGATGTTCAGATTATAGCTTCTAGTCGCGCAAAACCAGTCCAGCTATCTATCTGGCAACGGACAGGAGACATGAATGAGCGTCGAGTTGACATTGAATGAGACCTCACTGACGGACGACACGGCGACCTCGTGGTCTGCTGTCATCTGTCTCACGCTTCTTACTTTCCTTCTGGTGGGGTTGGAGTTTCTCCCTGTGAGCCTTCTGACCCCGATCGCCAGGGACCTCTCGGTGTCAGAGGGGCAGGCCGGATTGGCGATCACCGTGTCGGGGGTCTTCGCGGTTGTCACCAGCCTTTTCGGCAACGCCTTCCTGGCGAAGATCGACCGGAAGTCTGTCTTCTTGCTTTATACCGCGGTTCTTGTTGTATCGAGCTTGGCGGTTGCCCTCGCACCCAACTTCCTTGTCTTTCTCGTCGGGCGGTCCCTGGTCGGCGTGTCGATCGGCGGCTTCTGGTCGCTGTCGACGGCTATTCTGGCACGCCTGACGTCAGACCGTGACCTGCCCAAGGCCATTGCGCTTCTTCAAGGTGGCACCGCATTCGCCCTCGTCCTTGCCGCGCCGCTCGGCAGTTTTCTTGGCGGGTTGATCGGATGGCGCGGAACCTTCTTCATCACGGTACCGATTGGATTTGCCGCGCTCGTCTGGCAACTGGTCGTCCTGCCGAGGATGCCGGCGACATCAACCGTCTCGGTGGCCAGAATATTCGGGCTGCTGCGCAATCGCACATTCGCGATTGGAATGGCGGCGACCGCTCTCGCCTTCATCGGCCAGAACGCGCTGTCTATTTATCTTCGTCCGTTCCTCGAAGGCGTCACAGGACTGGAATTGGATGTTCTGTCCATGGTGCTTCTCGGCCTCGGCGTCGGCGGACTGGCTGGAACCTCCGTCATTGGCTTCGCCGCCCGGCGCCACCTCCTCTCCGTTCTCGTAGGCCTGCCGGCTGCTCTTTCGGTCCTTGCCCTGCTGCTGATCGCTCTCGGGCCGTTCGCGGCGGTTACCGCATCCCTGCTTGTCATGTGGGGATTTTTCTCGACGCCGATTCCGGTCGCCTGGAACACCTGGATGGCCGCTATCGTCCCCGGTGAGTTGGAAGCGGCGGGTGGGCTGCAGGTGGCGCTGATCCAACTTGCCATTGCCGGCGGCGCTTTCGCTGGCGGCATGCTGTTCGACACCGTGGGATGGTGGAGCACCTTCCTTCTGGCTGCCTGCCTTCTTGCCGGTTCGGCAGTCCTTGCCGCGCTCGCCGGTCGCCGTTCCTGAACCTTCAGAAACCTCATAACAGGAGATCATCATGTCCCAAGGAATCGAAGACAAAGTGGTCGTCATTACCGGGGCAAGCAGCGGACTTGGCGAAGCCACCGCCCGTCACCTTGCCGAACGCGGCGCGTCCGTCGTCCTCGGCGCGCGACGTAGCGACCGCATCGCCAATCTGGCTGAGGAGCTGTCCGCCAAAGGCTATAAGGCCAAGGCAGTCCAAACCGACGTCACGGACCAACTTCAGGTCAAGACGCTTGTCGACACGGCCGTCAACACGTTCGGCCGCATCGACGTGATGCTGAACAATGCCGGCCTGATGCCACTTGCGCCGCTCGAACGGCTCAAAGTTAACGAGTGGGATCGGATGATCGACGTAAACATCAAAGGAGTGCTCTACGGCATAGCAGCAGCGCTTCCGCACATGAAGGCGCAGAAGTCGGGGCACATCATCAACGTGTCCTCCGTCTACGGCCACGTGGTCGATCCGGGTGCCGCCGTCTACTGCGCGACGAAATTTGGCGTGCGCGCCCTCTCGGAAGGGCTGCGGAAGGAAGTGAAGCCATACAATATCCGCACCACGATCATTTCACCCGGCGCAGTGAGCACAGAACTCCTGGAACATATCAGCGAAAAGGACATCCAGGCGGGCGCCAAGGTGTTCGTCAGCAAGATCGCCATCAGCGCGGACACGTTCGCCCGAACGGTCGCCTTCGCGGTGAACGAACCAGACGATGTCGACATCAACGAAATCCTGTTTCGGCCGACGGCTCAACCTGTCTGACGCGAGGCGCGCAATGTCGACGACATCCAAAGTCATGAGCCGTCGCGCGGTGCTGGGTGGAACCTTGGCGGCCGCCGCTCTCCCTCTCGTGGCGCAAGGGCAGAACGACCGCGGCCCGGGGGATCCCGAGGCGACAGACGTCAGGATCAGGATAGGCTTCAACAAGCTAAGCCTGACCGCGACACTCTTCGATAATCCGACTGCGCGCGATCTCGTTTCCATGCTGCCCTTGAACCTCACGATCGAGGACTACAGCAGGAACGAAAAGATCGTCCATTTGCCGCGCAAGCTGACCGAAGAAGGCAGCGGTGCTTTCGGAAACGAGCAGCCGGGCGACCTTTGCTACTTCAAACCGTGGGGTAACCTGGCCCTGTTCTACGCAGATTACCGCTGGGACGGGCTGATCCGGCTCGGCCGCTTCGACAATGGCTTCGAGCCGTTGCTGGTGCGCGGCGAGTATCCGGTCCGCATAGAACGCATCTGACAAGGGCTTTACGGCCGGAGATATCACATCGACTTCCTCCCAAGCATGAAAGAACCCATAGACGATAAATTTCCCAGAACCAGAAAGCCGCGGCCGGCTTAAGCCGGCAGTGGCGACGCGGCGCCTCCGTCTATTTGATGATCTCGACGCAGAAATCTATAAGGGCCCTGACCTTAGCCGGAATATGCTGACGCGAGGGATAAAAGGCGTAGAGCGGGAATGTCTCGTCCGACCAGTCGGGAAAGAGGTTCACGAGCTGCCCATTGCTCAGATAATCCGCCATCCCGAGTGAGAAGACTTGCGCGATGCCTATCCCCGCAAGGCAGGTCGCCAAGGTCGTGCCGGCATCGTTGACTAAAATGCGGCTGCGGGTCTCGATCGAGACGACCTCTTCACCCCACCGAAGCTCCCATTCGAAAGGCCTTGCAGTCAGCGGGTCCTGGAACTGGATACAGGTATGCTCGCTCAAATCCTGTGGACGGCTCGGCCGACCAAACCGCTCGATATAAGCGGGAGCCGCAATCGTGATCACGCGCGTCTGCATCAACAGGCGCGAAATAAGCGACCTCTGTGCAGGCTCGCCAAAGCGCACCGCGACGTCCATGCCATCAGCAACAAGATCGCCGATCTCGTTGCGGGTGATGATCTCGATCTGGATATCCGGGTAACGATCGAGGAAGGCGCCGAGCCGGGGGCCGAGCACAAGGCGTGAGAAATATGGATCGACATTGACTCGCAGTCGGCCACGCACCGCCTGTCTGGCGCCAACAGCTGTCTGCGCAGCCTCTTCGATACCGCTCAAGAGTGGGGCCACCTGTTCGTAGAACCGCGCGCCGTCATCGGTCAGCCGCATCGTGCGTGTTGTCCGGTCGAGCAGCCGCAGACCGATCCGCCCCTCCAGTCGGGAAATGGCGCGGCTGACACCCGACGCCGATAGTCCCATTGACTCCGCCGCCCGCGCGAAACTTCCGCTCTGGATAACGGCGGCCAGTACGCTCACGCCATTCAATAATCGTCCGTCAAACATCGGGCATCCGTGATTTTTAGTCACCAATCATGTGACAGAAGCGCGCTTCAGTCAAATGCCGCCAAAGGACATGATTAGCGTAACACACCGCCAACCTGCTGGCGGTGAAGGCAGCAAAGGAGTCCAACCATGTTTGTGATCACCGGAGTAACAGGCCAAGTCGGAGGCATTGTCGCCGCGCGTCTGCTGAAGGCGGGGGTGCCGATACGCGCCGTCGCGCGCAATGCGGAGAAAGCAGCGGAATGGAAGGACAAAGGCGCGGAACTGGCCTTGGCCGAGATGACCGACGCCGATGCGCTCACCAAGGCTTTCGCCGGCGCCGACGGCGTCTTTCTGCTGATCCCGCCGACCTTCGATCCGACCCCTGGCTTGATGGAAGTGCGCGCTGTCATTGCCGCCCTGAACACCGCGCTTCATTCGTCTCGTCCTGCCAAGGTCGTTTGCCTCTCCACCATCGGCGCGCAGGCCAGGGAACCTAACCTCTTGAGCCAGCTCGGTCTCGTCGAACAGAAGTTATCTGCCTTGCCAATGCCGATCGCCTTTCTGCGTGCCGGCTGGTTCATGGAGAACACGGCCTGGGATATCGCGCCGGCGCGCGAGACCTGTGTCCTCTCGAGCTTCCTGCAGCCGCTCGATCAGCCCTATCCGATGGTTTCTGTCTTCGACGTCGGAGCCAAGGCGGCAGAACTGCTGCAGCAGGAGTGGGTGGGCAAGCAGGTCGTCGAATTGATGGGGCCAGAGGGCGTCACGCCCAACGATATCGCCGCTGTCTTATCGTCCGTCCTCGGCAAACCCGTCCGGGCGGAGCCGGTCGCCCGCGACACCTGGGAGCAGATTTTCACCGATCAGGGCATGCAGAACCCCCTCCCGCGGATGCGTATGATCGATGGCTTCAACGAAGGCTGGATCCGGTTCGAGGGCGAGCCGGTGAAGGGCACGACCACACTGGACACAGCCATGGGCCGTCTGATTTGCCCCGGCCGATAAAAAACTCGAAGGCCGTGGCTGAGAGCAACCACGCCCTTTCTCATGCAGCCTCTGATAGGGTCGCCCCGGGTTTGAACTAAACGACTGCCCGAAGACTACCGGATTGGAAGGCAGACATGCGGCCTAATGCGGTCTTTGAATTTCACAGTAGACAATGCTGCGGTTTGAGCCGGGCCAAACAGACACCTTCACATCCGTCCCGGTCACGCTTTCACTGGCGATCAAGCCCATCTCTCGTTCTGACCGCAACAGCAGCGCCCAGTTCATGAAGGTCTCCATATAGCCATCGACGTCCGTCTCCGGGGAGAAGTTGGCAAATAGGAATGTGCCGCCAGGCCTCAGCATGCTGACGCACTTCTTGGTCAGCCTTACGGCTACTGCGTCTGGCAAATAGTCATAGAGACCCGCGGCATAAACGAAATCGAACATTCCAAGCGCATGCCTCCCACCGAGCAGGGATTTGACCGACCCGTTCACCGCCTCGACGGACGTGCCGGCGAAATCGCGGGCGACGGTTCCAACGCTCATCGGGTCTTGATCCAACGCCACCCAGCGTCTGATCGCGCCGGCGCTGAGCGCGCACGACAAAGGCCCCTCACGAAGATGCCCGGCGGCGATGGCGAGGACTTCGGTGGAACCAGGCCGGGCCGAAGCGATTTCGTCAACGCGGCGAGCCAGAATGTCTCGACGCTCCCTCACCGCGACGGACGACGAAGCATTTCGAGTGTAGGCGTAGATCGAGCGTCCCAAGTTGCTCGATGATAAGACTGCGTCCTCAATCTCAGGTCGGCCGTAGATGAAGTCGAGAAGGCGTGCGTCGCCAGAATAGCCGCGCGGTTTTTCGAACGACCAGCGGGTCAGTGGATCTTGATGAAGATAGTGAGCAACCGGATGAGATTGCGCGATCGGAACGATGACGTCCCACACCTCCGGATGAAAGCGCCGCCGTATCTGATGCAAGGCTTCGGCAAGACGCTCGATGATCGCATGGGGGGGGACGCCGGACTTGAACTGACGGGTCGACACGTCAAGGCTGAGGGCAAGCTCGGCTCTGGCAACGATCAGTTGGCCGGGATCTGGGGCAGCAACCCTCCTTGCGATCCGACGAATTTCGCCGGGCGCAACAAGACTTTCACCGTCCAAGACCAGGCTTTGTGCCATTTCGAGACCCCCTTGATATAGCGTTAAGCATAATCAACCTCGAAATAGGATGCGACTAGAATCCACACGGGATAAGGGTAATTCTACTCTTGCGGGTCAGATGCTACCCCTCTAACAAAGCTAAGCAATAAGACAAACCGGTTGCAGATTGCCGAACGCGATTTTGGAGGGCGCCGAAGTATGGCTTACTTTTCAACATACTTTAGATGGTTGTCAGGCCGGTGTTATTGCATGATCGCGCCTTACGCTAATGTCCAGCACGACGAATCCACCGCCAGTTTTTCATTCGCTGAGGCCCTCAAGTCTCTGAAAACTGAAAATGATGCTGTCCGAAGGCGGAGCTCACGGCATGGTCTTTGGATCGCGGTTGCCGTTTATGTGGCCTTCGCACTTCCCGACCGATGGCTGATCCCCGATGTCGCCCCTGTGACGATCGCCGCGCGATTCGTCGTTGCAACGATCGCGCTGCTGGTTTTCGAGACCCTGCGCCTGGCAAACGCGAAAACCGTCTGGCTTGACATCACATGTGCCACTGCACTTCTTGTGGGCTATGTGGGCTGGCTTTACCCGGCGATTGCCACACGCGACGTCACCGCCATGTCATACTACATGATATTCGGCGCCATCTTCATGATGGGCGCCAACCTGTTTTTCAGTTTCCCGTTTCGGCTTTCGGTGATCACCTCGGGCCTCGTTCTATGCGCATTTTTCATTACGATCGTGGAATTTTTTCCTTCAAGCGAGACCTACAAGCTTGCCTTCGGCATGTTCTACATTTCGTGCTTTGCCTTCACGTCGTTCGTCAATTGGCGATTGAACGTGGAGCGTCGAAATGTGTTGCTGAACGCGGCGGAAGCTCGCCACCAGCATTGGGAAGCGTCCGAGCGCGGAAGGTCACTGCTCGAGCTTTCACATACTGACTACCTGACAGGCATAGGCAACAGACGCGCGCTGGATCGGCGGCTCGACGAATGCTGGGCCGCCTGGAAAGACGAACGCCGCGACTTCTCCGTGTTCCTCATCGACGTCGACTTTTTCAAACGCTTCAATGATCGCTACGGACATCAGGAAGGAGACCGATGCCTGACTGTCATCGCCAATGCGCTGAAGGCGGTTGTCGGGTCGTCGGATGGCATGATCGGCAGGTATGGTGGCGAGGAGTTTATCGTGGTCATGCCGGCTGCCCTTCCCAAGGTTGCGATGACTCTCGCCGAGAAGATCAGAATGGAAGTCGAGTCTTTGGCGATTGCTCACGACGAGCGACCAGATGATATGTCGACCGTAACCGTCAGCATCGGCGTCGCCTTCACCCGCGAGAAAGTTGGAGAGAAAGTTGAACGAATAGTCCGTGAAGCCGACCTTGCTCTCTACAATGCCAAAGCAAGTGGCCGAAACTGCATTCGCAGTTTTGATCCGTTTTTGCCTCGCCCCGACGACCATGCTGGCAAACTCGTCCCGCTGCTGGCGGCCGCCATCGATCGCAAACTGGTCTCGCTCGTGTACCAACCGATCTTCGACGTGACGAACGGGAAAGCAAGGGCTGTCGAGGCTTTGATGCGCCTCAGGATGCCGGACGGCACCGCGATTTCGCCGAAGACATTCATCCCGGTTGCCGAACGAAGTGGTGCTATCCTCGAACTGGGCAGGTGGGCGATCGAGACGGCATGCCGGGATATACTGATGACCGATCGCATGGCGACCGTCAGCGTCAACGTGTCGCCGATACAACTGCGTTCCCCCGGCTTTGCTGCCAGTGTCGCTGATATCCTTGATCGGTGCGGGGTTTGCGGGTCGCGACTAGCCTTGGAAGTCACCGAGGGCCTGGACATGGATATGCAGTCGGAGGTGCTTAAATGCATTGCCGATCTGCGGGCACTCGGCGTCGAGATCTGGCTTGACGACTTCGGCTGCGGTTTCGCGGGCCTCTCTTGGCTGAGGGCAATCGAGTTTCAGACGGTCAAAGTCGACAGAACCTTCCTGCACGACTGCTCGAACCCACGCGGTCTGACGATGCTTCAGGACATGATTGCTCTCATCCGCAATCGTGGGAATACGATCCTGGTGGAAGGCGTCGAAACTGCAGCACAATTTTCCCTTCTCAAGGATCTTCGCATCGACCGCGTCCAGGGCTTTCATATGGGAATGCCGGTTAGCGCTGAACTTCTGAACGCGGCTTAACTCGACTTCACGGTTTCCAGATGGCTCAGCGCGTTGCCGATGATCGGTGCGTGGCGCATGACGCCTCTGCAAATCGCGAATTCGGCCGCCCACACGGCAAACCGCTATGAGCGCTTGTGATCGCATCGGTCGCCGGGAGGCCGGACCCCATTTCAACCAGGGCTGCGCCGCCATTGTCGGAAGTCTTGATTTTCGACGGATCAGGCCGTCTGATGCAGCGAGGCAATGGATCGCTGAGTCAGACGAATATTCTGCGGTTGAACCCGGGAATGAGGAGCAGAATGGATCACGTCAATAGCCCGCAATCGTCAGTGAGCGAAGAGAAGGAAGCGCGCAGGCTTCAATACCTGACCTGGGAACACATTGCGTCTGACCTCCGTCATCCCACTCACCTCGCCCGCAAGGCGGAACTCAGGCGATCATGCAGTGCGGAACTGGCCGAGACGTCCTACATTGCCGAGCATGCCGCAATCTTCACCGAAAGCCTGACGATGGGCGAGCGGTCCTGGATCGCCGGGCACGCGCTCGTTCGCGGCCATGTGATCCTCGGCGACGATTGCACCATCAATCCCTATGCCTGTGTTTCCGGAACGGTGACGTGCGGTCATGGCGTTCGGATTGCTTCGCATGCATCGATCGTCGGCTTCAATCATGGCTTCGACGATCCGACCATTCCTATACACCGCCAGGGCGTCGTCAGCATCGGCATCGCGATCGGCGACGATGTCTGGATCGGCGCAAATTGCGTGATCCTCGATGGCGCAACAATTGGAAACGGTGCGGTGATCGCCGCCGGCGCTGTGGTCACGGGGGACATTCCCGCCATGGCAATTGCCGGTGGCGTGCCCGCCCGGGTGCTGCGAAGCCGAGGCTCGGCGCCGACGAAAACCGGCACCGGCGACATCGAAGATCAATTGGTGAGGCTCGGCCAGAAAGCGAAAGACCAGTGGCCGGACATCCTTGCACGCTGGAAAACGCGAGGGTCCTATGAATCGCTGGAAGCGGACGGCATCCGCAGACCGGCGATCCGGCACCTCTGCGATGCAATCGAGATCGCTGCCGGCTTCGGCCACCTGCCGCCCGATCTCGATGCGGCGGAGACCGTCGAGCGTCTCCAAGGTCTTCAGGACCGAGAGACCGGCCTTTTCCCGGAAGGACATTCGCGCATCCTTGGCAAGGCGCTGAGGGATGATCCAAAGGCGCTCTATAACGTCCTTGCGGTTGGCTATGCACTTGAACTGCTTGGTTCAGGTCCGCGCCAACCCGTCCACGCAGTCGAGCTCGAGGCCGGGGAACTGGATGAATGGCTGAGCGCCCTGCCCTGGTCGACCCGGGCATGGCACGCCGGAAGCGTGGTCGATGCGATCGGAACTGCCATGTACTTCAATGCGAAGTCTTTCGGCATCAGGCATTCACGGCAGGCGCTCTTCGAATGGCTAAGCCGCAATGCCAACAGCGTTTCGGGGTTGTGGGGTGAACCGACCGCGGCGGAAGGATGGCTTCAACCGGTGAACGGCTTTTATCGCCTGACGCGCGGCACCTACGCCCAGTTCGGCGTGGCACTTCCCCACCCGCACGCCTCACTCGAAACGGTTCATCTCAACTATCGCAACCACAAGGGCTTCGTTGCTGCAAAATACAATGCGTGCAACCTGCTCGATACGATTCATCCTCTGCTGCTGATTGCCCGGCAGACCGACTACAGACGGGCCGACGGCGAGGCGATCGCCCGCAAGGTCATCTCAAGGGCGCTGGATAGATGGCGGGATGGCGAAGGATTCCCGTTTGCCGATGGTGGTGAACCGAGCTTGCAGGGGACGGAAATGTGGCTTTCCGTCATTCACCTGGCGGCCGATTTTCTCGGCCTGTCAGATCGCTTCGCCTTCGTCCCGAAAGGCGTTCACCGGACGGCAACCGTCGGGCTGGGTTTGTGACCACGCTTCGATCACCCGTGCAATGATGCCGTCAGCCAGGCGGCGGCAAGGTCGCGTGCGTTGCTTCGCTTGGCTTTGACGGGCACGATCACGTTGTAGCGATCTTCCGCCGCAAGCTCGCCGCCGTCGACCTGCACCAGGGTTCCATCCTCCAGAAAGGTCCCCACCAGCATGCGCCATCCCAAGGCAATCCCTTGGCCTGCGCGCGCGGCTGCGATGGTTTCGGTATAGTGGTTGAACCGAAGCGACGGCTTTATCTCGAGGTTGGCGCCGGTGAGCGAAAACCACTGCGCCCAGCTATACCAGGAACGATCGAGAACGTCCGTTTCGATGAATTCGTCGGCGGAGCCGAGCGGGCCATCGCCGCGACGCTTGAGATGGTCGGGAGAGCAGACGGGGCAGATGACGTCGCCGTGCGAGGCGATGACGGTGCTATCGCTGAAGGGAGGCACACCATATCGAATTGCCACGTCGACTTCTCCGTCATCGAGAGCGATCGGGCTGTCCTGGGATATCACCCGCACCAGGATGCCTGGGTTCGCACGGCGAAACTCGGCCAGCCGCGGCAGCAGCCAAAAAGAAGAGAATGCAACGGTCGCCCCTATGGTCAACACGTCCTGGCTGCGCGACTGGAGCGCTTCCACGCCCTCGGCAATATCGGCAAAGCTCTTGGCCAGAGTGGCTCCGAGGTTGATGCATGCCGCCGTCGGCTCGATCGCTCGATGCTTGCGCACGAATAGGGGCTGGCCGAATTCCTCCTCCAGCAATGCAATCTGCCTGCTGACCGCCGCCTGGGTGACACCAAGTTCGGTCGCAGCCGTGGTGAAGCTCTTCTTTCTGAGCACCGCCTCCAGGGTCACCAGTGCCGTCAGCGACGGGATCCGTCTTCTAAAGTGCATCACAGAACCCTTCATCGCATGATAAAAACTTATGCGAACCTAATTTTTTATGCCGTTGAAACATCGGAACTGCAAGGGCAATCTGGGGAAACTCTCGCATAAGAGGTTCTGATGCTAAACAAGCTCCCATCGTCCATTTCTGCCCTTCTCGACGCTCGTGCCAACGGTCACTCCCTGCCGGCCGGCCTTTACGTCAGAGAAGACGTGTTTGAAGCAGACATCGACGTCTTCTTCCACAATCACTGGATCTGTGTCGGTCTCGATTGCGATGTCCCCGAACCCGGTGACGCCACGGTGATCGATATCGGCAAGACGAGCCTGATCCTTCTGCGTGACGACGACGGAGAAATTCGCGTCCTGCACAATGTCTGTCGCCATCGCGGCTCCCGCCTTCTCGATCCGGGCAAGTCGATCGTCTCGAAGCTCGTCTGTCCCTATCACACCTGGACATACGAACTGACGGGTGAGCTCAGCTACGCGCCTCACATGGGCAAGGACTTCGACAAGGAGTGTCGGAGCCTCAAGCCCGTCACTTTCAAGTCGATCGGCGGGCTGATTTATGTCTGTCTCTCCGACAATCCGCCCGAGGACATTGCTCTCCTCGAACAGGCCATGACCGAGCGCCTCGCCCCCTACGACATCCGGAACGCAAAGGTTGCCTTCCAAACGGATGTCATCGAGGATGGCAACTGGAAGCTGACGATGGAAAACAATCGCGAATGCTACCATTGCTCCGCGAACCATCCGGAGCTTTGCGTCTCCTTCGTCGATCTCGACTTCGGCTTCGACCCCGAGACGCTGAGCCCGGAGGATCGCGAACAGGCCGAGGAGCATTTCAGGCTGTATGAAGAGCGCACAAACGCGTGGGAGTCCGACGGCTTTCCCTCGGCGGCCGTCGAGCAGCTCGCCGACTGCGCCACCAACTTCCGCACCCAGCGGCTGATCATCGCAGGCGCCGGCGAATCCCAGACCCACGACGCCACCGCCGCGTCCTCCAAGCTTCTTGGGCATATGACCCGCAAGGATCTCGGCGACACGCATCTTTGGGGCCACAACAGCTGGAACCACTTCATGGGCGACCATGCCGTGGTGGCAACCGTCATCCCGCTCTCGGCGGGCAAGACGCTTGTGAGAACCAAGTGGCTGGTCCACAAGGACGCCGTCGAAGGCGTGGACTACGATCTCGACAAGCTGACGGATGTCTGGGTCGCGACGACGGACCAGGACGCCGATCTCGTCGCGCGCTCCCATGCAGGCACTCTCGACCCGGCCTATCAGCCTGGCCCCTACTCCCGCTTTTCCGAGACGAACCTCGACAAGTTCGCCAGCTGGTACATCGATCGGATGCGCGCCCATGGATACTAGGAGCCCGCAGATGCCCGTAGCCAGGGCCGCCCTTCACGACGTCTGGAACCCGGAAGAAGACGACGCGCTCATCTGCCTCGACGTCCAGCAGGAAACCCACGACGTCAAGACATTCACCTTCGCATCGCGCGAAGGCAAGCGGTTCGCGTTCAAGGCCGGGCAGTATTTTCTGTTCGACCTGGAACATAGTGGAGACGCTGAAAACAGGTGCTACAGCATCTCCTCCTCGCCGCATCGGACAAACGCCTTCTCCGTGACGGTGAAGCGCGTTCCCGGCGGAAAGATCTCCAACTGGCTTCATGACACCCTGGTTCCCGGCGCGACCGTCAAGGCGAACGGGCCGCTCGGCCACTTTGTCAGGCCCGAGACGTCGGGACGCAAGCTTCTGCTTTTGTCCGGCGGCTCCGGCATTACCCCCGTCATGTCCATTCTGCGGGAGATCGCCGACAGTTGCGAACCCGCCGACGTCGTCTTCATGCACGCCGGCCGGACGCCACAGGATCTGATCTTTCGCGACGAACTGGCCTGCATCGCCCGCAGGCTGAAAGGCCTTCGCCTCCATTTCCTCCCGGAGACCGTGGCCGGCGAGCCGTCCTGGCCCGGTCTGACCGGTCGCATTTCGAAAGATTATATGCGGTTGGCAGTTCCCGATATCGCCGAGCGAACCGTGATGTGCTGCGGCCCCGCCCCGTTCATGGCCGCCGCGCGCGGCATTGCCGCCGAGCTCGGCGTCGCCGCCTCAAACTACCTGGAGGAAAGCTTCGACGCGGCGGTCATCGACGAAGCCGAGATCCCCGCGGTTCAGGAGGCAGCTGCGAGGGTCTTTCAGGTCACCTTCTCGAAACAGGCCCGCAGCATCGAGGTAACAGGCGACCAGAGCGTGCTCTCTTGTGCCAAGAAGTCAGGCGTCAGGATCCCGTCGTCCTGTGCGAATGGCGTCTGCGGCACCTGCAAGTCGAAGCTTACGTCAGGCACGGTCGACATGAACCACAATGGCGGAATTCGTCAGAGGGAAATCGACGCCGGCTTCTTTCTGCCCTGCTGCTCCAGGCCGCTCAGCGATCTCGTCATCGAGCGCTGAGCGCCCGGTACGCCGCGTCATTCACCGACAACAGGGGCTCACTGAAATGTTGCGAGAGGAAAGCGATTCCGCCGAGTTGGCCGGCCCGGCAGTCTTCAAGGATGAGCGAAAGCAGGCATATCTCAATCCTGAGGGAGCGGATCGGCCTCTTATCAGTCCTTTGCCGGCCACGACACTCGATCGGGCTCGCCGCTATCGTCTGGGACGCCTGCGCACGAAGATGCGCGAATGGGATTGCGGCGCCCTGCTTCTCTACGATCCCGTCAACATCCGATATGCCTTCGATTCATCGAATATGAGCATCTGGACGATGCACAACGCCTCGCGCTACGCTCTGATCCTGGCCGATGGTCCGGCGATACTTTTCGAATTCGAAGGCGCCGAACACGTCAATGTCGGGCTTCCCGGCATCGACGAGATCCGGCCGGCGAAATCCTGGATATTCTTCACATCAGGCAACCTTATAGAACCCCGCCTGAAAGCCTGGACGGACGAGGTCGCGGATCTCGTGAGCCGCAATGGCGGCAACAAGCGCGTGGCGGTGGACAGGCTCGAACCCGCCGGGGCGTTCGAATTGCGGGAACGCGGCTTCACACTCATGGACGGCCAGGAACTGGCCGAGCGGGCGCGATCCATCAAGAGCACTGAGGAAATCGAGCTGATGAGATGGACGATCCGCGTCTGCGAAGCGGGCATGGCGCGGATGTACGAGGTGTCCGAGCCCGGCCGCACCGAAAGAGAGATCTGGGCCGAGCTTCATTTCGAAAATGCGCGCAGTGGCGGCGAGTGGCTCGAGACCAAGCTCTTGACCGCGGGCCCGAGAACAAACCCCTGGTATCAGGAATGTTCGGACTACGTCATCAAACGCGGGGAGATGATATCCTTCGACACCGATATGATCGGACCATACGGCTATTGCGCCGATCTCTCGCGGTCGTGGACAGCGGGACACGTCGCGATGAACGCCAAGCAGAAGGAACTCTACGCCGCTGCCAGGGATCAGATCGAGCACAATCTTTCAATCATCAGGCCCGGGATGACTTTCCAGGAATTCAACGAAGTGTCGTGGCGGATTCCGGAGAAATACCAGCCTTATCGATACACGCTTGCTCTGCACGGAACAGGAATGGCTGACGAATGGCCGGGGATCCTTCTGCATCCGGATTTCGACCCCGATTTCACCGGTATCATCGAGGAGGGCATGGTGCTCAACGTCGAAAGCCTGATCGCCGAAGCTGGATCCGAAAGCATCAAACTGGAAACTCAGGCTCTGATCACGGCAAGGGGAGCGGAGCGGCTGGACACGTTTCCGTGGGAAGAGCTCTGAATAAGCCTAGAGCATGATGCCGAAAAGTATGAGCGGTTTTCGGACGACATCATGCTCTAACTATTTAATGTAGAACAGGATGATTTTAGGCCGACCCGGCCTAAAATCATCCTGTTCTAGTGTGCTCTCGAAACGGCTGCACGATGCTGCGACGGCGTTTGCCCAAATGTGCGCTTGAAGGTTCTGGTGAACTGCGAGGCGTTTTCAAAGCCGACATCCAGCGCGATCTCGATCATTGGCGCCTTCGACTGGGCAAGGATCGATTTTGCCCGCTCCATGCGAACACGATTATAGGCCTTGGCAGGAGACATCCCCGTCTTATCGATGAAGATCCTCTCCAGTTGGCGCCGTGACAGGCCAACCGTGGCGGCAAGCTTCTGTATAGACATGCTGCCATCGACGAACTGTTCCATCGTAATCATTGCCGCCTTGACGCGGGCGTCGTCATAGTCGTCGTAGAGCGGACGCCGGGGCTGTATGTCCGCTGAAGTCCGGGCCTTGTCGATCTGAAGGACCTCCAGCGCGTTTCGTTCGGCGTCGCGGCTGATACATTTCCTGACCAGCAACGCCGCCATGTCGGCCGAACTGCTGCCGCCTGCGCAGGATCCGCGCTGGCGATCGAGATTGAAGAGCCGGTCGGAACGAACGTTGAGATCGGGAAACCGCTCCCGAAACTCCTTGTAATGCAGCCAGCTCACACAGCATTCGTGCCGCTTCATCAGGCCTGCCGCAGCAAGAATGAACGAACCCGTACACACGCCGATCAGCGGCACCTTCTTGGCGTCGGCCTGCTTTAGAAATGCGATGGTCTCCTGGTCGACAGGGTTTTCCACCGTCAGAAGGCCGCCGACGACCACGATGTAATTGAACTTCGACGGATCGACGAAATCGGACGTCGGAGCAACCTGGACACCGCAGCTCGCGGTGATCAGGTGCCGCGTGCTGCCGATCACCTGCCAGTCGGCAAGGACCCTTCCGGAACGATCCTGCTCGTCGCTGGCAAGCCGTAGCGTGTCCACGAAGAGCGCGAAAGCAGACAGCGTGAACGATCGCGCCAAAACGAAGCCGACCTTGAGCCGGCCAGCCGCCTTCGCGGCGTCGTCTGCCTGTCGATGCTGCTCGGGTCGCATAGTCATCTCCTCGCCGCTCTTACCGCACCGCTCGTCTTTTCAGACGAAAACGCGCTCATCGGATCTGAAAGCCATGCGCTAGCGGATCACGGTCGTCAACGAAAATGGCGTTGTGCCCGATGACGCGTGCCCAGCCTCCAATGCTTGGAAGAATACCGCTGTAGGGCCCAATGCGTGCCTCGGCTTCGACCCGGCCCTCGAAGACGGTTCCGATCAGGCTTTCATGCCGGTATCTCGACCCGACGGTAAGCCGTCCCTTCCCATAGAGCTGGGCCATGCGGGCGGAAGTGCCGGTGCCGCCCGGCGAGCGATCGATGGCCTTCTCGCCATAGAAGACGGCGCAGCGTCCATCCGAGACGTCATTCACCGGGCGGTCGCACCAGATCGCATGATGCACGCCGCGTATCCTAACGTCGTCGGGATGAACGGGATCGCAGATACCGGCAAGTGCTGACCTGAGTTTCTGGCTGCAGCCGACAATGTCGGATGCGGTCATGCCATCGAGGCCGCTCCAGTTATCCTGTGGTTCGATGACCGCATAATAGTTGCCGCCATAGGAGATGTCGACGCGCAGACGGCCCATTCCCGGCACATCGACCTCGACATCAGCGTCGTGCAGATAGCTCGCAACATTGTGGAGACGAACGGCTTCGACATATCCGCCCTTCTCCTCATAAGTGACGTCGACCCTTCCTGCAGGCGTCTCGATGGCAAGCCTTCCCGGCTCCCGCGGCTTGACGAGACCCTCCTCGATCGCGGCGGTCACGGTGCCGATGGTGCCGGCGCCGCACATCGGCAGGCAGCCGCTCACCTCGATGAAAAGAACGGCAAAATCGCAATCTTCCCGATAGGCCGGATAGATGATCGCGCCTGACATGATGTCGTGCCCCCTTGGCTCGAACATCAGCGCCTGGCGCACCCAGTCATGGTCCCGGACAAAAATCTCCCGTCGCTCACCGATCGGCACATGCGGAAGCAGCGGACCGCCTCCGGCAACGAGGCGGACGGGATTGCCGCAGGTATGCGCATCGATACAGAAGAAGCTGTTTCTCATCTTTTCATGTCCTTGCTCATCCTGCCTTCCGTGGCCTGTCACGGTCGAGCAGGCCGCGGGACAGTCGGTCGAGCAGAAGGGCGACAGCAACGATCGCCAGGCCCGCCCGCAGGCCAAGCCCCATCTCCATGCGCGTCAGACCGCGCGTCACCTCGGCGCCGAGACCGCCGGCGCCGACGAGCCCGGCCAATACGACCATCGCCAGGGACAGAAGGATGCATTGGTTGAGCCCAACCAGGAGCGTCTGCCTGGCCAAGGGGATCTCGATCTTCCAAAGCACCGAGCTGGGAGGCGCGCCGATGGCGCTGCCGAGTTCCACGAATTCTCTCGGCACCTGGTTGAACGCCAGCGTGGTCAGGCGGAGCATCGGCGGAATGCCATAAACGATGGTGGCGATGATTGCCGGCACGCGTCCAAGGCTGAAGATCATCACCGCAGGAATGAGATAGACCCACGGCGGCACGGTCTGCATCACGTCGAGAGCCGGGCGAACCATTGCCTCCAATGTCTTGTGGCGCGAGCACAGGACGCCGATCGGGAAGGCGATAAGCACGGAGATCAGAACCGCGACCGTGACCAGGGAGAGAGTCTGCATCGATGCCGTCCACAGCCCCATGAGGAGACAGAAGCCCAGGCAAAGCCCCGCGAGGATCGCGGCGCGCAGACCGACGGCGACGAATGCCAGGACGACGACGATCGCGATAAGCCCATAGGGCGGCACGAAGAGGAGGAGCGCCTCGAATCCGGAAAGGACTGCTTCGATCAGATAGCTGATCGCCGCAAACAGCGGATGCAGGTTGGTGTTGAGCCAATCGACTGACGGCGCCAGGAAAGCGCCGGGCGAAAACTGCAGGATGGATGGGTTCATGACTTCCTCCCCGTTCCCAAGCGAGCCGCGCTCTGGGTTATCCGGTCAAGCACCATGGTCAGTACCACGATGGCGATCGCTCCGTTGATAGAGGTCGCGATGTCGAGCGTTCTGATCGCGCCATAGATCGTTTCGCCAAGCCCGCCGGAGCCAACGATGCCGGCGGTAACGACCATGCCGAAGGCCATCATCAGGCTCTGGTTTATGCCTGCCATGATGCTCGGCAGCGCAAAGGGAAGGCGGATCTTGAAAAACATCTTCGCCGGCGTCATCCCGAGCGCCTCTCCAAGTTCGATGAACTCCTTGGGCGTCATCCGGATACCGAGAGACGTCAGGCGGATCGCCGGCGGCACGGCGACGATCACCGTCGCGATCAGTGCCGTCGCCGGTCCGTAGCCGAGCAGGGCGATCGCCGGCAGCAGATAGATGTATGGCGGAAGCGTCTGGATAAGATCCAGGCCGGGCTCCATGAATCGATCGAGGGCGGGGAAAAATCCGGCGGCAATACCGATTGGGATCCCGATCGCCAGGGCGAGTGCGGTTGCGGTCAAGACCAGCGCCAGCGTGCTCATCGTCTCTGGCCAGAGGCCCATGGAAAAACAAAGCGCCAGTGCAGCGCCGCTCAGCAGAGCGAACCAGACATTGACCAACCGCCAGCCGATGAGCGCCACGATCAGCGCGACCAGGTAGAAAGGCGGAAGCTGCAGGAGCCAGAGGATCCCGTCATAGAGCCCTTCGAGAAGCTGTCTGATAGAATCGAAAAGGAATTCGCCATTGTCGCTCACCCACTCGAGCGCGGCGTCCGTCCATTCGTCAAAAAGATCGGTGAAGCCTGAACTATCCATGTCAATCAGCTCCAGTTGTGGGACGCCGGCGTGAGATCGTGGGTGGAGGTTCCCTTGACGCCCATCAGCAGGCTGCGTGGCGTCACCACGCCGACGATCTGATCATTGTCGACGACCGCGATGGCATCGCGCTCCGACTGCATCGTCAATGTGATGAGTTCGTCGATATCAGCGCCCGGCGTCGTGCGCGCCAGCGACGCGATGTCGGAATGCGGCGCGCTCTGCTGGAATTCTGCGACGCTGCGCATGACGGAATGCGCCTTGATCAGATGAAGGCGGGATATGCCGGCGACGAATTCGGCGACATAGGCATCCGCCGGGTTGAGGATGATTTCCTCGGCCGTGCCGGTCTGGATGATGACGCCGTCCTTCATGATCGCAATGCGATCGCCGATCCGGATCGCCTCGTCGAGATCATGGGTGATGAAGACCGCGGACTTGCCCAAGGCTTTCGTCAGCTGCCGGAATTCGTCCTGAAGTTGACGCCGTATGAGTGGATCAAGAGCGCTGAACGGCTCATCCATCAGGATGATCTCGGGGTCGGAAGCAAGCGCGCGGGCCAGCCCGACGCGTTGCTGCATGCCGCCGGAAAGCTCGTTCGGATATCGGCTCACCCAGTCGGCGAGGCCGACCTTCTCGAGCGCTGCAACGGCGGTCTTGTTTCGCTCCGGCTTGGCAATTCCCTGAACCTCGAGGCCGAAGGCCGCATTTTCGAGGACCGTCCGATGCGGCAACAGAGCGACGCTTTGAAACACCATGCCGATGTTCCTGGCGCGCATCTGCCGGAGATCGACCGGCGACAGGGCGGCGAGGTCGCGTCCCTTGACGAGGACCTTGCCCGAGCTCGGCGTGATCAGCTTGTTGAGAAGGCGGATGAGTGTCGATTTTCCGCTTCCCGACAAGCCCATGATGCAGAAGATTTCGCCGCGCCGGACCTCAATGCTCGCGTCGGACACGCCGACGACGCAGTTGAACTCCTTCAGGACCTCTTTTTTGCCGAGGCCGCGCTCCTTGATCGACTTCATTGCCGCAGCGGACTTGTCACCGAAGACTTTCCAAAGGGATCGGCAGTCGATCAGGACGTCATTGATATCGGCATTTACGGTTTTCATAGCGATCCCCATCGAGCCATTCAGCGCTGGCTTCTTCATTAGGTTTCAGGGTGGCCGCCCGACGGATCGGACGGCCACGACGCGTTTAGTTCTTCTTGATGTTTTCCCAGCGCTTGATCAGGTCGGCATGCGCGCCGATCCAATCCTGCACGGCCTGGTCCATGGTCTTGCCTTCATTGACTGCGCCGTTGATGGCGGTGATGTCGGCAATCGGCACGTAGACACTGGCCATCACTTCACGCGCATGCGGGTTCTCTGCGGAGAAGCCCTTATGGCCGATCCAGTAATAGCTCTGCGGCGGCGGGAATACGCCCTTCGGATCCTTGAGGTACTTGACCTCGTACTTCTGGACCATCCATGACGGCTCCCAGATCGTCACCGCAATCCACTCCTTGCGATCATAGGCGGACTTCAGCGCCGCCGTCATCGCGGCGGTGCTGCCCTCGACGAGCTGGAGCTTGAGGCCATAATCCTTGACCGCGTTCGAAGTATCGCGCATCAGGCCGGCGCCCGGTTCGATACCGATGATCTTGCCGCTGAACTTGTCGGCGTTTTCGTTGAGCTGTTCCAGCGAGTCGATCGGGACATATTTAGGAACCGCGACGCCCTGATAGAGGCCGTGCGAAACGGGTGAGATCTTCTCGAGCCGGTTCTTGTTCTTGTCCCAGTAGTCTTGCGCAACATAGTCCGTCTGCGAGGTGAGGACCTGGATGTCACCCTTGGCGAGAGCGGCATAGGCGATGCCCCATTCGGAGAACTCGGTCACCTTGACCGTATAGCCGGCGTCTTCGAGAACTTTCTTGGTGATACCGGTGATGGGCGTCAGGTCCTCCCACGACATCGTGCCCATGGTGATCGTCTTTTCTTCCGCGCGAGCAGGAAGGATGCTGACCCCGATCATCGCAGCGGCGCAGAGCGCCTTCCACAAAGTCTTCATTGTTCTTACTCCTGTTTTTCGTTCCCATTGTCATTGAAGTCTGCGAGCGGGCAGTCTTCATATTGCGCGGCGAGGGATCATCCCTCGCGGCCTGCACGCAATTCCTGAAAGCGGATAACCGAATTGACCCCCAGCCACGCAAAGGGCTCGGGAGGTAATTTGCTCGGTTCCGGCTGGTTCCTGTATCGGTCGAGTTCGGGGCTACCCGCGCCGGCAGCCAGATCGGCCGCCATCATCCCTGCGAGCGTGCTCTTGACAGTGCCGAGACCATTCTCGCAGCAGGCGGAAAAAAGCCCCTCTTCGACCTCGCCGAATGCTGGCACATGGTTTCTGCTGAGGCAGAGAGCACCAGCCCAGCTATATTCCATCGGCAGGCTTTCCAGTCCGGGAAAGCGCGCGTCGAATGACCGGCGCTGCTCGGCCGCCACGCCGGCGACCCGCTTCTCCGACACCTGGAGGCTCGGGTCATAGGTGAACCTGGTCCTGATGACGATTCTCGAACGGCCATCGGTGGTGATCTTTCTGACCGTCGCTCCCATCGGGTCGGCCGGCAGCAGCGCCCAACGATCTGCGCCGGTGACATCGCCGCCGAACTCGTTCTGGGAAAAGGCTGATGTCATCGACGCGTAGGTGAAGATGTGCATCAGCCGTCCGCGAAAATGGCCGAAGCTTTGAATATGGCCGTTCACGCCGAGAATGACCTTCGGCGCGGAAACAGATCCGCGGCCGGATTTCGCCTTCCAGGACCTGCCCTCGCGCGAAAGCTCCAGCACCGGCGAGTGCTCGTGGATGGCAACCTTCGAGCTAAGTCCGCCTGCCAGGCCGCGGATATAGTCGGCCGGCTGGATCATCACGGCGCCTGGCGTATAGAGCCCTCCGCGATAATAGCGCGAGCCGGTCATCTCCCGCATCTGATCGGCATCGAGAACGCGATGCTCCTCGCCGATCTTTTCGAGCGACTTCCGGTAGTTGTCGTTAAGCCCGAGCCCCCGCTCGGAGGCGGCCGCATTCACCTTGCCCGACGGATCGAAGGTTTCCCTGGACAAGCCGTATTCCGCCGCGACATCGGCTGCGAAGGAAATCGCCAGACGGTTCTGCCTGATCTCGTCCTTGGTCGCCTCTTCGTCGGCCACCGAATATTCGCCTGAGGACAGATTGTGCGGCACGTCGATCATGAAGCCGGAATTCCTCCCGGCCGGTCCCTTGGCGACTTCGCGAGCCTCGAGGACGACGATCTTGTCCTCAGGGCGCAATTGCGAAAGGCGGCGCGCCGCCGACAGGCCGGCAAACCCCCCGCCGACGATTAGCCAGTCCGCGGTCATGTCGTGCTCAAGCGCTGTTGCGGGAAAGGCGCGTTCGCTGATCGCCTCCCATCCCGAAACGCCGGTGTCGATCGGCAAGCGCTTGATCACATGGCGGGTCATCGGATGGTCTCGTCGACCGAGCGTTCCGAGACATCGATCCAGATGGTCTTCAGTTCGCAGTAGTTGTCATGGGCAAAGACCGACTTGTCGCGGCCGCCGAAGCCGGACTCCTTGTAGCCGCCAAACGGCGTGCTGGCGTCGCCTTCTCCAAAGCAGTTGACGGTGACGACGCCGGCGCGGATCTCGCGCGAGAGTTTGATGGCGTTCCTCAGGCTGCCGGTATAGACGGACGCCGTCAGACCGTAATTCGTGTCATTGGCAAGAGCGATTGCTTCGGCAAGCGAATTGAAGGTGGTGACCGAAAGCACCGGCCCGAAGATCTCTTCCTGGAAAAGACGGCTGGCAGGCGTCACACCCTCGACCACTGTCGGTTCGATAAAGATGCCGCCATACGTTTCACCACCGTGGGTGACCGTCAGCTTCTCCTTCCTGGCGTCGTCGAGGAAGGATTTCACCTTCTCGAAATGGGCCTTGCTGACAAGCGCGCCGATGCGGTTTGCAGGGTCGAGCGGATCGCCCGTCTTCCATTCGCGCATATAGGCGCCGATGCGCTTCAGCAGCTCCTCCTTGACTTTGGAATGAACGATCAGACGCGACGTGGCCGAGCAGTTCTCGCCCATGTTCCAGAAGGCGCCATTGACGACCTGCTCGGCAACGAGGTCCAGGTCTTCGGCATCGTCGAGAACGACGGCGGGGTTCTTGCCGCCGCATTCGAGCACGACGCGCTTGAGGTTCGAGTCCGCTGCATAGCGCAGGAAGCGGCGCCCGGTGGGCGTCGATCCGGTGAAGGCCACCATATCGACATCCATGTGCATGCCGATCGGCTCGCCGACCTCTTTGCCGCCGCCGGTCACGACATTGAACACGCCGGCTGGAATGCCCGCTTCATGGGCAAGCTCGGCGACGCGCAACGCGGTGAGCGTCGTCTCCTGTGCAGGCTTGACGATCACCGAGCAGCCGGCAGCAAGCGCCGGGCCGATCTTCCAGGCCAGCATCAAAAGCGGAAAATTCCACGGAAGCACGCATCCGACGACGCCGACCGGCTCACGCACGATCATCGTCAGTGCGTTGGCGCCGACAGGCGCGGTGTTGTCATAAAGCTTGTCGATCAGTTCGGCGTGCCAGCGGATCGTGTGAATGGTATCGGGAACATCGACCGTCTGGCATTCGCCGACCGGCTTGCCGCTATCGAGGCTCTCCATGACGGCGAGCTCGTGACGATTGTCCTCGAGCAGCCTGGCGAGCTTGAGGAGCACCGCCTTGCGTTCACCTGGCGAACGCAGCCGCCAGCGGCCGTCGTCGAAGGCTTGCTTTGCCTTGGCGACGGCGGCGTCGACATCGGTGGCGTCGCATGCGGCGATCTCGGCGAGAACCTCGCCCGTCGCGGGATTCGTCGAGGTGAATGTCTGCCCGGAATTGGCCGGACGAAATGCGCCGTCGACGAAGGCATTCGCTGGAAACTGAAGGCCGGCCGCGATCGCCTTGTATTCGGAGGCGGTCAAGGGTTCATGCATGATTTGCTCCCGAGGTGATCTGGGCGACCGTGCGCTTCAACGTGGCGACGACGGTCTGAAGGGTTCGCTTTTCTTCGGAGTTGAGCGGACGCAGCGGCGCGCGGACCGATCCGACATTCAGCCCGATCAATTCGCATCCGTGCTTGATCGATTGAACGAACTTCCCGCATTCCAGGAAATCCATGAGCGGCAGCATCGCCATCATGATCGCGCGACCCTTGTCGAAATTCTTTTCGAGCACGCAGGCCTCATAGAGGGCGACATGTTCGCGCGGGAGGAAATTGGAGCCGGCGCAGACCCAGCTCTTCGCGCCCCAGGCGAAGAATTCGAGCGCCTGGTCGTCCCAGCCGCAGGACAGCGCAATATGCGGAAATTTCCGGGCAAGCAGGTGCAGATTGCCCATGTCGCCGGAGCTTTCCTTGATGGCGATCACGTTCTTCGACTTGCCGAGGCGGGAGAAATACTCCTCGCCCATCATCACGCCCATGCGGGCCGGATAGTTGTAGAGCATGATCGGCAGGTTCGCCGCGCGGTCGACGGTCAGGGCGTGGACCGCATTCTCGCGTTCGGTCGGCAGCGCGTATGGCGGTGACGACACCAGGATCGCGTCCGCGCCGATTTCCTTGGCGGCCTTTGCGTATTCGACCGAATCTTCGGTCCGCGTGGCGCCAGTTCCGATAATGAGCGGCAGCCGCGTGCCGATGACGTCCCTCGCATAGGCGGCGAGCTCGAAACGCTCCTGGCTGCTCTGGGCGTAGTACTCGCCCGTCGAGCCGCCGACGATGATGCCGTGGACGCCCGCCTCGATCAGCGATTCGAGCACGGCGGCAAATCCAGCCCTGTCGATCTGACCATTTTGGTCGAGCGGTGTCACCGCCGGCGTATAGATCCCCTCAAACTTCACGACGATTTCTCCAATAATTGCGTGGCGGGGCCGCCGAGGAAGGCGTCCGCCTTGAGGCCTTGCGGGGCGATGAACATTTCCATGTTCTCGCGGGACAATTCCCAGTGTTCGAAGACGAGGTCGACGACGGCGTTTTCGTCGTGAGCGCCGAGCGCATCGATGAAGCTGTCATGATGGCCGACGGCCACTTGAAGCCGCCGCTTCATGTCCTCGTTCCTCGGCCGGAAGAAGGTGTGGCCGATGCGCGCGTGGTCGATGAGCAGCCGGCCGAGACTCGGCTGCAGATAGACGTTGCCCGACATCTCGCCGAAGATTTCGTGAAAGCGATTGTTCTCGAGGACCATCGCCAGAGCGTCCATGTTCTCGCTGGCGGAGCGGAACCGCTCCTGGGTCTGCTTCAGGTCTGAAAGCTGAGCAGGCTTGAAGTTCTGCACGGCGAGACGGCCGATCGCCGCGTAGATCATCGGCGCAACAAGAAAGAAATTTCGCAGGGTGGAGTGGTTCATCGGGATGACCCGCGCGCCCCTGTTCTCGCGGATGTCGATATAGCCCTCACCGGCAAGGCGACGGAATATGTCGCGGACCGGCGTCCGGGAGAGGCCGTATTTTTCGCTCAAACTGGCCTCGTCCAGATCGGCATCCGGATCCAGCTCCATCGTCAGAATCTGCCGTTTCAGATCTTCGTAGAGATTGCTCTTCGGTGTCTTCGCCATCGTCGCTCTCCGGCCGCTGGTTGCTCTACGCCGTGAAGATGGCACGCCTCCCGCGGCGAGTCAACAATTGTGTACTCTGCGTACACAATGAGTATTTCTTAAATACACAATGATGCCGAGCAAAGCGTTCCGGGTGCGCGTCAGGCGTCATTTCAAAGCTGTTTCAAGGATCACGTTGCGCGGCGGCGGCCAACGCGCAGTTTCCCAAGCGGATTATGGTGGCAAGGTCTCTGAGGATTTCTGTGCAGTCGAGATTGATGGGGCCGGCAGGCCGGCGCGCGGCATCACGGAGTATCTCGATATCCGGATAGCGGCGGTTTTGTCGGGGAGCGCCGGCTTGGCGTTCCCCGAGCATTTCCGCTTTCTCTCAAGTCACGGAAATGCTCTCTTTTGTTTTTACGCAATCCCGGACGCAAAACCGCTGCGCACTTTTGCTGGGAATTGCTTTAGCCAATCACGCAGCCAGGACGCCGCTCTTCTTGGCCATCCAGGTTGCGATGTAGTCCATCAGGCCAGGGTTTAGGCAATCGTAAGGCTCGAGGCCGGACGTCCTCAACTGCGCCCTGACGGCGTCCATCTTCGCGGGGTCGAAGCCGCTTTCGATGATCGACGACACGAAGGCCGCAAAGCCCGGCTTCGTCCAGCCACTTTCCTGAAAACGTTCCGGATGGACGAACGACAATCCCTGGAACGGATGTTCGCGCACGACCGGCCCATACATATGCACGCCGCATTCCTTGCAGGCGTGGCGCTGGATCAAGGCGGTGGAATCGACGACGGCGAGCTTGTCGCCATTCTCCTGAACTTCGACGCTTTCGGTCGGCGCAACTGCCACGACTGAAAAGACGAAGCCCTCGGGCTTCCAGCATTTCGTGCAGCCGCAGGCGTGATTATGGGCGATGTCGCTCTTGATCCTGACCTTCACGGGGTTGCTGGCGCACTTGCAGACGAGCGTCCCGCCTGCGAAAGCTGCGTCAGTCGCCCGAAAGCCTGAATCCACTGCCGGATGTATGGCTATGCTGGTCATGGGTTTCTCCTCCCCTTCTGGGCCGTTTGCGATATGCCCGGCCAAGCTCTGCAATCAGTCTCCCAATCTCCGCGCGTGCCAGCGCAGATGGTCTTCCATGAATGTCGAAATGAAGAAGTAGGAGTGGCCGTAGCCCTCCTGCATGCGAAGCCGCAGGCTGATGCCAGCCGTCTCGCAGGCTTGCCTGAGCTCTTCGGGGCGCAATCCATCCTCCAGGAAGCTATCCGCCGTGCCCTGGTCGACGAGGAATTCCGGGAACCGGTGCCCGTCTTCGATCAGCGAGCAGGCATCATATGCCCGCCAGGCCGTCTCATCCGATCCGAGGTATTTCTGGAATGCCGGCTTTGACCAGCCGGAGACCGAGGGATGGCTGATCGGCGCAAAAGCCGAGCAACTGCCGAAGCGTCCGGGGTTCTTGAGCGCAATCGTGATCGCGCCGTGTCCGCCCATCGAGTGACCGAAGATGCCCTGTCGGTCCATGTCGACCGGAAACTCGGCCGCGATAAGCTTGGGCAATTCATCGACGACGTAGCTGTACATCCGATAGTTCTGTGCGAATGGCGGCTCGGTGGCGTCGAGATAGAAGCCGGCACCCTTGCCGAACTGCCAATTGCCAGGTTCGTCCGGGACGGCATCGCCCCGCGGACTGGTATCGGGGCAGACGATGATCATGCCGAGTTCTGCGGCAAGACGCCGATACTCTCCCTTTTCCATGACGTTCGCATGGGTGCAGGTCAGACCGGAAAGGTACCATAGAACCGGCAGCTTGCGTGCTTTCGCCTGTGGCGGCAGGAATACCGCAAAGGTCATGTCGCAGTCGCAGACATCCGAGCGATTGACGTAAACGCCCTGAGTGCCGCCATGACAATTTTCGGTCGAGATCGTCTTCATGGCTCAGTACACGACCACGCCGCGGATGCTTTCGCCCTTGTGCATCAGCTCGAAACCCTTGTTGATGTCTTCGAGCGGCATGGTGTGGGTGATCATCGGATCGATCTGGATCTTGCCCTGCATGTACCAGTCGACGATCTTCGGCACATCGGTGCGCCCGCGGGCGCCGCCGAAGGCGGTGCCCATCCAGTTGCGGCCGGTGACCAACTGGAACGGACGGGTGGAGATTTCCTGGCCGGCGCCGGCAACGCCGATGATAACCGACTTGCCCCAGCCGCGGTGCGATGCTTCCAGCGCCTGGCGCATCACCTTGGTGTTGCCGGTGCAGTCGAAGGTGTAGTCGGCGCCGCCGATCAGGTCGCCGTGGCGCTTCGTCAGGTTGACGAGATAGGGCACGATGTCGTCGCCGACCTCCTTCGGATTGACGAAGTGGGTCATGCCGAACTTTTCGCCCCAGGCCTTGCGGTCAGGGTTGATATCGACGCCGATGATCATGTCGGCACCAGCAAGCTTCAGGCCCTGCAGCACGTTGAGGCCGATACCGCCGAGCCCGAAGACGATCGCCGTCGCGCCGATCTCGACCTTGGCAGTGTTGATAACCGCACCGATGCCGGTCGTGACACCGCAGCCGATGTAGCAGATCTTGTCGAACGGCGCGTCGGGATTGACCTTGGCAAGGGCGATCTCCGGCAGCACGGTGAAGTTCGAAAAGGTCGAGCAGCCCATATAGTGGTGGATCTTGTCTTTGCCGATCGAGAAGCGCGAGGTGCCATCCGGCATCACGCCCTGGCCCTGGGTCGCGCGAATCGAGGTGCAGAGATTGGTCTTGCGCGAGGTGCAGGAATAGCATTCGCGGCATTCCGGGGTGTAGAGCGGAATGACGTGGTCGCCCTTCTTCACCGAGGTGACGCCGGGGCCGACATCGACGACGATGCCCGCACCCTCGTGGCCGAGAATGGCGGGGAAGAGACCTTCCGGATCGGCGCCCGACAAAGTGAAATCATCGGTGTGGCAAATGCCCGTCGCCTTGACCTCCACCAGCACTTCGCCGGCCCGCGGCCCTTCCAGCTGCACGGTCATCACTTCGAGCGGTTTTCCTGCCTGAACGGCAACGGCGGCGCGAACGTCCATTTTGATATCCTTCCTCTTAAATTGAATTCTGATGCTTACATATTCGAAGGGGCGGCTTCTCACCGATCTGCTGCTGCGTCACAGCCGAGATTTCATGCTCTCGCCTTCGCGCTTTTCATTCATCTCAGGCTCATTGTCGCCAAGGACCCCATCACCTCTCCCGCTCAACCTGGCACCAGACCGCTAGCAGCGGCCGGGCTGTGCATCTTATCGCGAAGGATTCGCCGGCGTCATTCGCAAAGACCGTACCGATATCGGCGGAGAACCACTGGGAATCACCAAGACGGATTTCACCCGGCGAAAGCAGAATGAAGGCGCGGGGCTGCGTCTGAACATGGTCGGGAAATCTTGTATAGCGATCCATATAGATCACGCCGACCCTGAGATCGGCGCGTTCCTCCATGCCGCCGGGACCGACCAAGACTGCATGGGAGTGCGTATTGCCAAAATTCAGGCTTGCGAACGGACCGGAGCGGCCGCGTCTCCAGAGCAGCTTATCGGCGAGACTCTGGAACTGGCCGGCGATCGCCTCGTATTTCCGTCCCGATTTTGCAAGATGGCCGATGGCGTCATCCAGCCCTTCGGGCGCGCCGGGAAGAGGCCCGCCCTCCGGACGCACCTTGCCGGTCTTGAGCAGTTTCTGGAGGACCTTGCCCGCGACGAAACTGGCGACGGCAGGAGCCTCGGCCGACAACATCAGCCCGCCGACATCATTGAGGAATTCCTGCAGCGGCCGAGAACGTCTTTCCCTGCCGATGTCGTGCAGCCGTATGTATGCCGGCTTCTCGTCATCGTGCAGGAGAAGGTCGGCACCAGGTTTGATTGGACGTCCGACGACGCGCGCCACGTTCGGTCTCCCCCGCTAGAGCGCCTTTTGCAATTCCGGCAAGACATCGAAGAGATCGGCGACCAATCCATAGTCGGCGACCTGGAAGATCGGCGCCTCTTCGTCCTTGTTGATGGCGACGATGACCTTCGAATCCTTCATGCCGGCCAGATGCTGGATGGCGCCTGAAATGCCGCAGGCAATATAGAGCTGCGGCGCAACCACCTTGCCGGTCTGGCCGACCTGCCAGTCGTTCGGCGCATAGCCGGCATCGACGGCGGCTCTGGATGCGCCGACGGCAGCACCGAGCTTGTCGGCAAGCGGCAGGATGACCTCCCTGAACTTTTCCGCCGAGCCGAGCGCCCGGCCGCCGGAAATGATGATCTTCGCAGACGTCAGCTCCGGACGGTCGGAGGCCGACAGCGCGTCCCTGACGAAGGTCGAAAGCCCCGGATCGGAAACCGCCGGAATTGCCTCGACCACGGCCGAACCACCGTCCGGTGCGGAGGCGAAGGAGGCGGTGCGCACGGTGATCACCTTCTTGGCATCGCTCGCCTGCACCGTCTGGATGGCATTGCCGGCATAGATCGGCCGCTTGAAGGTATCTGACGAGATCACCTCGATGATCTCGGAGACCTGGGCGACATCGAGAAGAGCGGCGACGCGCGGCAGCACATTCTTGCCGACCGAGGTGGCGGCAGACAGGATCGTGTCGTAGCTGCCGGCCAGCGAGACGATCAGGTCGGCCAGCGGTTCGGCCAGATTGTTGGCGAGTTCGTCGCTTTCGGCCAGCAGCACCTTGGAGACGCCGGCGAGCTTGGCGGCGGCATCGGCGGCAGGCTTGGCAGCCTTGCCGGCAACGAGAATGTGAATATCGCCGCCGATCTTGGTGGCTGCTGTCAGAGTTTTGGCGGTCTGATCAGACAGGCTTGCATTGTCGTGGTCAGCCAGAAGAAGAATGGTCATGATGATGGCTCCTGTTCCAAGCTGATTACAGCACGCCGGCTTCGTTTTTAAGCTTGTCGATCAGTTCGGCGACCGACTTGACCTTGACGCCGGCCTTGCGGCCGGACGGCTCCTCGGTCTTCAACACCTTGAGGCGCGGTGTGGTGGACACGCCGAAATCATCAGGCGTCTTCTTGTCGAGCGGCTTCTTCTTCGCCTTCATGATATTCGGCAGCGAGGCATAACGCGGTTCGTTCAAGCGCAGATCGGTGGTGACGACCGCCGGCAGCTTGATCTCGATCGTCTGCAGGCCGCCATCGACCTCGCGGGTCACCTGAGCCTTGCCGTCACCGATCTCGATCTTCGAGGCGAAGGTCGCTTGGGCGAGCCCAAGCAATGCTGCCAGCATCTGGCCGGTCTGGTTCGAATCGTCGTCGATCGCCTGCTTGCCGACGATGATCAGCCCCGGCTGTTCGGCATCGGCCACAGCCTTGAGGATCTTGGCAACCGTGAGCGGCTCCACGGCATCGTCGGTCTCGACCAGGATCGCCCGGTCTGCGCCCATGGCGAGTGCGGTCCGCAGCGTCTCTTCGGCCTTGGCAGGACCGATCGAAACGACCACCACTTCCTCGGCCTTGCCGGCTTCCTTCAGCCGCAGCGCTTCTTCCACCGAGATCTCGTCGAACGGGTTCATCGACATCTTCACATTGGCAAGCTCGACACCCGTGCCGTCCGGCTTCACCCGGATCTTCACGTTGTAGTCGACAACCCGTTTGACGGGCACGAGAATTTTCATGGGCAACCCCCCTTTATTTCTAAACTGCTGGCCGTTCGGCAAGTAATGCCCAGAAGGCGAAGAGCGGCGTGTCGAGCGACCTCATGGCATGCTTGATGTCGGGAACATTGTAGAAGGATCCGCCGATACCAGGCGAAAACCAGTTCCCTTCCCCCTGCTGGAACTCTCCCTCGGACAGTACGAGGTAGACCTCCTCAGGCGCATGAACGTGGTCAGGATAGCGCACCTGAGGCGCCATCAACGTCACGCCGAACCACAGGTCGCTCCGCTCCTCCAATCCTCCCGGGCCGATAATCATGGCATTGGCATGCTCATCGACAAAATTGTCGCTGGCCGTGTGGTCATACTTGGTGCGCTGACGCCATTCAAGCATTGGCTCGATGCCTTTGAACCCGTCGATCAATCGCGTCAGCGAAGGATAGGCCGTATCGATCGAGAGCGCCACATCAAGCTGAGCGCAAACCGGCAATCGCCTTCCCTCCCCCACGCGCGCAGCCCCCGGGCGCTCCAGCGCCGCAAAAATCTGACGGATCGAGCGGCGGGCTTCCGGGGCCTTGGCGAACTGGTCGAAAGCCACGAAAGCCGCATCCAGGAAAATCTGCAGGCTTTCATTGCGTAAACTCATGTCTTCACCTCCGGAGACGATCGGCTGGCAAGCAGTCCGCTCTTGCGATCAGATATCTTTTGCGATGCGCAGCCCGTCATAGACCGCGGCATGCGTGTTGCGTGCGGCGACCGCATCGCCGATCCGGAACAGCTGGAACTTGCCATCAGGATTGCGAATGACGGACTGGGGATCTCCGGAAAGAAGCTGGTCGTGCGACATCTCGCCGAGATTGCTCGAGCTGGGTTTCAGCTCGAAATAGAGCTCGTCGAGCGGAATGGTCCCATGATTGACGACGATCTGGTCGAAGCTCTGCTGCCTGGCAATCCCGCCGTAATCGCTCCCGACATGGGCGACGAGCTGGTTGCCGCTCTTCTCAACGGCTTCGAGACGGTAGGTGACGGTGAAGGTCACGTCATGCTTTTGCAGAGACCGCATATAGGGCACCAGGTTCATGGCCATGACCTCGGGCGCGAAGGAGCGGTCCGGCGTCATGATCTCGACCTTGGCGCCTGCCTTGGCGAGAAACTCGGCTGCCTGAAGGCCGGCATGATCGCCGGCATCGTCGAAGATCAGCACGTTCGTTCCAGGCTTCACGTCGCCGGAGATGATGTCCCATGATGAGACCACCAGCTCGTTGCCGCTCGCAAGGACCTCGGTATGCGGCAAGCCGCCGGTCGCGATGATGACGACATCGGGATTTTCCGCCTCGACAGTGTCGGCTTCCGCCCAGGTGTTGAAGTGGAAGGTGACGTCGTACTTCTCGCACTGGCTCATGCGCCAGTCGATGATGCTGATCATCTCCCTGCGGCGGTCGCTCTGGGCGGTGAGGCGGATCTGACCGCCGGGATTGTTCGCCGCTTCGAAAACCACGACCTGGTGGCCGCGTTCTCCGGCGACGCGCGCCGCTTCCAGACCGGCCGGGCCAGCGCCGACGATGACGACCTTTTTCTTGGCGTCGGCCTTCGCCACGATATGCGGCATGGTCAGTTCGCGGCCGGTGGCGGCATTGTGGATGCAGAAGGCCGCCCCGCCCTGGTAGATGCGATCGAGACAGTAATTGGCGCCGACGCAGGGACGAATATCGTCTTCCCGCTTTTCGATGATCTTGCGGACGATGTGCGGGTCGGTCATGTGGGCGCGGGTCATGCCGATCATGTCGACCTTGCCGGAGGCAATCGCGTGGCGCGCGGTGGCAACGTCAGGGATTTTCGCCGCATGGAAGGTCGGAAAATCGGTCGCGGCGCGAATTTCGCCAGCAAAATCGAGATGCGGTGAATTCGCCATGCCCTGGATCGGGATCACGTCGGTGAGACCCGCATCGGTATCGATGTGGCCGCGAATGACGTTGAGGTAATCGATCAGGCCGCTTGCCTTCAGGCGCTTGGAGATTTCGATGCCGTCGCCCTTGCCGGTACCGCCCGGAAGACATTCGTCGGCGGTATAGCGCACTCCGAGAATGAAGTCGTTCCCCACCCTTTGCCGGATCGCCTTGAAGACGTCGAGACAGAAGCGCAAACGGTTATCGAGCGAGCCGCCATAGGGACCGTCGAGCTCGTTGGTGAGCGGCGACGTGAACTGGTCGATCAGATGGCCGTAGGCTTCGAGCTCGACACCGTCCATGCCGCCCGCCTTCATGCGCTCAGCAGCGTCGGCGAAATCCTTGATGATGCGCTCGATGTCCCAATCTTCCATCTTCTTCGGGAAGGAGCGGTGGGAAGCCTCGCGATGATGCGATGGGGCCACGACCGGCAGCCAGTCGCCCTTGTCCCAGCGCGTGCGCCGGCCGAGATGGGTGAGCTGGATCATGATTGCCGCACCCTCTTCATGCACGGCGTCGGTCATTTCCCTGATCCAGGGCACGATCTCGTCCTTATAGGCGAGCAGGTTGTTGAAGACCGGCGGGCTGTCCCTGGAAACCGCGGCCGAGCCGGCCGTCATCGTCAAGGCCACGCCCCCCTTTGCCCGCTCCACCGTATAGGCGCGATACCTTTCCTTCGGCATGCCGTCTTCCGGATAGGCCGGCTCGTGGGAGGTCACGATGATACGGTTGCGCAGCGTCAGATGCTTGAGCTGATAGGGCTGGAGAAGGGGATCGTTCGACATGGGCCGTGGTTCCGGATTAAAACATCGGAGGGAACGCTAAGCATAATGTACATATGTGTCAACATTGAAAACAACTGGGTCGTTACTTTAGACACAGATGTACATTTTTCTTGTGCGCGGCTTCGCAATTTGATAGGAGATTATCCATGGATCAGGCTTTGAATGACACTGGCTGGCGCGGATCGCAGGAGGGATGGCTGGAAGCAGCTTACCACTCGCTGCTGGATTCCGGCGTGGATTCGGTGAAAATTCTGCCGCTGGCGAAGAAGCTCAACCTTTCGCGCACGAGCTTCTACTGGTTCTTCAAGGACCGGGAGGAACTGCTGGCCGGGCTCGTGGCGCGGTGGCGCGACAAAAACACCGGTAACATCGTCAAGCAGTCCGAAGCCTATGCGGAATCGCTTGCCGAGGCGATGCTTAACGTCTTCGATTGCTGGCTCAACAATGATCTGTTCGACGCCAGGTTCGAGTTCGCCGTGCGCAGCTGGGCGCTGCAGTCCGACGAGATTCTCGCCGAGGTCCGGCAAGCCGATCAGCTTCGCCTGGAAGCCCTCAAGCGGATGTTTATCCGGTTCGGGCTACCAGAAGCGACATCGGATGTCCGAGCGCGAACAACTTACCTCGTGCAGATCGGATATATCTCCATGCAAGCTAGGGAGGAACTCGCCGTCCGCATGAAACGGATCCCCGAATATATCGCGATCTACACCGGCGAAGTGCCGCAGCAGAGGGAGCTCGATCGCTTCTTCTCGCGGCATGGCTACAGGCCGGATTAGGGAAGGACGGGATGAGCGTTTCCTTGAGGATCGGCATCATCGGCGGCGGCGGTTGGCTTGGCGGGGCAATCGCCGGCTCGATCCTTGATGCCGGCCTGGTTGAACCTCGAAATCTCTCCCTATCCTATCGCAGTGAGCAGCCGCGCCGTTTCCCGAATTCTTTCCTGACCACCGACAGTCAGGCGCTTGCCGACTGCTCGGACGTGATCGTTCTTTCCGTCCGTCCTGATGACTGGCATGCTCTTGATGTCGATGCCGGCGGCAAGCTGGTCATCTCGGTCATGGCGGGCATCCGCCTGGACGCACTTTCCCAATGCCACAACACCGGTCGCGTCGTGCGCGCTCTGCCGAATGCCGCTGCCGAAGTCGCCAAGTCCTATACGCCGTGGATTGGCGCGAGCGACGTCACCGAAGACGACCGAGCGCTTGTCCGCGCGATTTTTCAGGCATGCGGATCTGAGGACGAGGTCGCAAGGGAAAGCGACATCGATTACCTCACCGGCCTTTCCGGGTCTGGACCGGCCTTCCCGGCGCTGCTCGCCGCCGCCATGATGCGCGACGCCGTCGCGAATGGCCTGCCGGCGGAGATTGCGCGCCGCGCCGTCAACACGGTGATCACGGGCGCCGGCCGCCTGTTGGAGCGCCAAGACGAATCTCCTGACGATGTCGTTCAAACCTTTGTTGGCTATCGCGGAACCACGGCGGCAGCCATCGAAGGCATGCGCGCGGCCGGGTTCGACGCTTCGGTTGCGGAGGGACTGTCGGCAGCATTCAAGAAATCGGTGAGTATGGGAGACGCTTCCTGACAACCGTTGGAGTGGGTCCTGCGGCGCCCCGCTCATCAAAACCGGCCGCTAAACAGAGGGAACGAGAATGAAAAAACTACTCGCATCGACATGTCTGACGTTCGGCCTGATCGGCGGGGCATCTTTCGCCAGCGCCGCCGAATGCGGCACTGTGACCATCGCCAGCATGAACTGGCAGAGTGCAGAGGTTCTCTCCAACCTCGACAAGTTCATCCTGAACGAAGGTTATGGCTGTGAGGCCGAAATCACCGTCGGCGATACCGTTCCGACGATCACCTCGATGGCCGAAAAGGGCCAGCCGGACATCGCACCGGAAGCCTGGATCGACCTGCTGCCCGATGTCGTCAAGAAGGGAACGGATGAAGGCCGGATCGTCCAGGTCGGCTCTCCCTTGCCCGATGGCGGCGTCCAGGGCTGGTGGATTCCCAAATATCTGGCCGACGCCCACCCTGATATCAAGACTATCGGCGACGTGCTGAAGCATCCGGAACTCTTCCCCGCTCCTGAGGATGCGAAGAAGGGCGCCATCTATAACGGTCCGCAGGGCTGGGGCGGCACCGTGGTGACCACGCAGCTCTACAAGGCCTTCGAAGCCGATAAGGCCGGCTTCACCCTCGTCGATACCGGTTCTGCTGCCGGCCTCGATGGTTCGATCTCCAAGGCTTACGAACGCAAGGAAGGCTGGGCCGGCTATTACTGGGCGCCGACCGCGCTGCTCGGCAAATATGAAATGGTCAAGCTCGAAGCCGGCGTGCCGAATGACGCCGCCGAATGGAAGCGCTGCAACACCGTCGCCGATTGCCCCGATCCGAAGCCGAACGCATGGCCGGTCGACAAGATCGTCACCCTCGTTGCAAAGCCTTTCTCGGAAAAGGCCGGGCCGGAGGTCATGGACTACCTGACGAAGCGCTCCTGGAGCAATGACACGGTCAACAAGCTGATGGCGTGGATGACCGACAACCAGGCGACCGGCGAGGACGGTGCCAAGCACTTCCTCAAAGAAAACAAGGACCTCTGGACCAAGTGGGTCTCGCCTGAGGCAGTCACGAAGATCGAAGCTGCTCTTTAACGCCGACTACTGCGGTGCGCTTAATGCGCACCGCCTCTCGCTGCCGATAAAATCAAAAAGACTGCCACGGCTCTTTGAAGAAAAAGGGGAACCGAATGGAATGGTTTTATAAATTCCCGCATATGGATGACGATGCCCTTCGCAATCTGAAGAAGGCGATCGATGACGGTTTTCGCGCATTTACCCGCAGCTATGGCGACGCGATTGAAAGCCTTTTCTCCCCGCTGCAGCATTTCCTGATCGCCGCCGACCGCTTCATGACGCAGACGCCGTGGCCGATCATTACGGCAATCATCCTTGTCATCGCATGGTTTGGAAGCCGCAGCCTGAAGATCGTCCTCGGCTGTCTCGTCACACTGCTGTTGATCGGCTATTTCGACATGTGGGACGATACGATGCGGACGGTCTCGATGATCTTCGTCTGTACCGTGCTCTCCATCGCCATCGGCATTCCGATGGGGATATTGATGGCGCGTTCCGACCGGCTGCAGCGCGTTATCAATCCGATCCTCGACGTCATGCAGACGATGCCGAGCTTCGTCTACCTGATCCCTGTCGTCATGCTGCTCGGCATCGGCAAGGTGCCGGGACTGATCGCCGTCGTCATCTACGCCATCCCGCCGATGATAAGGCTGACCGACCTCGGTATCCGCCTGGTCGACAAGGACGTGCTCGAGGCAGCCGATGCGTTCGGAACGTCGAGCTCGCAGAAGCTGTTCAAGGTCCAACTGCCGCTGGCGCTTCCCACCATCATGGCCGGCATCAACCAGACCATCATGATGGCGCTCGCCATGGTCGTCGTCGCTTCGATGATCGGCGTCCAGGGCCTTGGCCAGCCGGTTCTGAAGGCAATCGCCAACCAGTACTTCACCCTGGGTATTTTCAACGGCCTTGCCATCGTCGGCATTGCCATCATTTTCGACCGGGTCAGCCAGGCTTATGGCAAGCGGCTCCAGAAGCATCGGGAGATCGTCCATGGCTGATCATCGTTTCGGCGGCATCAAGATCCGCCATCTCTACAAGATCTTCGGTCCCAATCCCGGCGCTCATGTCGATGCTGTCAAGAAGGGATTGTCGAAGACCGATCTCAACGAAAAGCACGGCCACGTGCTCGGCCTGAAAGATATCAATGTCGAGATACCCTCGGGCCGCATCCAGGTCATCATGGGCCTTTCGGGTTCGGGCAAATCGACGCTCATCCGCCACATCAACCGTCTGATCGATCCGACATCAGGCGAAGTGCTTGTCGACGGCGTCGATGTGGTGAAAATGAACGAGACCGAATTGCGGACGTTTCGGCGCCACCAGACGGCAATGGTGTTTCAGAAGTTCGCGCTTCTGCCGCACCGGAATGTTCTCGACAACACTATCTTCGGCCGCGAAGTGCAGGGCATGGAGCGCTCGAAAGCCGTTGACGTCGCCATGGGCTGGCTGGAGCGGGTCGGCCTGAAGGGCTTCGAGAGCAAATATCCCAACCAGCTGTCGGGCGGCATGCAGCAGCGCGTCGGGCTGGCACGCGCCCTCTCGAACGATGCGCCGGTTCTGCTGATGGACGAGGCCTATTCGGCGCTCGACCCTTTGATCCGCACCGATATGCAGTCGGTCCTTCTCGACATTCAGAAGGAGATCAAGAAGACCATCGTCTTCATCACCCATGATCTCGATGAGGCCCTTCGGCTGGGCGACCAGATTGCGATCCTGCGCGATGGCGAAGTCATCCAGCAGGGCACCAGCCAGGACATCGTTCTGCGTCCGGCAGACGCCTACATCGCCAACTTCGTCAAGGAGGTCAATCGAGGCCGGGTCATCCAGGTCGATGCCATCATGACATCCCTGCATTCCGGCGCGGTCCCAGGTGGATTGACGATCGCATCAGGCACGACCGTCGAAGACGCCGTCCGGATTCTGGCATCGGAGGCGCACGACGATGCCAGGGTGGTTTCACCATCCGGGGAAGCATTGGGGCTTGTTACCTTCCGCCAGCTCGCGGGCGCGATGGTGAACTCGCACGAGGTGGCTCCCCGACGCGACAGTGCCCTCTCGGTCGCACTTTGAAGCTCCAAATGCGGCCGTCTTTCTGGTTCGTTGGCGACGCCGATATCGGGGGCGTCGCCATCGCAGGAGCCTGGAAGTCAGCCGCCTGACGCTTGGGAATCACCATGTCGAAGCTCTTCCCGCGTCTGTTTTCGCCGATCGGCCTGCGCGGACAAACCTTGCGCAACAGGATCGTCTTCGGAGCGCATACGGCAAACATGGCGAGCGACGGTGTACCCGGCGAACGCCACGTCGCCTATTATGCCGAGCGCGCGATCGGTGGCGCCGCAATGATCGTGGTCGAACCGATGCCGGTGCATCCCGCGGCCGTGCTGACGCGCGGAAATTTTCTTCCCGGCGACGACAGCGTGATCCCTCACTTCAGCAAGGTCACGACCGCAATCAAGGAAAACGGCGCGGTCGCGATCCAGCAGCTCTACCATGTCGGCGCGCATGGGGATTCCGATAATTCATACCACCCGCATTGGTCTCCTTCCGGCTTGCCCAGTTATCACGACAGCGATGGCTCGCATTCCATGAGCGAGGCTGAGATTTGGGAAACCATCGACGGCTTCGTGCAGGCGGCGCGGCGCTGTCGCGAGGCCGGTTTCGATGGCGTCGAAGTCTGGGCGGCCTATCTCGGCCTGATCGAGCAGTTCTGGACGCCTTGGTCGAACCGGCGAGAGGATCAATGGGGTGGTTCGCTGGAGAACCGGACCCGCTTCTCGCGGGAAATCATGAGCCGCATCCGGGCAGTGTGCGGTCAGGATTTCATCATCGGGCTTGCGATCAGCGATGAGCCCGATCATAGCGTCGCGCTGACGCGGGACGAGCTTGCCGAGATCGTCGCTCTCCATGACGAACTCGGTCTCGTCGACTATGTGACCTGCGGTTCGGGCGGCTATCTCGACTTCCACAAGCTGATGCCGACATTCCTCTACCAGGAGAAGCTCGGCGCCGAGCTTGCCGCAACGATCAGGCGATCCGTTAAACATGCGCTCGTCATTGCCGAAAGCCATATCAGAACGCCGGAGAACGGCGAAACCGTTCTTGGAGAAGGAGCGGCGGACCTCGTCTCGATCGTGCGCGGCCAGATTGCCGATCCGCATCTGGCTCGAAAAGCCGGTGAAGACCGCCCCGACGATGTTCGTGGCTGCATTTCGTGCAACCAGATGTGCTGGGGCCGGCGTTCGCGCGATTATTGGATAAGCTGCCTCATCAACCCATCGGCCGGACGGGAATATCAATGGGGCGGCGACCGCTTCGCACCGGCCGGCCAGCAGAGGACGGTGCTGGTGGTCGGCGCCGGGCCTGCCGGCCTGGAAGCCGCCCGCGCCGCCGCTGAAAGGGGCCACCGGGTCATCCTCGCCGAAGCATCCAGCCGGCTCGGCGGCAATTTCCTGCTCGCCGGCATGCAGCCTCGCCGGGCGCAAATCCTCGACCTCATCGGCTGGTACGAGCGGCAGCTGACGAAGCTCGGCGTCGATATCCGGCTCAACTCTTATGTCGAGGCATCGGATGTAGAGGCCATCGGCGCAGACGCCGTCATCCTGGCAACGGGTTCCCATTCACCCGAAACCGGCTTCCAGAAGGCTCTGCCCTCAGTTGCGACGCTGCCCGGTATCGAAAAAGGAAACGTCTTCACCGTCGAGGCCGTCATGGCGCGGCAGTCAAGGCCGGGGAAGAGAGTTCTGCTGCTGGACGAGGGCGGCGGCTGGCGCGGCTGCGGAACCGCCTGGAAGCTCGCCGAAGATGGGCACCTGGTGACGATGCTCTCGCCCGACCCGTTCATCGGCAAAGAGCTTCAGCGCACCACCGCCGACGTCCCGCTGCGCCGGACGTTGAAGACGCTGGGCGTCAAATGGCTTCTGGAGGTCAGCGTGCTGGAATGGCACGGTAATGGCGTCACCCTGCTGGATCACAATACCGGCGAGCGTTTCTTCGAGGAAGGCGACAGCCTGGTGCTCGCCACCACCAATGCGGCAGCAAATTGGTTGGGCGATGAACTGCGTTCAAACGATCGTCAGGTGGTGGAGATCGGGGACTGCGCTGCGCCGCGCCAGGCGCCTTATGCCTTCTATGAGGGCAGACGAGCGGCATTGGCGCTGTGATGGCCGGGCAGAAGATGAGAATGCCGATCGACGAGCTCCGCCAACTGGCGCTCGAAGCCTGTCTCGCCTGCGGCGGCAGCCCGGCCATGGCGAAGGCGCTTGTCGATGCAACGCTCTCGGCCGCCTGCTTCGGGCGCACTGAGCTCGGTTTTCCTCATTTCGTCGATTATCTCACCAGCCTGCGCGACGGGCGGATCAATGGCGACGCCAAGCCCCGCTTCAACCATGTGCTGCCGGCCCTGATCCAGGCCGATGCGGACGGCGGCATAGCGCAGCTCGGGTTTGATCTCATTTACGACGACTTCGTAAAGTGCGTGAAAACCTTCGGCATCTCAGTCCTTACGCAAAGAAACAGCTATACCGCCGGGGAATTGGGATACTACGTCCGGCGCCTCGCTCAGGACGGGTTGATATCCATCGCCGCAGCCAACGGACCGGCCTTGATGGCCGCCGCCGAGGGCGGCGAGCGCGTCTACTGCACCAATCCGCTCGCCTTCGGCGTGCCCATGCCGGAACCCTTGCCGCCTGTCGTCATCGACCAGGCGACGAGTGCGACGGCGTTCATAACGCTTGCCGAGGCGGCAAAGGCGCAATTGCCGATCGCTCACGGCATGGCCATTGACGAAACCGGCGCCATCACCACCGATCCTGTTAAGGCAATGCTCGGTGCTCTCCTGCCCTTCGGCGGTTACAAGGGCGGCAATATCGCCCTTATCGTCGAGATGCTTTCGGCGGGTCTTTCCGGGGCCGCGTGGTCGCTCGATGCCGGCCACTTTCTCTCGGGCGAGCACCCGGTGAATGCGGGAATGACGGTGATCGCGCTCTTTCCCGCGGCCGCGGATTCGGACTTCCCGGAGCGCGCCAAGGCCCAATTGGAACGGCTGCGTTCCAGGGGAGTCCGTATCCCCGGAGACAGGACGATGCCCGCGAGCGTCGCGGAAACCGATCGTCTTGACGTCGACATAGGCGTGTTGGAAACGATCCGTCGCTTGTGCCTTCAGTGAGAAAATCATTGCTCAACGGAAAGAACCGAATGCATCGCGCCCGGCGGCATCATGCCGGCGTCCCACCGTTCGTGCCAAATGAGAAACTAAAGATCTCTATTCACTTTGCGCAGTTCATTGCGCGCAACAGGTGGCTTCAGCGGGGCCGGTTCATATACATTTTGCGCAAGATCAGTCCAGACTGCGTCACGAAAAGCCGGTTGGCCGACAATATCGGTAGCAGACAATTGCTCCATAGCTAAGGAACAGTAAGATGAAACCCGACCAAGGCCATGATGGTTTGCGGTCTAAAAGCCAAGCCCATCCATCCCATGACCCCCCAAAGGATGGAAGGGATCTTACATACGCACTCCATCCCGTGCGTATGCCTGCATGCCTGTCTGCCTGCCGAAGGCCATCTTTAAGCGGTCCACTAAGAACCTTCGGCAGGCGACTGCGCGGCTCTCGAATGGGGCGTTCTCTATAAGTTTCAGATGATGCGCATCTCGGCCAGATCGCCGCGGTCACCCTGCGGCGCGGCGGATACAGCTGTAGAATCGCTCCATCAGCGTGATCGTTTGCCAGCGGGTTGTCGTTATGACCGGCAGCGTGAAGTCTTGCCAATGGCCGCGGGTTCTGTCAGTTCCTGATCTAGATGGGAACTAATGCATTCAACGGGCTGGTCTTTTTGACGTTTACCGTGCCCGGATTCGGCCTGCATCAGCTAGCGCAAGCCGCTGACCTCGATGCCGATAGCACGCGGAGATCCACCTGCTCTGCTGCAAGCTGCTGCACTTTATCCAATAATCGCCTAATATACATCCAAGCCCCGCTCATCCGTTCCATCTGCGGACTCAGATGGAGCGCCGCGGCGGGGGACGACCATCCATGACGACCGGCAAGGCTGGCAGAGGTACGCGCACAAATCCGAGATTCGGGTCGGCCGCGCGTCGCGCTGGCACCTGCGAGCCTTGGAAAAGAGCATGCCGAAACAGCCGGACCGAACAATGGGAGCAGCATGACTGAAAATAGCCCTCCCCCATTTTCATTTCGATTTAGTGGTTCGTCCTTCGACAACATGGTCGAAACGCTGGGCGGCGCTTTTGGCGCATTTGATGCCGAGCCCGTCGGCCGCGCCAAGGACTTCCATTGGGGATTGGATTTCTCGGTCTGTGACAAAGCCGTCCTGCTCACCGGTTATCATGAGGCGGAGTTTCAGTTCAATATCGAGCCGACCGTCGATACGGCGGAGTATCTGTCGATCGTCGTGCCGCGCAGCGGCGGCATGGGGGTAACCTATGGATCGTCCCGCATCGCCGAGGCCGGGCAAGGAAAATTGCTTCTCTATAACAATTTCGAACCCAACAGCGTCATCATGCATGGGCAATCGAACGTCATCGACGAGTTGCTGATCAACTGGCCTGTCATCCTGCAGACGATCGGCCAGACGTTCGAGATGCCGTTCAGCGGCTCTCTCGATCTGCTGCCCGAACTGGACCTGTCCAAGCCAGCCGGCCGGTTGATCGGCAACCTCACGGAAACGATCATCTCAGGCATGCGCGACGATGGCCCCTTGCTGCAGTCGCCGATCGCCATGGCGCATATGACGCAGGCGCTCGCCGATCTGGTGGTGCGCCTGGTGCCGCACCGGCTGTCGCATTTCCTGGAGAATCGCCCCGCCCTGATCGCCCCCCGGCATGTCCGCAGGGCGATCGAATTCATGCACGCCAATATCGATCAGCCGATCACCATGCCGAAGGTGGCCGAAGCCGCCGGCGTATCCAGCCGGGCGCTCGAGACCGGTTTTCGTGCGTTCAGGGGAACCTCCCCCGCCGTCTATCTGCTGACGCTTCGGCTGCGTGCCGCGCGCCAGGATCTGCTCGATCCCGAGAGCAAGGAGACCATGAAGGCCATCTGCCTCAAATGGGGCTTCTTTCATTTCGGCCGGTTTTCGGCAGTCTATAAAACCACATACGGAGAATACCCTTCCGACACCAGGAAGCGCGTGATCCGTCGATAGCGGCCGCTTGCGGCGCAGGGGCGTTTACGCCTCATCCGGCGGCGGCAATGTGTAGTGCACTCTCATCGTCCTTAGATCCCGCTTCACGATCTGCAGCACCCCTTCGCGTTCCGCGAGCGCGTTGAGCTCCCTGAGCACGAGAGAATGCGCGATCCCCAGCAGGCGCGCAAAGGCGCGGCTGTCACCCGCTATCCCCAATTCCGCGGCGACAAGGAGACCGGCCTGTACGGATGTCAGCCTGATATCCCTGCCTTGCGCCGCAGCGACGAGGGCAAGAAAACGATCGGCCTCGGAGGCCTCTTGGCTCACGCGGCTTGTCGCCGGCGGAAGGACACCATGATCGATTTCGAGGTGGGCGTATCGCTATCCACGCCCGCGCTGCCAAGCGGCACGAGCACGTTCAGCTCGGGATAGTAACCCGCGATGCTTCCTCGCGGAATGTCATAGGGCACAAAGCGGAAATTCTCGGCGATGCGCTCGATACCGTCATCATGCTCGCCGACCACGTCGATCCGATCACCGGCCTCGGCATTCATCGCCTTGAGGTCGGCTGGATGAATGAAGATGACCTGCCGCTCCCCGTAGACGCCGCGATATCGGTCATCGAGACCGTAGACCGTCGTATTGTATTGATCGTGCGACCGGAACGTCTGCAGGGCGAAACGCCCCTCACCCTTTCGCGCCCGCTGATGCACCGTCTCCTCCGGAAGCGCTTCGCAAGAAAATGATGCCTTGCCTGCCGGCGTATCCCACTCCCGATGGGCTGCCGTATTGCGCAGGTGGAAACCGCGCGGTTTGCGCAAGCGCGCATTGTAATTTTCGAAGCCTGGAATGGTCGCCTCGATATGATCGCGGATACGGTCGTGGTCGTCGGCAAGCTCTGCCCAGTCGACCACGGCGGAGCCGACCGTCGCCTGTGCAATGCCGGCAATGATGGCGACTTCCGAGAGGAGATGCGGCGAGGCCGGACGATTGATGCCGGCAGACCCATGCACCATGCTCATCGAATCCTCGACGCTTATAAGCTGGGAGTTGCCCGCCGCGTTCAGATCCATCTCGGTGCGTCCGAGGCACGGCAGGATGAAGGCCACCTCGCCGGGCATGAGATGCGAATGGTTGGGCTTGGTGGCGATGTGCACCGTCAGCTTCAGCCGCCGCAACGCCTTTTCAACGAGCGCGCTGTCGGGCGTGGCGCGGGCAAAATTGCCGCCAAGCCCGATGAAGGCCTCGGCCGAGCCATCGAGCATCGCGCCGATCGCGGCAAGGACATTGTGACCATGTTCGCGAGGAACGGTGAAGCGGAAATGCTTCTCCAGCGCATCGAGGAAATCGTCCGCCGGCTTTTCGTTGATGCCGACGGTGCGGTCGCCCTGCACGTTGGAATGGCCGCGAACCGGGCAAAGGCCTGCCCCCGGCCGGCCGATATTACCGCGCAGGAACATGAAATTGGCGATCTCGCGGATTGTCGCCACGGAATGCAGATGCTGGGTCACGCCCATCGCCCAGGTGCAGATGACCCGCTCGGCGCTGATATAGACATCGGCTGCCCGTTCGATCTCCTGCCGGCTCAGTCCCGACTGGTCCTCGATGTCAGCCCAGCTCGTCGCCTCGACCGCCGCCCGGTATTCGACAAAACCCGCGCAGTGTTCGACAAGAAATGCGTGGTCGAGAACGAAGGGCAGACCGGCTTCGACGGCTGCGTCTTCCGCGGCCAGCACGGCCTTCGCCATCCCCCGCACCGCGGCCATGTCGCCGCCGAGCTGCGGTTGCAGATAAAGGCTGGCGATATCGGTCGAACCGCCGCGCAGCATCTCGACCTTGTCCTGCGGGTCGGAGAAGCGTTCCAGGCCGCGTTCGCGGATGGGATTGAAGACGACGACGCGCGCGCCGCGGATGGCCGCCCGGCGCAAATCGCCGAGCATCCTCGGATGGTTGGTGCCCGGGTTCTGCCCGATCACGAAGATCGCATCGGCCTCTTCGAAATCCTCCAGCAGCACGGTACCCTTGCCGACACCGACCGCCTGGCGCATGGCGATGCCGCTCGCCTCGTGGCACATGTTGGAGCAGTCGGGAAAATTGTTGGTGCCGTAGACGCGCACGAACAGCTGGTACAGGAAGGCGGCCTCGTTGCTCGCCCGGCCAGACGTGTAGAATTCCGCCCGGTTGGGGCTATCGAACCCCCTCAGGATGCTGCCGATCTCGGCAAAGGCATCCGCCCACGCGACCGGCAGGTAACGGTCGCTCGCCGCATCGTAGCGCATCGGATGCGTGAGGCGGCCACTGAGTTCCAGTTCATAGTCCGTCAACTGGCGAAGCTGCGATACAGTCCTTTCCCCGAAGAAGGCGGGCGTTGCCCGCTTTTCCGTCGCCTCCCAGGCGACGGCCTTCACGCCGTTCTCGCAGAACTCGAACGACGATCCGTGCTCGGGATCGCCCCAGGCGCAGCCCGGGCAGTCGAACCCATCCGGCTGGTTCGCCTTCAGCATCGTCCGCGCCCCTGAAATCGGCATGCCGCTTTGCAGCAAGCGCTTGCCGCAGCTCTTCAAAGCGCCCCAGCCCCCGGCTGCTGCCGACTTCTTACCAATGAATTTTGTGTCCATGCGCCCTGTATTGTCGAAGCGGGGAAAACATCAAGGGCGCACGCGCGATGGCTCGATAGGAAAAACCTATCAAGGATTCAATCTAACCAACGTCCTTGATGGCGTGCCGCTCCTCGGGCGAATGTGCCAGGATGCGATTGCGGCCTTGAGTCTTGGCGTCGTAGAGCGCGGCATCGGCCTCGCTCAGGAGGCGGTTCGGGTTGATCCTCAAGGTGGCTCCCGTCGCACAGGATATGCCGATGCTGGCGGTCACCCGGCCGAATTCGCTGCCGGTATGAACGATATTTTCCTGGCTTAGGAGACGTGCGAACTGTTCGGCAACGATCATCGCCCCCTTCGCACTGGTTGCAGGCAGCAGAACCACGAATTCCTCTCCGCCGTAGCGTGCGACGATGTCGGCCGGGCGGCTTACGGACTGGCGAAGACACCTGCTGACGACACGCAGGCATTGGTCCCCGGCGGGATGACCATAGGTGTCGTTATAGGCCTTGAAGCGGTCGATATCGACCATCAGAAGGCTGAACGGCGTGTTTTTCCTGGCGCTGCCTGCGGTCTCGCGGGCGAAAGCCTCGTCGAAGGCCCGGCGGTTGACCATGCCGGTGAGCCCGTCGGTCTCGGCGAGGGACTTCAGCTGCTCCGCCGACAGCCGGAGGGCGATTTCCGCCTGCTTGGTCGCCGTGATGTCGGAGACAACGGCCATCGCCGTGCCGTCTTCCGCTAACCTCGTCCGGATGCTGCGCCAGTCGCCGTTGTGAAGCTGAACCTCTTCGTCCTTGTTGCTGTGCAACGTCGCACTGACGGACCTGATCCACTCTTCGCGGTCAGCGTCCGGGATACCCGTGCGCTCGCCGGTTTCGGCAACGCGACGAAGGATGTCGCTGATATGAGCGCCAACCACGCGGGCGTCTCCGGATAGCGGAAAGGCGGCGCGATACTGGTCGTTGCAAAAAACCAGAAAACCCTTGCTGTCGTACATGGCGATGCCATCGGACATGCCGGCCATCGCATGTGACAGCAGGTTCTTGCTCTTGCGCAATTCCCGCTCCAGAGCAGTCCGCTCCGTCACGTCACGCGTGACGCCGGCCAGGCCGATCACCCGTCCCTGCCTATCCTTCAGCGGCACCTTGGAGGCGAGCAGGTATCTGTCTTCGACACGCTCGACGGAGTCGATCAGGGGCACCCCGGTGTCCATGACCTGTTGTTCGAGATAATAAAATTCTTCGGCGCGCGGCCGCGAGATAAGATTGAAATCCGACAATCCGGTCATCTCCGCCGTGGTTCTGAAACGAAAAAGGCGGATCATATTTTCGTTGACGGTGATGAACCGGCTGTTTCGGTCCTTCACGTAGAGATAATCGGGCGACTGCGAAAATGCGGTCACCAGGATGCTTCGCTCCAGCTCCCATTGTTGCGTCTTCAACAGAACGAAACCACACAGCACCGTCGCCAGGCAGTTCAATACCGTCATCGGCAGACCGATGATGGCCAATACGCGGGCGTGGACCAGGGTGGGAAGCACCGCCATCAAAACAATAAGTGCGCCGCCGAGCGCGAGGCTCAGCAGCGCAACGTCTATGAGCTCGGGAGATCTCTTGCGGATCCAGACGTTGGCAGCCAGGCCGATACCGGTCGCGACAGCAATTGCGATCAGACCGTCGATCATTGCCGCGCCGCCGACCCAGAAGCGGAAGACTATCGCCAGCGACGCCGCAAAGGCGGCCGCGATCGGTCCGCCGAACATGCCCGCCAAAGCAAGCGGCGAAAAGCGGATGTCGATATAAATGCCGGGATTGACTTCGACGGCCAGCAATATGGAGCCGATGGAGGCGCCGCCGGCTATGATTCCGAAGGCGATTTTTTCCTGTGTGACCGAACGACGCTGAAATTGGATCGAGAAATGCGCCCAGAGCGAAATCGCCAGGCACACGAATGACAGGTTGCCACCGAATTGCGTCCAGATGCCATTCACTGCGTTGGATCCACCTTCCAATACATGTACCGAACCAATCATAGGGCAACACTGGTTTGAGCTTCGTTAAATCAAAGACCTATCAAGCCATATTCCTTCGCAGACGCGTCTCCCGGCCGGTCGGCAGCAATGCGATGACAGGAAAGCAGGCGTCCGCCCCGACGATTAGGTATGGGCACCCAGGCCTGCTGCCAGATTTGGCAACATCTATGGAAAGGTCGTGCTCCAGCACGGCAAGAGACATCATGTCCGCAACGCCCTGCGGTTCAACGCCTAGCAGCCGCGGCATAAGGCATATTTAACAACAGCATCCTCTGCGTCGGGACACATATCCCAATGACACAATATAGCGTTATCCGGATAAGCCTGCGCAATCGGGCCATTCGTTGCAAGCAGCCATCCCATGCCGCCAGCAGCCGCGGCTGCCGACGGCATCGTCCAACGCTTCTTCGACTACTTGCAGATCGCCGCCGCCAAGAAGCCACGCATCGCATCGCCATAGGGCGGCCGCATCATGTATTCCGCTTCCACCATCCTGCTCTGGTGATAGACGGCGCGCGGATGCGAGAAGGCGAGGAAGCCGAATTTGCCGTGATAGGAACCCATGCCCGAATGGCCGACGCCGCCGAAGGGCAGGCCTTCCGCCGTGACGTGGCTCATGCAGTCGTTGACCGTCACCCCGCCGGAGGTCGTATTGTCGAGAACGCGGGCCTCCTCCTGCTGATCCTGGCTGAAGTAATAGAGAGCGAGCGGGCGCGGCCTGGCATTGATACGATCGATGACGTCGGCGATATCGCGATAGGGAAGGACCGGCAGCACCGGTCCGAAGATTTCTTGCTGCAGCACGCGCATCTCTTCCGTGGGATCGAGTATTAAGGTCGGAGGCATGCGGTGGGCCGATTGCTGGGAGAAATTCTCTGCCGCCGGGTTGATCTCGACGATCCTCGCGCCCTTGGCCCTGGCATCGTCGATCAGGCCCTGGATGCGGGCGTGGTGGCGAGCATTGACGATCGAGGTGTAGTCAGGATTTTCCTTCAGCGCCGGATACATCGCGCCGACCGCCGCGACCGCGTGGCCGGCAAAGGCTTCGACGCTTTCCTCGGGCACATAGACATGATCAGGTGCAAGGCAGATCTGGCCGGCGTTCAGCGTCTTGACGGTCATGACCCGGCGCGCCGCGTCTGCGAGGTCGCCCGAGCGGCCGACGATGACGGGCGACTTTCCGCCGAGCTCCAGCGTCAGCGGCGTCAGGTTTTCCGCCGCCGCGCGCATGACATGATGGGCGACCGCGGTTCCGCCGGTGAAGATCAGGTGGTCGAAGGCAAGGGATGTAAAGGCCGTGCCCGTCGCCGGTCCGCCCTGAACGACTGATATTTCCGTTTCGTCGAAGGCCCCGGCAATGAGTTCCGCCATCAATTCGGCCGAGGCCGGCGTCACCTCCGACGGCTTGATCATGGCGCGGTTGCCGGCGGCGAGAATGCCGGCAAGCGGCGCCAGGGCGAGCTGATAAGGGAAATTCCACGGGCTCAGGATCCCGACAATCCCCTTCGGCTGATAGACCACTTCGGCCACGGCGTCCGGGAACAATGCCTCGTGCTGCTCGGGCTTCAGCCATTCGACAAGATGGGCCTTGGCATATTTGAGCGAACCGACACAGGTGAAGACATCGAGAAGCAGGCTCGCCTCGACGCTGCGGCTGCCGAAATCCTCCGACAGGGCAGCGGCGATTGCATCCTTATGATCGACAAGAAGGGCGATGACGCGGTCGATGCGATCGATGCGGGTGTCGATGCCCGGCGGGCCATCCCTCAGGAACGACGCCCTTTGCCGGCCAAGCAGCGCCTTCATGACATCGGGGCTGGTATCGGTGGCGATTGGGGTGACGGTGTTCATTGTTTCCTCCCTTGAACGATGTCAGACGGCCGGCTGACGCACGACCGGTTTCAGCACGATGCCCTTTTCCGAGTCCTCCACCGCCTGGTTGATGTCGGCGAAATCATAGAAGGTGATGAGCCTGTCGAACGGGAAGCGGCCCTGCCGATGCAGGTCGATCAACAACGGGATCAGCACGTCGGGATTGGAATCGCCCTCGACGATGCCGCGGACCCGGCGCCCGCCCGACAGGATATGGGTGAGGTCGAGCGTCAGCGTTGCGCCATGGGGCGAGGCCCCGACGATGCCGCAGGTGCCGCGCGGCGCCAGCACCCGCACGCACTGGTCGATGACGGCGGGCACGCCGGAGGCATCGATCGAATAATCGACGCCGGCGCCGGTCAGCGCCATGATCGCGGCAACCGCGTCGCTCGCCTTGCCGTTGACGATGTCGGTCGCGCCGAGTTCCGCCGCAAGTGCCAGCCGCGTCTCGTTGACGTCGACGGCGATGATCCGTGACGCGCCGACGATCCGCGCCGCCATCACGGCGGCAAGACCGACGGAGCCCATGCCGAAAACCGCGAGCACTTTTCCCGGTTCGATCTTCAGCGCGTTCATGACCGCACCGGCCCCGGTCTGGATGCCGCAGGCGAGCGGCCCGAGCAGCGCCAGATCCGCATCCTCAGGCACTTTCACGATATTGCGCTCATGGCACAGAGCGTGGCTGGCAAAGGAGGATTGTCCGAAAATATTGCCGTGAACCCGCTCGCCCTCGCATGAGATCCCGCTCGAACCATCGGCGCGGGAACCGAAGAAGTTGCGCGGGAAGAATTCGTGGCAATAGGTCTCCTCGTGATCGTTGCAGCTCGGGCAATGACCGCAGGAATTGAAGGTCATGACCACGTGATCGCCGGGCTTGACCTTGGCAACGCCCGGCCCGACACGCTCGACGATGCCGGCGCCTTCGTGACCGAGCACGACCGGCTGCGGCACCGGCAGATGCTGGTCACGCATGACGATATCGGTGTGGCAAACCCCTGTCGCCACGACGCGAACCAGGATTTCACCCTCGCGCGGCTCCTCCAGATCGAGCCTTTCCAGCGAAAACGGCATATGGGGCGCACGCGCCACCGCAGCATGGATTTTCATTGCTTTCCTCCTCCCGATGATCGGCTCGTCAACGGCTATCAGCGGCCGCGCTTATAGGCGCCGAGCCCCGGCTGATAGGTCTTGTCGTCGAGGAACTGCTTCAGCCCCTCGTCGCGCCCCTTGGTCTTGTCGAGAAACAGCATCTGCTCCAGCTTGGCGTAGATGTAATCGTCGGCGAGATCCCATGGCAGGTTGCGCACGCGCTTGTAGGTGTCCTTGGCGGCCTTCAGCGTCACCGGGTTCTTTTCGAGCAGGCTGGCGCAGATCTTGCGGACCCGGGGTTCAAGCTCCGCCAGCGGCACGGCCTCGTTGACGAGACCCATTTCCGCAGCCTTGCGCCCGCCGAACAGTTCGCCGGTCATGATGTAATAGAGAGCGTCGCGATGGCGCATCACTTCGGCGACCGCACGGGTGACATTGCCGCCCGGCAGAATGCCCCAATTGATCTCGGAGAGGCCGAAATTCGCCTCCTCGGCGGCGATGGCGAGATCGCAGGAAACCAGCGGCGTGAAGGCGCCGCCGAAGCACCAGCCGTTGACCATGGCGATCGTCGGCTTTTCGAAATACATCAGCCGGCCCCACCAATTGCCGGACTGGCGCCGCGCCTTCAGCGTGACGTCACGCGGCTTGTCGTCATTGTCGCGGAAATATTCCTTCAGATCCATGCCGGCGGACCAGGATTCGCCGGCGCCGCGCAGGACGAGGACGCCGCAGCGCTCGTCGCCCTCGAGCTCGTCGAGCACTTCGAGCATCCTGATATTCAGGGCCGGATTCATCGCATTGCGCTTTTCCGGCCGGTTGAGGGTCACGAAGGCGATGCCGCTGTCGAATTCGACCAGAACCGGCGATTTGTCTTCAGTCATGAGGTTGCTCCATGGGTTTCGGCGTGAATGCCGGGGGCCGCGTCACAGGGCCTGTCGTTGAAGGGTTTCGTCAAAATGGAACTGGCGCAGGACATATTTCTGCACCTTGCCGGAGGCGGTGCGGGGAATGGCCTCGACGAAGAGGATGCGCGCCGGACGCTTGAAGGCGGCGAGCCTTGCCGCGCAATGGCCGGCGATCTCATCGCCCGTTGCCACGGCACCCGGCCGCAGCACGACATAGGCGAGGCCGCATTCGCCCCACCGGATGTCGGGAATGCCGACGACCGCGGCATCGAGGATAGCGGGATGACTTGCGAGTGCGGCTTCGACCTCGGCGGGATAAACATTCTCGCCGCCGCTGATGTACATGTCCTTCAGCCGGTCGACGATGTGATAAAAGCCGTTCGCTTCGCGTCGGCCGAGATCGCCGGTGCGGTACCAGCCCTCGGTGAAGGCGGCAGCGGTTTCCTGAGGCTTGTTCCAGTAGCCGGGCGTCACCGCCGGCCCGCGCAGCCAGAGTTCACCGGTCTCGCCGTCGTCAACTTCCCGGCCGTCCTCGCCGACGATGCGAATGTCGAGCAAGGGTGCCGGAAGACCGACGCTGCCGGGATTGTCCTGCACGGCGCGCCGGTCGATCGGTACGTGCAGCACCGTTCCGGCCTCGCTCATGCCGTAACCGTTGACCAGCGCAACGCCGTCGTCGAGATAGCTTTCAATCAGCGCCTGCGTCAGCGGCGCGCCGCCGACGAAGAGCGCATGCAGGCCGGCGAGCGCCGCGGCGCTGTAGACGGGATCATTGCGCAAGGCGAGCGCGATCTGCGGCACCGCGAAATAATGGGTGACGGCACGCTGCCGGTCGGCAAGGGCTGCGAGTGTGCGCGCCGGCGTGAAGCGGTCGGAGACAACAAGCGTGCCGCCCAGCATCAATGTGGTGCGCGCGACGGCAATCAGCCCGATCGTGTGGAAGAACGGCAGGTCGCACAGGGCGACGGATCCCGGCCCGATCTCTCCGACGACGGAAAAATTAAAGGCGGCAAAAAAAGCGTTGCGGCGGGTAATGACGACGCCCTTCGGCTGTCCCGTCGTGCCCGAGGTGTAGAGAAGGACGCAGGCTCCATCGGCATCGGCGGACACCGGCGCGGCCGGAAGGCTCGCCTCAATCCGCGCGGCGAACCCGGCCGGACCGTCCGCCGTCGATATCACCGCCATCTCAGGATCGGCTCCCGCAAGGCTGGCGACGGTTGCCGCAAACTCCTCGTCGTGAACGAGCAGAACCGGGGCGCAATCGGCAAGGATCGGCCGAAGCTCGGCGGCGTTGAGGCGCCAGTTGAGCGGCACGTAGATGGCGCCGGCACGCTGGCAGGCAAAGGCAAGCACGATCGAATCCAGGGAATTGCGCGCCAGCAGGGCGACACGCCCCCCGTCGCGGCGCGCTCCGAGCACATCGCTCAGCAGGCCGGCGCAGCGGGCGATCCGCGTATCGAGCTCGGCATAGCTGAGCTGCCGGTTGGTGGCGATCTCGAACAGAGCCGGACGGTCCGGTGCGACGCGGGCGCGGTAAAGGATCGGATCATCCGTCACCAGTCCGCAATCCGCCGACGAAGCCATCCCGGAAAAGGAATGCGCCATTTCTCCTCCCATGCCCGCTGCTCCCCGCGGCAGGCATCACATTTGTATGCAACACATACTAATATCTTTTTCCTGTGATGCAAGAGGCTGTTTACGGCAAATCCGATCGCTCGATTGGCGCGAGGAAATCCGCACTGCGGATATTGACTAACCCGCTGATTTTGATGGTTATGGCGCCTGGACGAGGCGAGAACGAACGATGGCGACAAAATCACCGCAGGACGATTTCGAGGGCGAAGATGCTCCCGCGACACCGGGCCTCGACGTCGGCCGGCTAGGCGATCTGCTGGGATTTCATCTGCGCATGGCCCATGTCGCGATCTATCGCGACTTCGCCGAAACCATGGAGGAGCTGGCGCTGACGCAAAAGCAGCTGGCTGTGATGGAACTCGTCGCCGGCAATCCGGGCGCATCGCAGATCGACCTTGCCAATACGCTCGGCACCGACCGGGCGACGATGATGGCCCTCGTCAATAGGCTGGCAGCCCGCGACCTGATCGAGCGCCGTCCCTCCGCGGCCGACCGCCGGCGCCAGGAACTTCATCTGACGAAGGCGGGACACGCAATGCTCGCGCGGGCGCGTGCGCTGATCGATAGGCACGAGCAGCGTTTCATCGAGCTGTTTTCGCGCGACGAACTGGATGCGCTGCTGACGGCGCTGAAGCGGATATACAAGGGGAACTGAAACCCCGTTTTCGCTCGGGAAGCGAGCAGCATCCAAGCCTTTAGATTTCTATTGGATAACCCCCGTGTTATGATCCCCATCCTGGCGTCGTCCGCCGTGGGTTCTGCACACGGAGACTTGTCTCATGAGCGAAGTGGACGTACTTTTTGCCTCCCTGCGACAGGCGGCTGACCCGCAGACGGTCGACTGCATCGAAAACGTCGTCACGCATGGCTCGGATCGTGAGCTCAATCGCATCAATGCGCTCGCTTTCGCCGATACCCACCATCTCGATGAAGAGAAAACCATCGCCGCGTTTCTGCATGCAGCCCGCATAGGCGCATTCGAGATGACCTGGAATGTCCTTTGCCCGGGATGCGGCGGCGTCCTCGACAGCGGCGCAACCCTCAAAACCGTCGTCCACGAGACGTATCATTGCGCGCTCTGCGCGGCCGGATACGAGCCGACCCTCGACGAGATGGTCGAGGTCACGTTCACGGTCAGCCCGCGCGTGCGCAGGATTGCCGGTCACGATCCCGATCGGTTGCCACCGCTCGAGTACTACCGCCAGATCTTCTTCAGCTCCGGCGTCGACTTGCCTGACGATCTCGAAGCGAGGTTCTCGCGCATCCAGCTGGAGATGATCGAGTTGGCTCCGGGCGAAAAGGCCTTCGTCTCCCTGCAGCTGCCGGCGCAATTCGTCATCATCTTCGATCCGGTGACACACTCGGCGCAGTTCATCGACGTGCAGGGTGAACCCACCGACGAACGTCAAACCCTCTCGATGATCATCAGTCGGACGCATGCGCTGAACGAAACGCTGACCCTGCGCCCGGGCTCACTGCGGTTGACGCTCGAAAACCACACCGATCGCAGAGTGGTGCCGAACGTCTGCATCGCGGGAGACGAGCTGCACGACCTCTTGGGCCGCAGGCGGCCTTTCCTGACAGCCAAGCGACTGCTGACGAACCAGAGCTTCCGGGACATCTATCGGACCGACACACTCGACGTCGACCAGCGCCTCAAGATCACCAGCCTGACCTTCCTCTTCACCGACTTGAGGGGCTCGACCGCGCTTTACGAGCGCGTCGGAGATCTTGCCGCTTTCGATCTGGTGCGAGCGCATTTCCGGGTTCTACACGAGATCGTCGCCACAGAGGCCGGAGCAGTCGTCAAGACCATAGGCGATGCCGTGATGGCGACCTTTCCAAGCCCGGACCGTGCGGTGGCGGCCGCACTCAAGATGCGGGAGGCCATGCTTCGGTTGAATGCCGAACACGGCAGCGACGATCTTCTGCTGAAGATCGGCATCCATGAAGGACCATGCCTCGCGGTCAACCTGAACGACCGCCAGGACTACTTCGGCCAGACCGTCAATATCGCGTCGCGCGTCCAGGGCCTTGCCGATCCCAATGTGATCATGACGACCGAGGCGATCGTCGAGGATGCCCAGGTTTCAGAGATCCTCCGCGACAGCGGCATCACCTCGGCCTCCCGAATGGCGGAGCTTCAGGGCATCGGGAGAGAGGTAAGGATTTTTGCGCTGTCGTGAGCTTGGTCTTCTCTTCGACGTCAAGTGAACTTGAGCAATTTCCGCAAACGGCTGGAAGCGGGGGCAATAAGTCTTCGGCAGCTTCGCGCCTTCAAGTCGGTCGCGGTAGTTTACTGGGCTTTTCCCCGAAAGCAGACATCCGTCTCGTCCGACAGCCCTGGGCCGACAGCGGATAAGTGACCTTGGCTAGAAAGCGCCAAAAACGCTCATCGTCTCAGAGTACTATTCCATTGCTTGACAGGATGCTGACAATCACGCTCAGCGGCTCGTCAGCAGTGGTGTGCAATCCTGTCCGTCTTCAAACATGGATGGAGGAAAGCCAATGTCGGCCCCGTTGCAAAAGTTTCTCATAGTGTCTGCAGCCATGATATCCGTGACTGCAATTCCCGCCGTTCTGACCGCAGACAATGCCTTCTCGTCCGCCGCCTATGCGCGCGGTGGCAGCGATGGTTCAGGTGGCGATGACCACGGTGGCGGCAGTGGCAGCGGTAATTCCGGCGGTGACGATCAAGGCGGCCGCAGCGGCGGCGACAAGTCCGGCAACGGCGATCATGGTCATCGTGGCGGCCAGGACGACTCGGCGGATGATCGTGGCGGCCAAAGCGGAGGTGATGATGACCATGGCCGAAAGCATGGACGCGATCACGCCGAGGATGGCAAAAATGGGAACCAGCCGCGCGAAAACAGGTTGCGTCCGGGAGTTGTCCTTAGTGTTTCGCGCGAGAGCCTCGCAGGGCTTCTGAACGGATCGTTGGTTGCCGTTGACCAGCTCGGCAGGCGTCTTGAAATCGAACTCGAAAACGAGCACGGCACCAATGTCGTGAAGGCCGAGGTCCACCGATCCGATGCCGTTCGCAAGCCCGGGCCGATCACGAACGTCAAAGTCGTCGCCCCTTGAGGCGGCGACATGATCAGGCTCGCTGATCGCACTAAACTCCGCCCGCCCCGCCAGAGTTTAGTTGCTTGTGCCGCCTCGATTATATGTTCACACTGGCAGGCCAGTGAAACCGGGCTGACCATGGCTTCGATCCGCTTTCTATTGTTGGTTCTTTCAATGGCGGCAACGATCGCAGTTGCCGGCATTTCGCTTGCGACGAATGCAACCGCCCATGACGGCGCAAGCTCCTCTAGCAGCGGATCCAGCGGTAGTGGGTCTTCAAATTCGGGGCGCGGCGGAGGAGACGACCACGGGGGAGACGATCGCAGCGGACACGGAGGTGGTGAGGACGATGGCGGGGGCGACGACGGCGGTGGCCAGCAGGGCGACAACTGGGGACGCGGCGGCTCTGACGATTCCGACTACGTCCGCGATGCGGTGAAAGATGGTCGAATTCTTTCGCTCAAATCGGTTCTGCAAAAGATCGAGGCCAAGCGCTACGGCAAGGTGATCGATGTCAGCGTCCGTCGTTTCTTCTTTCGCGACGTCTATCAACTGAAAATCCGCGACGGCACGGGCGCCATTCGGACTTTACGCGTTGACGCGAAGCGGGGCACGCTTCTGGGAGACAATTGAAACAATGCGGATCCTCCTCGCGGAAGATGACAGCGGCATTGCCGGTCACGTCGCCTCCAGTCTGGAGCGTGAAGGATATCGAGTGGATGTGCTTTCGACGGGGCCGGAGGTTTGGGAGCAAGGCGAGACCGAGGATTATGCCGCTATTGTCCTGGACCTTGGATTGCCGGGTTTGGATGGCCTGTCGATTTTGAAGCGTTGGCGCAGCACGGGAGTTGAGACCCCCGTCCTCGTGTTGACCGCGCGTGGATCCTGGATGGAACGCGTCGACGGCTTCGATGCGGGCGCGGACGACTATCTGCCCAAGCCATTCCGAACCGAAGAGCTATCAGCGCGTTTGCGTGCCTTGCTGCGTCGGTCGAGAAAGAACAAGGCCGGCACGAAATCGGCCAACCGGTTCACGCTGGACGAACAGTCCAGGCGGATAACCTTCGACGGGCGCGAACTCGACCTCACTCCTCTCGAGTATCGCATGATGTCCTTGTTCATCGATAATCCCGACGTCGTCTTGAGCCCGATAGAACTGGCCAGCCAGGTACAAGGTCGTGACGACGATGCTGCGAAGAACGCAGTCGAAGCGATGATCGCCCGCCTGCGCAAGAAGACCGACAGCGAGGCGATCGAAACCCGCAGAGGATTCGGCTACGTGCTTCCGGGGAAACGGCCATGATCACATCGCTGCGCTTCAGGCTTGCGGCCGGCGCAGTTGTCGCCGTCGCCGTCGCTTTGGCGCTCGTCTGGCTTGTGCTTGGCCACCTTTTCGAGGAATATTTGGAGGACCAGTATACGCATGAAATGGCCGCCGTGGCCGATGCGCTCGGTGCGCGGCTCGTTGTCGACCAAGGGCTGCTTGCCCTAACCAGCAAGCCTCCCGACCCTCGTTTCGAGAATCCGATAGGTGGGCGCTACTGGCAGATTTCTCCGGCCGGCGATCAGCCTCCAATTCGTTCGCGCTCCCTGTGGGACGAACAACTCTCGCAAGATGCCTTCGCCAAGGAGCTTTATTGCGGTTTCCTTCAGGCCGAGGGTCCCGACGGCAGCCCTATTCTGGTGTCGATCAAGGACATGTCGATCGGCGAGGGCACAAATAAAAGGCAATTCAAAGTATATGCGGCTTTCTCCAAGGAGGAAATGGAAGCGGCACTTGAGACCTACCATCGCCCACTCAGGTTGATGTTGCTGGCAACGGGGTTGCTTCTGTTGCTCGCAGCCTTTCTGCAGGGATTGATCGGCTTGAAACCCCTCGCCCGTCTCCAGCGGGAGGTGGCTGATGTTCGAGCCGGCCGCAGAGCCCATATCACCGCGAAAGGACCGAGCGAGGTCAATCCGCTCGTGAACGAGATCAATCTTCTGCTTAATGAGCGCGAAACCGCCGTAGAGCGCGCGCGAGCACGCGCAAGCGACCTGGCCCATGGATTGAAGACGCCGCTGACAGTCCTTTCCCATCTGGTCGAAGGGCTGCCGCAGGACCGGCGCGATACCGCCTTAAAGCAAATCGAACTCGTTCGCCAACGCGCAGATCGCCAGTTACAGGCCGCGAGAATGGGGGTGGAGCAAATGGCGACCACCTCCGTGCTTGGGATCGCCGGAAAGCTGGTCAACGTCCTTTCGCCGATGACCGACAGCAAGGGGATCGATTGGACCATCGACATCGACTCGGGAATGACCGTTCAGGCAGATCCGGCCGATGTTGCGGAGGCGATCGGCAATATCCTGGACAACGCCGTGCGATTCGCACACCGGCGAATATCGCTTTCCGCCTCGAACGACGGACAGAGGGTGATCGTTCGTATCGGCGACGATGGACCCGGCGTCGACACAAGGCAGCACAAGAGCATGCTGAAGCGCGGTGAGACGGATGCGGATTTCGGTCATGGCCTCGGCCTGGCGATATCAAGCGATATCGCTGCAGCCTATGGAGGTGAACTGAAGTTCGGGCAATCGCCTCTTGGCGGTTTGGAGGCTAGGTTGAGCTTGCCGGCACGAAGCCTTGAGACGGCCGGCTAGGTCCGTCACCCGCCCTAATCCGCTTTGGGCCGATCTCCGATCTAACCCAACAGGTTGAACGTCCGCTGTAATCTTGCCGCTGCTGAAGGCTGCTGGTCCGCTGTCGGCCCAAATCGGTCAATCCTTCACGCCGGGGCAACAACTGCTCCTGGCGCATTGCAGTCCTACTGCGGCTTGGGATTCCGGCAGCATGATGTGTGACTCAAGATTGGCAAGCTATTACTTTGATCAATGCCTGAGCCTAGGGCCAGTCGGCATAGCCCGAGGACAGCATGCTGTTTTCCGAACCGGCCGAAGCGCGGGCGATCTCGCGGTAGCCGGCGGGTGAAAGTCCGGTCTTGCGCTTGAAGAAATGGCTGAAATAGGTCGGGTCGCGAAAGCCGAGGCTGTCGGAGATTTCCTGGATATTGCGGGCTGATCGCTCCAATCTGAGCTTTGCCTCCTGAACCACGCGCTCGTGCAGAAGCTGGATCGGCGAGCGGCCGAGCGCCCTTTGGCAGGTGGAATGCAGCCGGTCGGCCGTGACGCCCAGTTCCGCGGCATAGTCGCTGATCGGCCGGTGCTGGCGGAAACCAGCCTCGACGAGTTGGCGATATCTCTGCAGGATCGATCCCACTTCGCCCTGCCCGCGCTGCTCGCTTCTCTCGCCATCGGAGCCGCGCCAAAGCGCCATCAGCATGAGCCTGATATAGGCGGATGCGACCATCCAGGAAGAGCGGGAGGGATCGCCAAGTTCCCGCACGAAGCCTGAGATCAGCGGGCTGATTTCAGTGACCGTCAAGGGATCCAATGCCTCGACCAGCTTGCGCTGTTCGGTGAAGATGCGCAGCGAATAGGATTCCACCTTGTCGCCAATCGCATCGACCATGATCTGCGGCGATGCGCCGACCAGATGAGCCGCGGTTCCGGCGGATATCGACAGGTCGCATCGCGCCTGCGGCGGCAGGAAGGCAAGCAGCGGTCCGTGCAGCGGCCGATGTTCGCCATTGTCGAAATGAAGCTCCCCACTCCCCTCCCCGAGCAGCAGGAAATGGTGGAAATCGGCATACAGCCCTTTTTGGAGACGGATGCGCCGGTGCGACAGTGACGGAGCGTGCCACTCGCCCCTGGCATAGTGATGAATCCCTCCGTCCGTCGCCAACGCTTCCCCTCCGCTCCCCGCGTCAAACAATGCTGATATCACCGGATAATTACAATATTAACCCAATAAATCGCATTCCATCCGCGCCAGATCGGCGTAACCTTTTCACTATCAGCCTTTGGGAGGAGGCACTTCAACAGATGCAGGAACGCTCAGGCGGCCCTCGTGGCGCCGCATCCGCTCGTTTTCTCCCATGGCAACAATGCAAACCAGCATGTGGCGTCAATACGTGGCGCCAATGCGTGGCAAACGGGTAGAACAGTGTTCGCGGCAAAGCTGATGATCAACAACGAGGCGATGGATGCTTCCGAAGGGGCCACCTTCGAACGCATCGATCCGTTGACCGGCGACGTCGCAACGATCGCCTCGGCAGGATCCGTTACCGACATGACGCGGGCAGCCAATGCGGCGGCAGCCGCTTTTCCGGACTGGTCGCAGACCGGCCCGGGCGAACGGCGCAGGCTTCTAAATGCCGCCGCCGACATCCTGGAGGCCCGCACATCCGAGCTCGTTGCCGCCATGACCGGCGAAACCGGCGCCACCGCGCAGTGGGCGGCGATCAATTGCGGCCTCGGCGCGGACATTCTTCGCGAAGCGGCGGCGATGACCACGCAAATATCAGGCGAGCTCATTCCTTCCGGCATTCCGGGAAGCCTCGCCATGGCGGTCCGCCAGCCGGCAGGCGTCTGCGTCGGCATTGCCCCCTGGAATGCACCTATTATCCTCGGCACCCGTGCCGTCGCCATGCCGCTTGCCTGCGGCAACACCGTCATCCTGAAGGCTTCCGAACTCTGCCCGAAGACCCATGGCCTGATCGGCGACATCCTGCGTGACGCCGGCTTTCCGCGCGGTGTCGTCAATGTCGTTTCCAATGCGCCGAGCGATGCCGCCGCTGTCGTCGATGCGCTGATCGCCCATCCGGCGGTGCGCCGTATCAACTTCACCGGCTCCACCCGTGTCGGCAGGATCATTGCCGAATCCTCGGCAAGGCATCTCAAGCGCTGCCTGCTCGAACTCGGCGGCAAGGCGCCGTTCATCGTCCTTGCAGACGCCGATATCGATGAGGCCGTGCGTGCCGCCGCCTTCGGCGCCTTCATGAACCAGGGCCAGATCTGCATGTCGACCGAACGGATCATCCTCATGGACGAGATTGCCGATGGCTTCGTCGGCAAGTTCCGGACGAAAGCCGCAACCCTCGTCGCCGGCAATCCCAAGGACGGCAACACGCCGCTCGGCACGCTGATCAACACTGAGGCCGTCCGCCGCGTCAGGTCACTCGTCGATGATGCCCTGCAGAAGGGCGCGGTCCTCGTCTGCGGTGGCCAGGCCAACGGCACGCTAATGGACGCAACCGTCATCGATCACGTGACGCCTGCCATGCGCATCTATCGCGAAGAGAGCTTTGGGCCGGTCGCGGCGATCATCCGGGTCGGCAGCGTCGACGAGGCCGTGACGGTTGCCAATGACAATGAATACGGGCTGTCGGCCGCCGTTTTCAGCGCCGACGTCAATGCAGCACTTGCCGTCGCCATGCGGCTTGAATCCGGCATCTGCCACATCAACGAAGCGACAGTTTCCGACGAGCCGCAAATGCCGTTCGGCGGCGTCAAATCAAGCGGCTACGGCCGCTTCGGCGGCAAGGCGGCGATCGACGAATTCACCGAGCTCAGATGGATCACCATGGCCTCGGCAAAACGACACTACCCGATCTGAATAGATCGGCCGACATGAACACTGGGAACGGGCTGGGAGGCCCGATCAAGAGGGAGGAATGATTTCATGAACGGCATTTTCCGCAACGGCAAATTCAACGCGGCATCGCTGAGCCGCCGCTCTTTCATCGCATCGACCGTGGCGGGTGGTGCGGCGCTGGCGCTTTCCGGCCGCACGGCCTTCGCTCAGAGCGGCGATACGTTGAAGGTCGGCTTCATCAGCCCGCGCACCGGCCCTCTCGGCGGCTTCGGTGAGACGGACGGCTACGTGCTGGAACTGGCGCGCAAGGCGCTGGCGAACGGCCTGCAGGCGGGCGGCAAGACTTGGAAGGTTGAGATCCTCGACCAGGACACCCAATCCGATCCCTCGCGCGCCGGCCAGCTGGCGAAGGACCTGATCAACAACCAGGCGATCGATCTGATGCTTGCCGTCTCGACGCCCGAAACCATCAATCCCGTGGCTGACGCATGCGAAGCAGCCGGCATTCCCTGCCTCTCGACGGTCATGCCCTGGGAAGCCTGGTATTTCGGCCGCGGCGCCAAGCCGGGCGCGCCCTCGCCGTTCAAGTGGACCTATCATTTCGGCTTCGGTGTCGAAGAGTTCCACAAGGCCTATGTTTCGCAGTGGAACCTGATCGAGACCAACAAGAAGGTCGGCGTCATGTATCCCAACGACGCCGACGGCAATGCGATCCGCACCCATCTGGCGCCGGCGCTCGCCAAGGCCGGCTTCACCATCGTCGATCCCGGAGCCTATGAAACCGGAACCACCGACTTTACCGCGCAGATCGCTCTCTTCAGGCAGGAGGGCGTGGAGATCTTCAACTCGTTCCCGATCCCGCCCGACTTCGCCGCCTTCTGGCGTCAGGCCGCGCAGCAGGGCCTCACCCAGCAGATCAAGATCTGCCAGATCGCCAAGACCGGCCTGTTTCCCTCCGACATCGAGGCGCTCGGCGACCTCGGCCTGAACATCGGCAGCGCCGCCTACTGGCACAAGGCCTTCCCCTATAAATCCACGCTGACCGGCGTCTCCGGAACCGAACTCGCCGACGGCTATGAAACGGCAAGCGGCAAGCAGTGGACGCAGCAGCTCGGCGCCAGCCTTGCGCTTCTCGACGCCGGCTTCGATGCGCTGAAGGCGAGCACCGACGTCAAGAGCAAGGAGGCTGTGGCCAAGGCGATCAGCACGCTGAAGACCACGACCATCGCCGGCAAGGTCGACTTCACCAGCGGCCCCGTCGCCAACGTCTCTCCCGGACCGATCATCGGCACGCAATGGGTGAAAGCGCCGGAGGGCTCGAAGTTCGCGCTCGACTATGTCGTCACCGAAAACGCCACCGACCCCAATGTCCCGGTCGGCGCCAAGCTCACCGCCTATAACGGGTAACGCACAGTGCTGCAGCGGGAAGCTCAAAGACGGCCGGGGGGAGCCTTTCTTTCGGCCAAGGGGATCCACAAGCGGTTCGGCGCGCTGGTGGTGCTGGAGAATCTTGATTTTTCCATGGGCGATGGCGAGGCGATCGGCATTGTCGGGCCGAACGGCGCCGGCAAGACGACCCTGCTCAGCGTGCTCGCCGGCGCCTTCCCGCCGAGTGAGGGAAGCATCACCTTCGACGGCATCGACGTCACGCGCCGGACGGCGGCGGAACGCTGCCGCTCCGGGCTCGTCCGGACCCATCAGATTCCCAAGCCTTTCGGCGGCATGACCACCTTCGAAAATGTCTTCGTCGCCGCATCGCACGGCAATGCCGCAAGCCGCGACGAGGCCTATGAGCGCGTGGTGGATTCGCTTTCGCTCTGCGGCATGCTTGGAGTCGCCAACCGCCCGGCCGACACGCTTGGCCTGCTCGATCGCAAACGGCTGGAGCTTGCCCGTGCGCTTGCCACGCAGCCAAGGTTGATGCTGCTCGACGAGATCGGCGGCGGCCTGACCGATGGCGAGGCGAGCGAACTCGTCGAAACCATCCTCGAATTGCGCCGCCGCGGCATCGGCATCGTCTGGATCGAGCATATCGTTCATATCCTCCTGCAGGTGGCGGAGCGGCTGATCTGCATGGACGCCGGCAGGATCATCGCCGATGGCGAACCGAAAACGGTCATGAGCGATGCGGAGGTGGTCAAGGCCTATCTCGGAGGGACACCTGCATGAGCCTTCTCTCCATCCGCGACCTCGACGTCCGCCACGGCCTGCTTCAGGCGGTGCGCGGCGTCAGCTTCGATCTTGCCAGGGGCGAGGTGCTGGCGCTGGTCGGCGCAAATGGCGCCGGTAAGACAACGCTGCTCAGATCGATCGCCGGCGCTCATCTCCCATTCTCCGGCCGCGTCCTCCTCAACGACGAAGATCTGGCCGCCGTCCCCTCCCACAAACGGATCGCCAAGGGCATCGCCCTCGTTCCGGAAGGCCGGCGCCTGTTTTCACAGATGACGGTGGAGGAAAACCTGCTTCTCGGAAAGACTTCCGGCCGCAAGGGCGAGTGGAGTATCGATCGTGTCCTCGACGCCTTTCCGAACCTGAAACCCCGCCGTCACGCCAAAACAGGACACCTCTCGGGCGGCGAACAGCAGGCAACCGCCATCGGCCGGGCGCTGATGAGCAATCCCGATATTCTTCTCCTGGACGAGGTCTCGCTCGGGCTTTCGCCTCTGGTCGTCGACCGCGTCTATGCCCAGCTGCAGGCCTTGCTCACCTCGGGAACGACCATCGTGCTCGTCGAGCAGGATCTCGCCCGCGCCATGAGCGTCGCAAGCCGTGTCATCTGCATGCTGGAAGGACGCATCGTCCTCGACCGGCCGGCAGCCGCCGTCACGCGTGAACACGTCACTCAAGCCTATTTCGGATTGCACCGGGCAGCCGGCGAAAGGAGCGCATCGTGATCAATACCCTGCTCCAGGGCATTCTGCTGGGCGGTTACTACGCCGTCATCGCCTGCGGACTGTCCTTCATGTTCTCGGTCATGCGGATCATCAATCTCGCGCATGGCAGCCTCGCGGTCGCAGCCGCTTATGGGCTGTGGCTGCTGGCCGCCAAAGCCGGCATTCCACCCTTCGCCGGCCTGCTGATCGTGCTGCCGGTCATGGCGGCGGCGGGATGGCTGCTGCAGCGCTTCATTCTGGAACGCAGCGCCCGCGGCGGCACGCTCCTGCCGATCCTGACGACCTTCGGCCTGTCGATCGTCATCGACAACCTGCTGTTCGAGCAGTTCGGCGCCGACACCCGGTCGCTCGCACCGTTCATCGGCAACCTGTCCTATGCATCCTGGCAACTGCCGGGCCACATCTACGTCGGCAAGCTTGCCGTCCTGATGATGGTGACGGCAATCCTCGTTCTCGGCGGGCTGCAGTTCTTCCTCAGCCGCTTTGCGCTCGGTCGCGCGATCCGCGCCACGGCGGAAGATCCCGATACGGCGGGGCTGGTCGGCATCGATGCCCGCAGGGTCAACGCCGTCGCCACCGCGATCACCATGGTCACGGTCGGGATCGCCGGTGCTTTTCTCGGGATGCGGGCAACTTTCAGCCCCTACTCCGGCGGCCCACAACTTCTCTTCGCCTTCGAGGCGGCTGTCATCGGCGGCGCGGGATCGCTATGGGGCACGCTTGCCGGCGGCATCGTTCTCGGTCTTGCCCAATCGCTCGGCGCACAATTGCATCCGCAAGGCTTCCTGATCGGCGGCCATGCGGTGTTCCTGCTGGTGCTTTTCGTTCGGCTGTCCCGGTTCGGCATGCCGTCTCTCGACAAACTTGGCGCCTTTCTCAAACTGCGCACCCGTCTCCGGAGCCCGACATGAGCCCCAACGCGACCCTTGCCTCCACCGGAATATCGATTGAGCGCTGGACGAAGTCGTCGCGGGTGGCGCTCGGCTGCATGGCCGCGGTGCTTGTCCTGCTGATGTTTGCCCCCGCTGTACTCGGCGCCGGCGCGATCGACCGGATGACGGCCCTGTTCATCTACGTGATCCTTGCCGCCATGTGGAATGCGCTTGCCGGTTTCGGCGGGCTGGTCTCGGTCGGCCAGCAGGTGTTCTTCGGCCTCGGCGCCTATTTCACCATCCGCCTGGCTGATGCGGGGCTCAATCCCTTCGTCGCGCTGTTTGCCGCCGCGATCGTGACCGGCGCGCTGTCGATCCCGCTTTCGCTGTTCATGCTGCGCCTGAAGGGCGGCGAGTTCGCAATCGGCATGTGGGTTATCGCGGAACTCGCCCATCTACTCGTCAATCTCGACCGGCTGATCCAGGGGGAAACGGGCACCTCGCTGATCTCGCTCAATGTCTATGACGGCGGCACGCGGCGGGCAACGATCTACTGGCTCGCCTTGATAGCCATGGCCGCCCTGCTCGGCGCTCTGTTCATCCTGATGCGCAGCCGTGCGGGTGCGGCCATGCAGGCGATCCGCGACAATGAGGAGGCGGCAACCTCGGTCGGCGTGCGCGTGATCGCGACCAAGAGACTGCTCTTCGTGCTCGCCGCCTTCGGCATCGCGGTCGCCGGCGGCCTGTGGCTGGCGACCGCCACGACCTTTCAGCCGAAGACCTATTTCAGCGTCCAATGGACGGCCTACATGATCTTCATGGTGCTGGTCGGCGGGATCGGCAAGTTCGAAGGCGCGATCCTCGGCGCCATCCTGTTCTTCGTGATCGAGACCGTCTTCGGTTCAGCCGGCGTCTGGTACCTGATCGGCCTCGGCGCCACCGCCCTGATTTTCTCGCTCTACCTGCCGCGCGGCCTTTGGGGCGAAATCGAGCGCCGCTTCGATTTTCAACTTCTGCCAGTCGGCTACCGGCTGAAATTGCCGGGTCCGCATAAAATCAAATGGGAAGAATGAGCCGGCTTATTTCCGGATTCTCTTGCGAAAGGTGACGTTCATGCTTTTTGGTAAAACGATCCTGGTGACCGGCGTGGCTTCCGGCATCGGCGCCCGCACGGCGGAGCTGGCCGGCCAGATGGGCGCCGAGGTCATCGGCGTCGATGTGCGCGAGCCTGCCAGCGGAAGTGCCGCTTTCATCAAGGGTGATCTGTCGACTGCATCAGGCGTAGCCGAGATCGTCGCGCAGCTCCCAGTGCGCCTCGACGCACTCGCCAATGTCGCCGGCCTTTCCGGCAACACAGGTGTCGTCTCGACGCTCGCCGTCAATTTCTATGGCCTTCGCGCCCTGTCGGAAGCCGTGGCGCCCCGCCTGCGCGAAGGTGGGGCCATCGTCAACGTCGCCTCGATCGCCGGCTACGGCTGGCGCGCCAACCTCGAGCGGGCAAAGTCGCTGACATCAATCGAAGGCTTTCCCGAAGTGGCGATGCTCGTCGCCGAACACGGCCTCAAGGATGAGGAAGCCTACCCGCTCTCCAAGGAGCTGCTGCTGCTTTGGACCATGCGGGCGGCCCATCAGCCGCTGTTCAAGAACCGCGGCATCCGGGTGAATGCGGTCAGCCCCGGGCCGGTGGAAACGCCGATCCTCAAGCAGTTCCGCGCCGTGCTCGGCGACGCCAGGGTTGATAGTGACATCACCCGCGTCGGCCGCGCCGGCACCTCCGCCGATATCGCCCCCGCCGTGCTCTTCCTCTGCTCGGATGGCGCACGCTGGATCAACGGCGCCAACATTGCCGTCGACGGCGGCCTCGAAGCTTCCATCAACGCCGAAGTCCTCGGCTTCTAGTTCTTGTCCCCTGGAGACCTCCGATGAATATTTCCCTCCTCATAAACGGCGCCGACCGCGCGGCCTCCGGCGGCCGGACCTTTGATCGCATCGATCCCTTCACCGAGAAGCTCGCAAGCCGCGCCGCCGCGGCAAGCCTGGATGATGCGGCCGCTGCCGTCGAAGCCGCCGCCGCTGCCTTCGGCGCCTGGTCGAAGACCGGCCCCGGCCAGCGCCGCGCGATCCTGATGAAGGCTGCCGATATCATGGATTCCAAAGTCGGCGAGTTTACCCGGCTGATGATCGAGGAGACCGGCTCAACCGCACCCTGGGCCGGCTTCAATGTCATGCTCGCCGCCAACATCCTGCGCGAGGCCGGCGCCATGACGACGCAGATATCAGGCGAAATCATCCCTTCCGATAAGCCGGGCACGCTCGCCATGGGTGTTCGCCAGGCCGCCGGCGTCTGCCTGGCGATCGCTCCCTGGAACGCGCCGGTCATCCTCGCCACCCGCGCCATCGCCATGCCGATCGCCTGCGGCAATACCGTCGTGCTCAAGGCCTCGGAACAATGCCCCGGCACGCATAGGCTGATCGCCACCGCGCTGACCGAAGCCGGCCTGCCGGCCGGCGTCATCAACGTCCTCACCAACGCGCCGGAAGATGCGCCCGAGATCGTCGCCGCGCTGATTGCCCATCCGGCCGTCAAGCGCGTGAACTTCACCGGGTCGACCAAGGTCGGCAAGATCATCGCCGAGACCTGCGGCAGGTATCTCAAACCCGCCCTTCTTGAGCTCGGCGGCAAGGCACCGCTGGTCATCCTCGACGACGCCGATATCGACGGTGCCGTCAATGCCGCCATTTTCGGCGCCTTCATGCATCAGGGCCAGATCTGCATGTCGACCGAGCGGATCATCGTCGACGAGACGATCGCCGATCAGTTCGTCGCCAAACTGGCCGCCCGCGCCAGCCAGCTGCCGGCCGGCGACCCACGTGGCCACGTCGTTCTCGGCTCGCTGATCAGCCTCGATGCGGCGAAGAAAATGGAGGAGCTGATCGCCGATGCGACGGCCAAGGGGGCAAAACTCGTGGCCGGCGGCAAACGCTCGGGCACCGTGGTCGAGGCGACGCTGCTTGATCATGTCACGCCCGAGATGCGCGTCTATGCAGAAGAATCCTTCGGCCCGGTCAAGCCGATCATTCGCGTTACCAGTGAGGAAGAAGCCATCCGCATCGCCAACGACACCGAATACGGCCTGTCATCCGCCGTCTTCAGCCGCAATGTCCAGCGGGCAATGGCGGTTGCGGCGCGGATCGAATCCGGCATCTGCCACATCAATGGCCCGACGGTAAACGACGAGGCGCAAATGCCCTTCGGCGGCGTCAAGGGCAGCGGCTACGGCCGCTTCGGCGGCAAGGCGGCAATCGCTGAATTCACCGACCTGCGCTGGATCACGGTCGAGGATTCCGCCCAGCACTATCCTTTCTGACGTCGACAGCGGCAAAGGGCAGATCGCGCCAATTCAAGCGATAGAGCGTCCTGTCGGACACGCGGCGCTCTATCGCAGTTGTCCCGGTCATTGCGGCCATCACCGGCCTGGACAAACATCCTCTTACTCATCGCGCTTCAGATCTTTGGGAACGATATATTTCGATCCGTCGTAACGCAGCCGGTGTTTGCCAATCGTCGTTTTATCTTCGCTCTGGCAATCACCATCCTTTCCGACAGTGGCAACGGAAGTGGTCGTTTTTTCGGCTACGACTATATCGGCAAACACGCCTTTTGCTGGTGAACCCATTGAAAGCGTGCGCGTGGTTTCATCAAACTCACCGGCACAGGCGGTATCCCATTCTCCGTGGTTCTCGCTGACGACAATATTGTCGAGAACCGGCTTCAGCCCATCAGCGTCAACTGAGAAGAGCCATAAGGTCGTTTCGCCGAATGGATTGGCGCGCGAACTACCTTCCAGCGTAACACGCAATCCAAAAGCCGTTTTCCCAGGAGCGAGTTGATAACGTGCGGTATCGAAGGCGACGCTTTCTACATGAATGGCATCGTCGGACATAAGTCCCTGAAGACGCAGGCGCTGCTTTACATGAAGATTGGTGCTGTCGACCACGAGCAGTTCGATGTCCCCCTCGTTTTCCGAATCCGACTGCTCTGTCATCAAGGGGACAGCAACAAGGGTCAGTTGCGGTTGAGCTGGCCAGATCCGGCAATTCACCCGACGCGGATCGCCGTCGACATTGTCGTCTGTCGGCAATGTGATGGTTGCGCCCCCAAACAGAAAAGCGTCGTCGGCGTTTTTGGCACCCGGATAGGCAAGACGGATGATGTCTGAGGCGCGGCCGGCGCATTGGTTCTGGCCCGCCGATGCCGCTGGAGCGCTGACAGCAACGCCGAGTCCGATCAGAACGATCAGTTCGAAGAATGAAGCGCGGGCGTTCGAAAGCTGCGTCAATGCAAATCCCTCCGCAAAGCCACAGGCATATTCGAAACGTGACATTTGGCAATATTGGGAGAATCGAAAAATATCAGCGGCCAAGGACCGAAGAGCATCAGTTGGCCGCGACAATGCTACAGCAATCGGAGGCGTTCATCTGTGGCCGACCGACAACCTATATTCCTAAGTTGAGTGCGATGGCTGCCTGTGCCACCCACCCGATCGAGCTGCGGGCTCGAGCCTGGAACCAAAACCCTGTCACGCGTATTCGTCTAGATTGGCTTTCGAACTTATGTCGGGTGAACAAATGTCCTTGCACCTCAAACGAATCTACGAGCCGAAAGACGACAAGGACGGCACGCGCATCCTGATCGACCGGCTATGGCCGCGCGGGTTGAGCAAGCAAGATGCGGCAGTCGATATCTGGCTGAAGGATATCGCACCAAGCCCGGCGCTGCGCCGATGGTTCGGCCATGATCCGGCCAAATGGACCGAGTTCCAGCGCCGGTATCAAAACGAGCTGGAGAAAAATCCATCCTCCGTCGAGGAGTTGAAACGCCAGATCCGACAAGAGGACGTGACGCTTCTCTACGCTGCAAAAGACATGGCCCACAATCATGCCATCGTGCTTCAGCGCTTCCTCGGCAAAGACTGACGCGTCGGTGACAAGCTGTTTCTCTGGGTCCCGAAATTTCCGGGAACCTTTTCGCTCGATCTGCATCCAATGTTCGCTTCCCAAGGCGCATCACCGTTGCTGCCGGAAGACATTCGGCCACGACACAAGGGAGACAGATCATGTTGAAACGAATTCTCGGCGCCACCCTGATGGCGGCCTCACTCGGCACCGCTTCGATCGCCGCCGATGCCAAGCCGACCGATCCTCAGATCGCCCACATCGCCTATACGGCGGGGCAGATCGATGTCACCGCGGCAGAGCAGGCTTTGAAGAAGAGCAAGAATGCCGACGTCATAGCATTCGCCAAAACCATGGAGCGCGACCACAAGGCCGTCAATGATAAGGCGCTCGCCCTCGTCAAGAAGCTGAAGGTGACGCCCGAAGACAACGCAGTCAGCCAGTCCCTGTCGACACAGGCGACCAAGGAACTGACGACGCTGGAGGCGCTCGACGGCGCGGCGTTTGACAAGGCCTATGTCGAAAACGAAGTCGCCTATCACAAGTCGGTCAACGACGCGCTTGCCAACACCTTGATCCCGTCGGCTGAGAATAAAGAGCTCAAGTCGCTGCTGGAAACGGGCCTGACGCTATTCAAGGAGCACCAGATGCATGCCGAGCATCTGGCTTCCATGACCAAATAGGCTTGAGGAATGGGCTCGCTGATGAAATCGCTACGGCTCCCGCTGCTGTCTGCACTGCTTTGGGCGGGCAACGGGGTTGCCTCGGCGGCCGACTATCAGATCACCATCACCGGCATGAAATTCGGCTCGCCGCCTGCCGAGCTGCGTGTCGGCGATGTGATCGTCTGGCGAAACGATGATATATTCCGGCACACGGCAACCGCTCGCGACAAGAGCTTCGATATCGACCTGCCGCCGAAATCGGAAGCCCGCATGACGGTCGCCCAAGCGGGAGCGGTCGATTTCTATTGTCGCTTTCATCCCGCCATGACGGGCAAGCTGGACGTCCGGCCATAGGCCGGGCTCCAATCGAAAGACAGGCGAGCGGGGCGGAGGACTCCCTATGACAGCCATTCCGGTTACGGCCGAGCGACACCGGCAGCAGATGTCGATACTGTCCGACACCGATCTCGTGCTCTTGGCAAAAGCAGGCGACGAGCTCGCCATCCGCGCCATCGTTCAACGTCACAATCAGCGCCTGTTCCGGACGGCGCGCGCCGTCATCCGCAATGATGCGGAGGCGGAAGACATCGTCCAGGCCGCCTATATCAAGGCCTTCACCAGTCTGGCGACATTCCGGGGCGAGGCGCAACTTTCGACATGGCTGACCCGCATTACCCTCAACGAGGCGCTCAGCCGTGTGCGGGCCCGAAGGAACACCACCGGACTCGAGGAAATCGACATGCAGACGACGGCGCCGGGTGGCGAAGTGTTACAGTTTCCGTCTTCCCTGTCCGCAACTGATCCGGAAACCGAGCTGTCCAGGAGCCAGGCGCGGCATCTCCTCGAAAATGCGGTCGACGAACTCCCAGACGATTTTCGTGCCGTGTTCGTGCTGCGGGATATCGAGGGCATGAGCACGGAGGAGGCCGCCTCCTATCTCGGCATAAGACCGGAAACGGCCAAGACCCGGCTGCACCGGGCGCGCAGGATGATGCGCCAGTCGATCGAAAAACAGCTCTCCGGCGCATTCTCGGCCCTCTTCCCGTTCGACGGCGTCCGTTGCGCTTTCATGGCCGACCGCGTCATCGCCGCCCTTGGCAACGAGATGTCATGATGTCTCGCACTATTGACGGGATAAATCCTCCGGCCTTGAGCGTCTCGAGCTCGGCCCGCTTCGTCGGTCAGGTCTCCGGCGCAAGAGCAGTGGAAATTAGAAGAACATGCTGCCGAACGTGCGGATCTCCGCTTGGACAGCTAAGGCTGTTGAACGATGACGCTGGAGAGGTTGCGGATGAGGGCCGGGCGTGTGCCCACTTCCGGCCGCACGTATGCGATCCGCTCAGCGTGAAAGGCCATGCGATGTCGTTCCGCGCCTATCCATAATTCGCAGACATATACAATTTGCGCAGGAAATAGCGCGGCGGCGGCCACTTTGTGGCGGAAAACACAGTAATTAACAGAGACTTAAGCAATCCGGATACTTCTTGCATATTAGTATGACTTATTTGACGGTGGTCTTTTTGCGCTCGGGTCTTTCATATTCACTTGCTCGGGTCTTCAAAACCCTTCGTGGTCTCGGTAGGGACAGGGGCGGCAATGTCGCGATCGTCGTTGCCCTCACCCTGGTGCCGATGATCGTCGCAGTCGGCGCGAGCTTTGACTACATCAGGACCTACAATGTCCGCCAGAGGATGCAGAGCGACCTGGACACGGCGCTGATCGCCGCAGTCAAAGAGATCGATACCGACGACGCCGTCGCACTCAAGCAAAAGGTTTCCGACTGGTTCCACGCGCAGGTGGAAAACAGCTATACGCTTGGCGACATCAACATTGACACGTCAAACCATAAGATCACGGCGACGGCCAGCGGCACGGTTCCGACGACGCTGATGAGGATCGCCAACATCGACACCGTTGACGTCAGCGTGGCAAGCGCCGTCAAGGGGCCGGCCACCTCCTATCTCAATGTCTATATTGTTATCGACACTTCCCCGTCTATGCTTCTGGCAGCAACAACGGCCGGCCAGGCGACCATGTATTCCGGCATCGGCTGCCAGTTCGCCTGCCACACGGGCGACGCGCACAAAATCGGCAACAAGACATACAACAACAACTATGAATACAGCACGGCCAAGAACATAAAGCTGCGCGCCGATGTCGCCGGCGACGCCGTCAAGGACGTGCTCGCCTTGATCGATACGTCCGACAGCAATCATCAACGCATCAAGGTCGGATTATATAGCCTCGGCGATACCCTTACGGAAGTTCTGGCCCCGACGCTCAGCACGGACACGGCGCGCAACCGCCTCACGGACGCAAGCTACGGCCTCACCAGCGCGACCTCGAAGGCAGCCACCTATTTCGACGTCTCCCTGACAACGCTCAAGCAGAAAGTCGGCACGGGCGGGGACGGGACGGCCTCGAACTCGCCGCTCAAGCTGGTTCTCCTGCTGACGGACGGCGTCCAATCGCAGCGCGAATGGGTGACCGACAAGGTCACATGGTCGAACAACAAGGCAATTTCCGGGACGTACTGGAACAAGGTGGCGCCGCTCAATCCAGCCTGGTGCGCCTACCTCAAAAACCAGTCCGCCACCATGGCGGTGCTCTATACCGAATACCTGCCGCTCACGTCGGATTGGGGCTACAACGCAACTGTCGGTTCGACCATGGCCAGCGCCAACTGGAAAGGCACCTATGGTGGCATCATGCAAAGTGGCGTGTCGACCAGCATCACGAGACGGGATTACATCCCCTATGCGCTTTCCGACTGCGCATCGTCCAAGAGCCTGTTCCTATCAGCATCGTCATCGACCGAGATCACCGCAGGCCTGTCGGCGCTTTTCACCCAATATCTCGCGTCCGTCCGGTTGACCCAATGAGGCGAGGGAAACGCTTCGCATCGTTGCGCCGCCTGTTCGGCGATCGCAAAGGGGTTGCTGCGATCGAATTTGCGATCCTGGCTCTGCCGCTCTTCATCATGATATTCGGCATTATCGAAGTGTCGCTGATGTTCTTCGTCAACTCGGCGCTGGACGCATCCGTGCACAAGATCTCCCGAATGATCCGCACCGGCGAGGTTGCGTCCTCCAAGATCACGCTGGCCGATTTCAAGGCCAGAATCTGCAACGACATGCTTCTGTCGTTCAGCTGCTCCAGCGGTCTGCTGGTCAAGGTGATCGTGCTTTCCGACCTCTCGTCGGCCGCCAGCACCGACCCCATCGACGACAGCGGCAATCTCACGGTCACCGAGACCTATGACATCGGCAAAGGCAGCGATTACATCCTGGTTCAGACGTTCCTGCCATGGACAGCCGTCGTCAATTTCTTCAGCCTTTCGAGCGCCAAGCTTTCCGACGGCCGCTACCTGCTCGGATCTTCCGTTCTGTTCCGCAACGAGCCTTTCTGAGATGATCATGAAACGGAGCCTGTCCTTCTTCCGCTTCGCCCGATCCCGCACCCGTCATCTCGTGCGCGACCGGTCAGCGGCTTCGGGTGTGGAATTCGCGCTGGTGTTGCCGATCCTGGTGATGCTCCTGTTCGGCACCGTCGATCTCGGCCATGCGCTCACAGTCAGCCGAAAGATAGACGAGATTGCCTCTTCCACAGGCGACATGATTTCACAGCAGGGCTCCTGGACGAAGTCCGACGTCGCCAAGCTTCTCTCCGGCGCCAGCTTCATCCTGCAGCCCTATGAGACGACAGGGCTGACGATCACCGTCGCGGTGGACGATATCGCCAAGAGCGGCAGCGCGACGGTCAACTGGTCTGCAGCACTCAACACCTCCGCCCTTAACTCCGGCGCGGCGAGCGCAATCGAGGTCCCTTCGGAAATCCAGGATGATGGCGTGCAGGTGGTGCTGACCAGGGTGCAGTACACATTGACGACGCCGGTCTCGGCGTTCTTTTCAAACTTCACCGGGCAGAATGGCTACAGCTTCGATCGCCATTACTTCAATCGCCCGAGAGTCGGCGACAAGATCACTTACAAATAAGCTCCAGGCTTGTCGCAATCGCCTGGAGGCCCCACAGCTGCGACTATCATTATAGTCCTCCACGATTGATCGTCTCCAGGTCCGGCATATCGCCACTGCGTTCGACCGGCCCTTTCCAACCACGGCTTCCGCTCATCCGGCCGCAGAACCGCATGACCCCGGATGTGACGTAGACGGCATTGACCCGGTCCCTGTCGGGTGCATAGTCGCGGGGTACTGGCTTGGAGGTGGCAACGGTCGCCTTTGTCGTGTTGTAGGCGATGTGGCTTGGCCTATGTCGCGTTAGGCCCGCTGCGGGCTGCGGAGTAATCAAATGAAAATCGACAGTATCGGCTTCGTCGGAACCGGCGCAATTACCGAGGCCATGGTTCGCGGCCTTCTGACTGAGCCGGCCTATGCCTCCGAAATTCACGTTTCTCCACGAAGCGCTCACATCGCCGCGACGCTGGCAGAAGAATTCGCCGCCGTCAGAATTGCCAAGGACAATCAGGACGTCGTCGAACGCAGCGACATGGTGTTCCTGGCGATACGGCCGCAGGTCGCCGAGGAGGTCGTGCGTGCGCTTTCGTTCAGGGATGGCCAAATGGTCGTCAGCCTCGTTGCGGCGACGGAGCGCCAGGCCCTATCCGAGTGGATCGGCGCCGACGTGCATCTGGTGCAGGCGATCCCCCTGCCCTTCGTCGCAGGCCGGCAAGGCGTCACCGCCATCTATCCGCCCGATACCGCCGTCGCAGCGCTTTTCGACACGCTCGGAACGGCCGTCCAATGCCAGTCCAGAAAGCAATATGATCTTCTCGCGGCAGCGAGCGCAATGATGTCGACCTATTTCGGCATCATGGAGCAAGTTGCCGTCTGGCTGGAAAGAAGCGGCCTCGAAAAGGCGAAGGGACAGGCCTACATTGCGCCGCTCTTTGCAAGCCTCGCGCAGAAAGCGAACAGCCCCGGCAACGAACCGTTCAGCGCGCTGAGCCGCGAATTCGCGACCAAGGGAGGACTGAACGAGCAGGTTCTTTCAGACTTCGAGAAGAAGGGCGGCGTTGCCGCGCTGACCGCTGCACTCGATGGCGTGCTTGCCCGCATCGAGGGCAAGAACTAGAACGTCGGCGGCGTGCAGGCGCTGATGACCTCGCAGGGCACCGGTCCGACGCAGCGGAAGCGGTGCGGGCGCCGGCTTTCGAAATAGTAGGCGTCACCCGCTCCAAGGATACGCCGCTCGTCATCGACCGTCACCTCGAGCCTTCCAGAGAGCACGATCCCGCCCTCCTCCCCCTCGTGAACAAGCGGAACCTTTCCGGTATCGGCGCCCGGCTGGTAACATTCCTTGAGTATTTGCAGGCTGCGCCCGAACAGGTTTTCTCCAACCTGCCTGTAGGAAATGGCGCCCTTGCCGATCTCCACCAACTCCTCGGCCGCATAGAAGGCTTTCCTTGGACGCTCGGGCTCGAAGGCGAAGAATTCCGCCAGACCAATGGGGATGCCGTCCAGAATTCGCTTCAAGGCCCCGACCGACGGGTTGGAGGCGTTCGATTCGATCAGCGAGATCGTCGAATTGGGCACTCCGGTGCGTTTGGCGAGCTCACGCTGGGAAAGCTTATGGGCGATGCGGAGATGACGAAGACGGTTGCCGATATCGACTGACATGACGCGGTTCGTTTGTGTTGTCCAGAATATCCCAAATCATACCCTCATACCCATTTAATTTCAACAGTTTACACTGACAAAGAAAAGGACTTGTTTGAAATGGAGAAATTGCCATTCTCGGCGCCATCCCCAAAGGAGGCCAGGATGGACCAGCTCAGCAAAACGAACGCGCCCGTACTCGAAAATTTCTGGATGCCGTTCACCGCGAACAGGCAATTCAAGGCCACGCCGCGGCTACTCGCAGCCGCAGAGGGCATGTACTACACCGACATCGATGGACATCAGGTGCTTGACGGCACGGCCGGGCTCTGGTGCTGCAACGCCGGCCACGGCCGCAAGAAGATCGCCCAAGCCGTCGAGCGACAGCTTGCAACCCTCGACTACGCGCCGACTTTTCAGATGGGGCATCCGATCGCCTTCGACTTCGCTGCGAAATTGGCTGCGAACGCGCCGGGCGGTCCTGACGCCAAGCTCGACAGGATCTTCTTCACCGGCTCGGGCTCGGAATCGGTCGATACGGCGCTCAAGATCGCCATCGCCTATCAGCGGGCGATCGGCCAGGGCACCCGCACACGGATCATCGGGCGCGAGAAGGGATATCATGGCGTCGGGTTCGGCGGCATTTCTGTCGGCGGTCTCGTCAACAACCGGCGGGTCTTCCCGCAAATACCGGCCGACCATATGCGCCACACGCTCGACATCGGGCGCAATGCGTTTTCAAAGGGCCTCCCCGCCCACGGCGTCGAACTGGCGGACGATCTCGAGCGCCTGGTGCAGTTGCACGGCGCCGAGACCATCGCGGCTGTCATCGTCGAGCCGATGTCGGGATCAGCAGGCGTCGTCCTGCCTGCGAAGGGCTATCTGGAGAAGCTGCGCGCAACCGCCGACAAGCACGGCATCCTGCTGATCTTCGACGAGGTCATCACCGGCTTCGGGCGTCTCGGCACCCCTTTTGCGACCGACTACTTCGGCGTCGTGCCCGACCTGATCACCACGGCAAAAGGCATCACCAACGGCACGATCCCGATGGGCGCGGTCTTTGCCAGCCGCAGGGTCTATGACGGCCTGATGGTCGGACCTGATAACGCGATCGAACTCTTCCATGGCTATACCTATTCCGGCCATCCGGTCGCCTGCGCAGCCGGGCTCGCTACGCTCGAGATCTACGAGGAGGAAGGCCTGCTGACGCGCGCATCCGAGCTCGCCGAATACTGGCAGGAGGCCCTTCATTCGCTGAATGGCCTGCCTCAGGTCGTCGACATCCGCAATCTCGGACTGGTCGGCGCGGTCGAACTGGCTCCTCGTGACGGGGCGCCGGGCACCCGCGCTTACGACATCTTCGTCGACTGCTTCGAAAAGGGCCTGCTGATCCGGGTGACCGGCGACATCATCGCGCTTTCTCCGCCGCTCATCATCGAGAAAGACCAGATCGACACGATCGTCGCGATACTCGGCGATGCGCTGAAGCGCGCGGCGTAATCCCGCCATCGGCAACTGATGCGGTGGCAAACCGGTTACCGCATCGTCTTACTCGACCGGCACGCCAAGCCCGACTTTGACCCGATCCATCGCGACGAAAGTCCGGAAGCGCTTGACGTTGTTGTTGCCGAAAAAGAGCCTGCGCGTCAGAGCCTCGTAGTCGGCCATCGACGACACGACGACAACAAGAATGAAATCCGCTTCGCCGGTGACGTAATAACATTGCTGAATCTCGGCTGTGGCTGCGAACTCTTTCTTCGCATGCTCGATCTGCTTGGCGGTTTCGCTGATGACCTCCACCTCGACGAAGATCGTGATGGCCTGGCCGACGGCGTGCGGCTCGATGACCGAGACATCCGCCAGGATGATCCCCTCCTCCCTCATTCGCTTGATCCGGCGCTGAACGGCGGGCGCCGAAAGGTTCACCGCCTCGCCGATCGTTCGCTGCGGAGTTGTGTTGTCCCGCTGGAGAATGGCGAGGATCTTGCGGTCGAAGGCATCGAGACGGGAAGTCTGAACGCGCTTGCTCAAATGGATGCTCCACGAAACAAAATTGCAAATAGGCGGCCGAATATCAGCGCCTTCTTCGCGGGCCTTGCAATAGAGTTCAGCGAAATCACCAAATCGAGGTTCGCCATGTTTCTTCTGAACACCACGGCAGACTATCGTCTGTCGCTTGATCCGAGAGACGAGAAAGCGCTCGGCATCGCCGCCGCCGAGGAGGTGGAGCGCTACCTCGCCTTTCGCGACGAGCATGTGGTTACACCGCTTGTGGCACTGCCAGGACTGGCGCGCGAAATCGGCGTCGGCGCGATCCACGTCAAGGACGAAGGCCATCGCCTCGGCCTCGGAAGCTTCAAGGCACTCGGCGGAGCCTATGCGGTGATCCGTCTCGTTCTCGAACAGGCGCAGCAGAAGCTCGGCCGCGCCATCGATATGGCCGAGCTGCATTCACCTGATGTCCGCGCCGTTGCACAAGGGATGACTGTCGCCTGCGCCACCGACGGTAACCATGGCCGCTCGGTTGCCCAGGGCGCGCAGCTCACCGGCGCGCGTGCCGCCATCTTCGTACACTCAGGCGTCAGCAACGAGCGCGTCAGCGCCATCACCCGCTTTGGCGCTGAGATGATCCGCGTTGAGGGAACCTATGACGAATCCGTACGGGAGGCGGCCCGCATAGCCGAGGCAAAGGGTTGGATCATCGTTTCGGACACGTCCTGGCCGGGCTACGAACGGATCCCCGGTCTGGTGATGCAAGGTTATACCGCCCTCGTCCGGGAGGCGCTCAGGCAGATGCCGGAGCCGCCGACCCATGTGTTCATCCAGTCCGGCGTCGGCGGCGTTGCCGCGGCGGTCGCCGGCCACCTGGCAATCGCGCTCGGCGACCGACGTCCCGTCTTCACAGTCGTCGATCCAGCCCGCGCGGCATGCCTCTTCGAGACGGCGCGCGCCGGGCGGCCTGTTGCGATCGCCCACGGCGAACCAACTGTCATGGCAATGCTGGAATGCTATGAACCTTCTCTTGTCGCGTGGCGGATTCTTTCCCGTGCCGCCGACGCCTTCATGACGGTGGACGAAGCGGACGCGATCGAGATCATGAACCGCCTTGCCCGTCCGATCTCCGGCGATCCGGCGATCGTCGCTGGAGAAAGCGGCGGCGTCGGCCTCGCAGCCGCCATCAAAGCCGCTGCCGACCCGGCGATCAAGACGGCGCTTTCGATCGACCAACGCTCCCGCATCTTCGTCGTCAACACGGAAGGCGCGACCGATCCGGGCAAATATGAAGAAATCACAGGACTGCTGCCGGCTGTCGTCGCTGCGAAGATCCAGGAGGGAGCCTTGATATGACCGCGCGATCCATCGATGCGGCGCGTCTGCTTTGGCGCATCAGGACGCTCGGCGAAATCGGCCGGGATAGCGACGGCCGGCTCGTGCGGCTGGCAGCTTCTGATGCCGAAAAACTCGGCCGCGACCAATTCGTCGTATGGATCGAGGACGCAGGGCTCGCCGTCGCCGTCGATCGCATCGGCAACATCTTCGGCATCTGGAAACCGGACGGCGTCGCCGACGAAGCGCCCCTGCTGCTCGGCTCGCATATCGACACCGTCATCGGCGCCGGTATCTATGACGGCTGCTACGGCGCGCTATCCGGTCTGGAAGTCATCGAGACGCTGAAGGCCGAAGGCCTGGCGCCATCCCGGCCGATCGTCGTGGCGGCCTTCACCAATGAGGAAGGTGCGCGCTACGCGCCCGATATGATGGGGTCGCTGGTCTATGCCGGCGGTCTCGATGTCGACGCGGCTCTTGCCACCATTGGCACCGACGGGACGATACTTGGCCAGGAGCTCGAGCGGATCGGCTATGCCGGCGAACATGAGCCCGGCTTCCTCAGGCCGCACGCCTATATCGAGCTGCATATCGAGCAAGGCCCGGTCCTCGAACGCGAAGGCATTCCGGTCGGCGCCGTGGAAGACCTTCAAGGCATCTCCTGGCAGAGGGTGACCATCACCGGCGATGCCAATCACGCCGGAACAACGCCGATCTCCATGCGCCGAGACGCCGGGCATGCCGCCGCGCGAGTCGTCATCTTCCTGCGCGAGCGGGCGAAGGCTTCGAACACGCCGACGGTCGCGACAGTCGGCTGCATGCGCTTCGAACCTGATGTCATCAACGTGATCCCGTCGCGGGCAACCTTCACCGTCGACCTTCGCGATCCGGACGAGGATCGCCTCAGAGAAGAGGAGACCGCGCTCACCAACTTCCTGGAGATTCTATCAACCGAGGAGCAGGTCGGCATATCGGTGGAAAGGCTTGCCCGGTTCGAGCCTGTGAAGTTCGACCAAGGGATCGTCGGCCTCATCGAAAAGGCTGCGCGGGACCGGGGTCTCGCCTGCCGGCGGATGACCTCCGGCGCCGGCCACGACGCGCAGATGATTGCCAGGATCGCCCCGTCGGCGATGATCTTCGTCCCGAGCATCGGCGGGATCAGCCATAACCCGAGGGAATACACGGCCGACGAAGATCTCGTTGCCGGAGCGAACATCCTGCTGGATGTCGTTCGCCAGCTCGCCAAGGAAGGACTGCCGGCATGACAATCGACAAGGATGCGCTGCATGCGGAAATGACAGCGTGGAGACGCGATCTCCACGCTCATCCCGAATTTGGCTTCGAGGAGCGGCGGACATCCGCCTTCGTTGCGGCCAAGCTGCGGGAATTCGGCTTCGACGAGGTCACCGAGGGCATCGGCGGCACCGGCGTCGTCGGAACGCTGAAACGCGGCAACGGCAATCGCGCCATTGCCCTGCGTGCCGATATGGATGCGCTCAGGATCAACGAACAGGCGGAGCTCTCGCACCGGTCCCAAAACCCGGGAATCATGCATGCTTGCGGTCACGACGGCCACACCGCCATGCTGCTCGGCGCAGCAAAGGTCCTGGCCGGGGAAGGCGGTTTCGACGGCACGGTACGCTTCATCTTCCAGCCTGCAGAAGAATGGGGCAAAGGCGCGCTGGCAATGATCGCCGATGGGCTCTTCGAAAGATTCCCCTTCGACGAGATCTACGGCATCCACAACATGCCGGGGATCGACATTGGCCGCTTCCATACGCGTCCTGAAGCGATCATGTCCGCCGAGGACAATTTCGAGATTACGCTGACCGGCGTCGGCGGCCACGCCGCCCGGCCTCACTGGGGCAATGAAGTGCTCGTCGCGGCCTGCGCGCTCGTGACCAATCTGCAGACCATCGTCTCGCGGCGACTGGATCCGGCCGACATCGCCGTCGTCTCCGTCACTGAGCTGATCACCGACGGCACGAGGAATGCGCTTCCCGGCTTCGCCCGCATTCTGGGCGACGCCCGCAGCTTTCGCTCGGAGATCAGCGAGACGATCGAGAAGCAGATGCGCGTGATCGCCGAGGGTACCGCCATGACGCACAACATCAAGGCTGACGTCGTCTACACCAGGGAATTCATCCCTCTCATGAACGATCCGTCGTTGACGGAGGAGGCCTTGAGCGTCGCACGCGATCTGTACGACGCTTCAAATGTCGCCATCGCGAGCAAGCCCATGACCGGATCCGAAGACTTCGCGCAGTTCCTTACGCGGGTTCCGGGCTGTTTCGTGTTCCTTGGCAACGGCGAGCATTCGCCGCCACTTCATAACCCGACCTATGACTTCAACGATGCCGGCCTCCTGCATGGGGCAAACTTCCACGCAGGGATTGTGCGTCGACGGCTTCAGACAAGCTGATGCGCAAGACGGGGTAAATCGACGAAGGTCGAGGCATCGTCCATCCCTCGGCTGCAAGCGCAAGATGAGGAGTTCAGCGCTTCAAGGTCTGTGACGGCAGTTGCCCGAAACGCTTCCTGTATTCGGCTGCAAATCGCCCCAGATGCGAAAACCCCCATCTGAGCGCGACATCGGCGATGACCTGCTTCCGGTCGGATTCCAGCAAATCGCGATGGGCGGCGGCCATCCGAAGGTCATGCAGGTAGGACATCGGGGTCGTATCCCTGAATTGCCGGAAACCCTGTTGCAAAGTCCGAACGCTGACCTTGGCTGCCATCGCGATATCGTTGAGCGAAATCGGCTCGGCGACGTGTTCCTGCATGAAGTCGATGGCCCATTTCACATGGCGCGGGGCCGGCGCCGGAGCAGGCAGCGCAAGCTCGTTCGAATAACGATTGGGGCAGGTCTCCAGAAGCAGATAGATCGCCGCGTCGCAGAGCGAACCGGCGGCCAGCGGCGACCGTTGCAGCGGTCCGTTCCGGCTGAGGCCGCGATGGAGGCTCGAGACAAGTTGCTGCAATACAAACCCCGGGCCGGTCGTCAGATCGATGTGCGGATGAAAATCGACGTCGCCGCTGATCGTTCTCTCGAACATATGCGTGAGGTGGCTAGTGATCTTGGCCTGATCGACGAACAGGCCGAAATGACGGCGGGGGCCGAATAGGCGAGCACCCGCGGCACGACCTGCCTCAAGGATCGTGCCACGGGCGGGAACAGAATATATTTGCTCCCGCATGCCTTCGAAGGATGCGTTCCCTGCCATCGGTAGAAAAACGATCATCCTGTCGCTGGGCGCTTCCCGCCTGATCAGGATTGTGCCTTCGTAGGTACAGTCGGCGACGGTTACCTCTTCTCCGACGGAGACGAAATTGCAGTGGTATGCAATCGGCATATTGCCTTCCGCCACAACCTTGATCGGGGAGTTTGGCGTCGACAATACTACCGAGAGCTCATCCGGGTCCGTTCCACTATGCGCCGTTTCCCGAAACAACATGCTCTGCACAGCCAGCTGTTGGGCGAGGCTGCCATCGTTATGTATATGAGAATTAACGGACATTCGTGACCCCGAAAGACGATGTACACAAGTGATAAAGGATTTTCGCAATCATGTTCGTCTCTTTTTTGCGTTGCCGGGCGGTGTCAACCGTAGCGGCTGATTGCGAGATCTCTCACGTCGATTTCCGGCTGGCCGCCGCTAACGAGATCGCCGATGAGCCGGGCCGAACCGGTACTCATGGTCCAGCCGAGCGTGCCGTGACCGGTATTGAGGAAGAGGCCGGCGACCTTGGTCGCGCCGATGACCGGCGTGCCATCAGGCGTCATCGGGCGCAGGCCGGACCAGAAGGAGGCCTTGGAAACATCGCCGCCGGGGAAGAGATCGGTGACAGAATGTTCCAGCGTGCTGCGGCGAGCCAAGCCGAGATCGTTGGTATAGCCCGATATTTCGGCCATGCCGCCGACCCGGATGCGGTCGCCGAGCCGGGTGATCGCAATCTTGTAGGTCTCATCCATGACGGTCGATTCCGGCGCGCGTGACGCCTCGGTGATCGGGATGGTGAGCGAATAGCCCTTGACGGGATAGACGGGTAGCCTGATGCCGAGCGGTTTCAGCAGCAGCGGCGAATAGCTGCCGAGCGCAACCACCACAGCCTCCGCGATCATCCGCTCACGATCGGTGATGACCCCGCGCACCCGGCCGGCCTCGACATCCAGTGCCTTGATCGTCGTTCCGTAAACGAAGCGGACACCGAGCGCCTCGGCCTTGGCGGCCAGCGCGTTGGTGAACTTGAAGCAGTCGCCGGTTTCGTCCTTCGGCGTCAGCAGACCGCCGACAATCTTGTCGCGCACATGTTTCAGGGCCGGTTCGAAGCGGATGCAGCCGTCCCGGTCCAGCACCTCATAGGGAATGCCGTCGGCAGCCAGCGCCTTGACATCCTTTGCCGAGGCCTCCAGTTGCTGCTGGGTGCGGAACAGCTGCAGGGTTCCCTGCATGCGTTCGTCGTAGGCGATGCCGGTCTCGGCGCGAAGATCGGCCAGCGCGATGCGGCTGTAATCGGCAAGGCGCAGCATGCGGCTCTTGTTGATCGCGTAGCGCTCGGAGGTGCAGTTCGACAGCATCCTGGCCATCCAGGAAAGCATGGCCATATCGAGTTTCGGTCGCAGGACGAGCGGCGCATGTTTCATGAACAGCCACTTCATGGCCTTCATGGGAATGCCGGGCGCCGCCCATGGCGAGCAATAGCCGAAGGAGACTTCGCCGGCATTGGCAAAGCTCGTCTCCAGCGCCGGACCAGGCTGCCGGTCGACGACCGTGACCTCATGGCCGGCCTTGGCCAGCTGATAAGCGGATGTGACGCCGACGATGCCGGCTCCTAGAACGATGACCTTCATGATGTTCCCAATGATGGAGCCGCCGGCTCTCAGCGATATTGCCTGTCGTAACGATCGCCGAGGCCGGTTAGGATTTCGTAAGAAATGGTGCCGGCGTCGCAGGCGATGTCCTCGAGTGTCTGATGGCGGCCGAGCACTTCGACAAGACTACCGAAGGTCAGCGCCCCTTCGGGCAGTGCTGATATGTCGACGGTCGCACTGTCCATCGACACGCGGCCGACGATCGGCAGGCGGATTCCCTTGAAATAGACGGCGCCGCGGTCGCCGAGGCATCGCGGCAGACCATCGGCATAGCCGGCTGCAATGGTGGCGAGACGCGTTTCCCGTTGCGTCACATGCGCGCCGCCATAGCCGACCTTTGCACCCGCCGGAACGGTGCGCGTCTGCACGACGGCGACATTGAGGCTGACGACCGGCTCCATCGGGTTCTTCTCGCCGGCGTTCGGAGCGCCGCCATAAAGCGCGATGCCGGGGCGGGCGAGTACGCCGTGATAGGGGTCGCCCAGGAAAACGCCGCCGGAATTGGCGAAGGAAATGTCGAAGCCGGGAAACTCGTCGGCGATGCGGGACATCTCGGCAATCTGCTCGCCGTTCTGATCGCTATCCATGTCATCGGCCGAAGCCAGATGGCTCATGATGAACAGGATTTCGACATTGGTGCTGCCGCTAAGGGCTGCCGCCAGCTCCGCCCTTTCCTCCTCGGGAAAACCGAGCCGCGACATGCCGGTGTCGAACTGCAGGACGGCTGGCAGGCAGCGCTTCAGAATGCGCGCAGCCGTCGACCATTGCCGCCACTGCGCCAGTGAATTGAGAACCGGAACGACGCCCATCTCGGCGCAGGCGATCTCGTTACCCGGCTGCAAGCCGTTCAGCACGAAAATCTGGGCATCGTGCGCAAGGGCCGGCCGGAGCCTCAAGGCCTCGACAAACTGGGCGACGAAGAAGTGCCTGCAACCTTCACTGTAAAGCGTTCTTCCGACCCGCTCGGCGCCAAGGCCATAGGCGTCGGCCTTGACGACGGCGCCGGCGCGGACCGACGCCAGCATCGATACGAGCTTGCGATAGTTACGACCAAGGGCGGCAAGATCGATCGTCAGATAGCCCGTGGCTCCCTGCGTGGCCGTCGCAATGCGTGTGCGGGAAACCAAAATATCGCTATCCATGTCCACCCCTTTTCGATCTCAGGAGTTTATGAAAGAATGAGCGAAATTGCCGGCCATTCAGCAATCGATTATTGCATGATTTGCTAAGTATTCGCATAATCAATCACAATTTGGAATGATCCACCATGGCTGCCCTCGACGCGATCGATCGCAATATTCTGAGACTGCTGCGTCTTGATGCCCGCATGAGCAATGCCAAGCTCGCCGCCGAAATCGGTCTCTCTCCCTCGGCCTGCCTCAGGCGCATCAAGATCATGGAAAAATCAGGCGTGATCCGCGGCTATACGGTGCTGGTAGACACCGGCAATGCGGATGAGATGATCGCCGTGATCATCAACATCACTCTCGAACGACAAACAGAAGACTATCTCGACCGCCTCGAGGCGGCAGTCCGGCGGCATCCCGAGATCCGGGAATGTTTTCTGATGACGGGCGGTTCGGACTATCTGCTGCGCGTGGAGGTTGCCAATGCCGGCGAGTTCGAGCGGATCCACAAGGAGATCCTGTCGACCTTGCCCGGTGTCCTCAGGATTCATTCCAGCTTCTCGATCCGCAATGTCCTGGCGACGCGCACGAGGGGCCGGCGCTGAACCGCGATACCACCCGCACACCCAGCCGGATCGCGCGCATGACCAGCCTCGCTGTATCGTCAACTTCGGCGCTGGCGCAGACTGGAGACCCCTCGTCACTCGGATCCTGCGCTCCACTCGCGATAGGCGAGGTGGATCTTTGCTCCGATCGTCGTGAACGGCTGCGGCGGCAATGCCGTCGGGGCAGCCAGGCGCGCGTAGACGCGGCCGAGTTCGGAATCATGTCCGAGCGCCAGCTCCGCAGCCGCGATCCCTGATGCTGTCGAGTTCGACGCTCCAAGGCCGTTGCAGCCGCATGCCGCGAATACGCCACGCTCGATCTCGCCGAATGCCGGAACATGATTGCGTGTGAGCGCCATCGCGCCGGCCCAGCGATACTGCATCCCGACGCCGCCAAGGGTGGGAAAGCGTTTTGAAAACTTGCCGTCGTGGAGGCGGCCGGCCCGCTGGATCGCGGCGTCGCTGACTGCGATGCTCTGATTATAGCTGTAGCGCGAGCGCACCAGGATCCGGTCGCCGGCGCCGGTGCTGATGCGGCGGACGGTCGTTCCCATCGGCAGGGCGGGCGTGGCGGCCCACTTCCGCTCTCCACCGAGGCGCGAGGGGTCGAACGCCTCGGTGAGGGAGGCGTAGGTGAAGACGTGGAGCAGACGTTGCGGGAAGAAGCCGAAGCTCTCCACATGTCCATTGTTTGCCATGATGATCTTCGCCGCCTGCACGGAACCCTGCGGCGTCTTGACGAGCCATCCTGTACCGGAGCGCTCGAACGAGAGCGCCGGCGTCCGCTCGTAAAGGGTGACAGGCTCCTTCAGGCAGTCGGCGACCGCGCGAATGTAGGCGGCGGGCTGCACGATGATCGTGCCGGGCATGAACAGACCGGAGGTGTAAACCGGCGATCCCGTTACTGCCTCGATCTCCCCGGCGCTCAGGAGCCGATGGTCTTCGCCCATGTTCGTGAGCTGCTGCGCATAGTCATCGAGGTGCTTGTCGCCTTCCGCGCTAATGGCGACGCTGTATCGGCCACAGGGATCGAACACCTCCTTGCCCCAGCCATTTTCCGTCGCCATCTCGGTCGCCAGAGCGATGGCCGAGCGCTGAATGAGCACGGATTGCCTGAACCTGGCCTCCGACTCTCCGCTGAAATCGTCGGACGAGACCTCGTGCGGCAGGTCGATGATGAAGCCCGAATTCGCGCCCGCAGGCCCCTCGCCGACAATGCCCGCTTCCAGCACCGCGACCCGCGCGGTCGGGTCCAGGCGTGAGATGCGCCGCGCCGCGGAAAGGCCGGCGAAACCACCGCCGATGATCGCGACGTCGGCAATGACCGGTCCGGTCAGCGCCGGCCGTGGCGTACGGGGCGCAAGCATGGCCACCCAGCCCGAAACGCCTGCGCGTTTCGGCAGCCTGGAAGCGACGAAGACATTCCTTGCGGCCTGGGTCACGTCAGATCGCTTCCCGCTCCATGAGCGTTTCGAGGGAGCGGCGAATGGCCGGAAGCTTTTCTGGGGCAAGACCGCGCAGCGGTTTTCGCGGAACGCCGGCCCCGTAGCCCACCAGATCTGCCGCCGCATAGACGGACTGCACGTAATCGCCTTCCCAGATCAGCCCCATAGACGGCTCCAAGATTTTCCAGAGCGCGCGAACCTCGTCCCACTTGTGCTCGGCGGCGGCCTCGACGAGGGCGACGCAGGTTTTCGGAGCGAAGTTCGCCCCACCCCAGATCAGGCCGTCGCATCCGGCATAGAGCGCATAGGGAACGAGAGGGTCAGCGCCGTTCATGACGAAACGGCCGGTGCGGATAAGTGCTGCCTGCTTTCCAAGGTCGCCGCTGCTGTCCTTGACGGCACAAAAGCCGGGGATTTCGCTCAGCTTGTCGAGAAGTTCGGGCGTGACGGCGACGCCGACCGCCTGGGGAACGTTGTAGCCAATCACCGGAAGACCGGCCTTCGCAACCTCGCTGTAGAAATCGACGATGCCCAGGTCGTCGGTCGGCCCTTCGAAGAAGGGCGGTAGAACCATCACGCCTTCGGCGCCGGCGTCGCGCGCGCGGATGGTGCGTTCGACGACGTCTTCCACCAGAAGCGCGGAGGTCTGCGCAATCACCTTTGCCCGTCCGTTGACGATCTGCGCTCCGCGCCGGATCAGCTCCTCGGATTCCTCCTTGGAAAGATAGACGTGCATGCCGGTGCCGGAGCTGAACAGGAAGTTCCTGACGCCTGCCGCAAGATAGCGCTCGACATTGTATTCGAGCCTGCCGTAGTCGATGCGTCCGGCATCGTCGAACGGCGTGGTAATGGCAAGATTCAGGCCTGGAAACTGGAAGTCAGACATTCGTTTGGTGTCCTGCGTTAGGCTGTCGAAGGGTCGAGCCAAAGGTCCTAGAGGGTCGGCGTCTCCAGACCCTCTGGGGCCGCGTACATGGCCATGTTTCGTCGTGAAAGCTCGAGGTGAAGCCGCGCCAGTTCTCCGGCTGCGTCGGGATTGCGTTTCCCGATGGCTTCGATCATCTCATCATGTTGTTGCGTGGCGAGCTCGAGTTCTTCCTGCATGCGAGGCGTGTTCGGGTGCTTGTAGAAAACCTTGCCGATGCGCGCATGGTCGATCTGCAGTCGCCGCAGGCTCGGAACCAGATAGACGTTGTGCGCCATCTCACCGATCTGGCGGTGGAACTGGTCGTTGTAGAAGACGCGCCCTTCGACGTCGCAATTGTCGACGGCCTTTCGAAATGATTGCTGAACCTGCTTGAGCACGTCGAGCTGCCCGCGCGTTCCGTTCTCGGCTGCCAGCTTGTTGGCGGTGATGTAGATCATCGGCGCAAGAAGGAAGAAGTCATGCAGCGACTGGTAGCTCATCGAACTGACGCGCGCCGCACGGTTGGCTTCCAGTTCGATATAACCTTCGCCAGCCATCTGTCGCATCAGCTCGCGAACCGGCGGGCGGGACAGCCCAAACTCCTCGCTCAGCGCCACTTCGTCCAACACCGCACCCGGCGGCAGTTCCATCGTCAGGATGCGTCTGCGAAGCGTCAGGCTTAGATTCGTTTTACGATCGGGGTTGCCGATCTCGGAGACAATGCCATCGTCCATCTCATAATCCTTTTGAAAGACATTATGTAGACATAAGATAGACGTCAAGAATTTCTTGAGACTCCGGAATCGAATCCGCTCGCCCAGTCAGCGAGAAAGAAGGTTCGGGTCAGGAAAAGTTGCCGCCTTCGCGGCACAGCGAATGCTGCGTCGCCAAGGCGACTGGCGACCTCGATTGCTCATCGGCCCATCCGGCAACAGCTATGAGTAATGCGCCGCGCTCTAAAAGGTCAGTTGCACCTTGCAGGCGGCTGCGCGATCGCCGGCGAGCGTGAAGGCGGCGGTGGCTTGTTCGAGCGGCAGGCTGTGGCTGATGATCGGCCGCACATCGATCTTGCGGCTGGAGATCAGCTCGACGGCAGTACCGAATTCCTCGTGGAAGCGCTGCGTTCCGTGGAGTTGAAGCTCCTTGCCGACGATGGCGTTGAGAGGGATCGGGACGTCTCCTGTGACGCCGACCTGCACGATCGTTCCGCGTGGTCTGATGGCGGCAATTGCGCCGCGGATGGCCGGGGCGGCGGCCGAGCATTCGAAGACGAGATCGAAATAGCCCTTTCCCGCCTCGAATTCCGCAAGCGCCTGGGCATTTTTGGAAACATTGACCGTGCGGCTGGCGCCCATCGCTTTGGCTCGGTCCAGCGCTGCATCCGCGAGATCGGTCACCACGATCTCATCTGCGCCGAAATAACTGGCGACAGCAACCGTCAGGGCGCCGATCGGGCCGGCTCCGGTGACCAGCACGCGTTTGCCTGTGATATCTCCAGCGCGCGATGCCGCGTGCAGGCAGACGGAGAGCGGTTCGCTGCAGGCCGCTTCCGCGGCAGTTGTTGCAGCTCCGACCGCAAAGCACTGCTTGGCCGGCACCACCATCCATTCCCGGAACATGCCCTGCTCATGCGGCAGGCGCATCGCACTGCCCATGAAGCGCATGTCCAGGCAGTGGATCGGCATGTTTTTCTCACAATATTCGCAATGCCCGCAGGGTTGGCTGGGATTGACCGCCACCAGCGTCCCGGCCTTCAGGTCGACCCCCTCACCCGCTTGGCTGACGGTCCCCGAGGCCTCGTGGCCAGGTATGATCGGCTCGCGAACCCGGACCGGCCCGAAGCCACCGTCCTGATAATAATGCAGGTCGGAGCCGCAGATGCCTGCGGCCGCCATTTTGAGAAGCACCTCGCCGGGACCAAGGGCCGCAACCGCGACGGTCTCGATCCTGAGGTCGCCCTTTTGGTAAAGCCGTGCCACACGTGTCCGCATCTTCCGCTCCTATCTCAGCAGCCCGAGTTGCTGCGGCAGCCACAGCGATATGGCGGGCACGAAGGTGATCAGGATCAGCGCCAGGAAGAGCGGCACCAGCCAGGGCAGGATCGCCATGGTCGTGCGTTCGACGGAGAGTTTCGCGACCCTCGACAGCACGAAAAGCACCATGCCGAGCGGCGGATGCAACAGACCGATCATCAAGTTCAGCGTCATGATGAGACCGAACTGGACCGGATCGATCCCGAATTTCAGGACGATCGGCAGAAGGATCGGCACGAGGATGGTGATGGCCGCGATCGTATCCAGGAAGCAGCCGACGAAGAGCATCAGCAGGTTCACGAGGATCAGGAAAACCCATTTATTGTCGGTGATCGACAGGATCGCATCGGAGAGCAACTGCGCCGCCTGGCTCACCGTCAGCAACCATGCGAAGACCGATGCCGCAGTGACGATGAAGAGAACGGACGCCGTCGTCTCGATCGTATCGAAACTTGCCTTGGCGAGCGTCGAGGGCGTCATCGTGCGGTAACGCACCAGACCGAGAAACAAAGACCAGAGGACAGCTGCAACCGCTGCCTCCGTCGGCGTGAACCAGCCCATCGTCATGCCGCCGATCAGGATGACGGGCGTCATCAGCGCCATGACGGCGGAAAAGCGGAAATACCAGTCGAGGGCGAGAAGCAGAGCAAGGGCAATGCCCGCCGCAACATTCATCGATACGCCGGCCTGCATCAGCAGATAGATGGCCAGCGGCACCGCCAGGACGACGACGATTTCCATCCCTGCCGACAGCAACTGCTTGACATCGAACGGCGCGTCGGAGCCCCAGCGCTTCCAATAGGCAAAGGCGGCGACGGTGATCATCATCAGGAGCGTCATCACAATGCCGGGCAGGATGCCTGCCATGAAAAGAGCGCCGATCGAGACGTTCGCCATCATGCCGTAAATCACGAACGGCAGCGACGGCGGGAAGATCGGGCCAAGCGTTGCCGAAGCCGCCGTCACGCCGACCGCGGCCTCGACCGGATAGCCATGATCCTTCATTGCCTTGATCTCGATCGTGCCGATACCGGCCGCATCGGCGAGCGCCGTGCCGGACATGCCGGAGAAGATGACCGAGCCGATGATGTTGACTTGCGCGAGACCGCCCTTCATCCAGCCGACGAGAGCGACGGCAAAGGAATAGATGCGGCCGGTGACGCCGGCCGAGTTCATCAGGTTGCCCGCGAGGATGAAGAAGGGCACGGCGAGCAGCGGGAAGCTTTCGACGCCGGCGATCATGCGCTGGGCGACGATAATGTCCGGCGCGACGCCATAAAGGACGATGTAGAGCACGGATGCGACCGCCATCGAAATGGCGACGGGCACCCCGATCAGCATCAGCACCAGGAACGAACCAAGAAGCAGCAGCATCAGATCAATCCTCGACGGTCTGGAATTCTTCGGGGCGCTCCAGAACGGAGTAGCCGCGGCGCATGTTGGCGATGAAGACGATGACCGCGCGGATCAGCATCAGCACGAAGGCGACGAGAACGCTGTAGAAGACGATGTTGCGCGGCAGGTCGACGGTGACCATCTGCTCGTCCGCGACGATATCGACGTAACGCCACATCAGGTGGCAGCCATAGGCGAAGAAGCCAATGCGAACGATATCGACGAAAGTGGCGAGCACGCGTGCCAGACCTGCCGGCATATAGTGATAGAACACATCCACCTGGATATGCCGCGAGGTGCGCACGCACATGACGGAACCGAGAAAGACGACGCCGATCAGGCAGTTGATCGCAATCTCCTCGGTCCAGGCGTAGCTGTCGTTCAGCACATAGCGCGTGAAGAACTGCAGGAAGACGCAACCCGCCATCAGCCAGAAGACGCTCAGCGTGATCCAGTCTTCAATGGCGTAGTCCGAGACGTTTGCGGTCGGCGCGTGCCCTTCGAACTCGTGACCGATTTCTTCGGCCGTGATTTGCGTATGAATTTCTTGCGACATGATCGGCCCTGTTCCAGTTCGGAATGAAAGAGCGCGGCGCCTGCAGCAACCAACGTGTTACTGCATCCTTGCGCGTCTGAAAGACGCGCGGCGCTGTAAGGCGCCGCGCCGCGTGGGTTTACTGGATCGCGCGGATTGCTTCCCAATCGGCCTTCTCGTAGCCGAAATCCTCGAACTTGACCTTTTCCATCACGGTCTTTTCGAAATCGGCCTTGTCGACCTCGGCGACATTCAACCCTTTTTCCTTGAAGGTCGCGATGAGGCTGTTTTCCTTGCCGGCGATTGTCTTGCTCGTACGCTCGGCGGCCTCCTGCATGACCTCGCCGAAGATCTTCTTGTCCTCGTCGGAAAGGCTCGCCCACCGCGTCTTCGAGACTACGGTGTTGAGGTGATCGACGATGTGGCCGGTGAGGATGATGTTCTTCTGGACTTCGTAGAACTTCTTCGCCTCGATCGTCGTCAGCGGATTTTCCTGTGCCTCGACCGTACCGTTCTGCAAAGCGAGATAGACCTCGGCAAAGGCGATCGGCGTGGTGTTGGCGCCACAGGCGCGCGGCATGGCGAGATAGGCCGGAACGTCAGGCACGCGGATTTTCAAGCCCTGCATATCGGCGCATTTGGTGATCGGCTTGTTTGATGTCGTATGGCGCGTGCCGTAATAGCTGACGGCCGCGATGTGGTTGCCGGTCTTGTCTTCATAGCCTTTGGCAAGACGCTTGAAGACATCGCTCTTGGTATAGGCGATCAGGTGATCGGGACCGCGGAAAATGTAGGGGAAGTAAGTCACGCCGATCGGCTTGTAGTCTCGCGCCGCGAAGCTCGATCCCGAGATGATGATGTCGACGGTCCCTAGCTTGAGGCCCTGGTTGATGTCGGCTTCCTTGCCCAGCTGCGACGCCGGATAGACCTCGATCTTATAGCGCCCGTCTGTGCGCTTGTTGATCTCTTCTGCGGCCCATACGGAATCCGTGTGGAAGGGCTCTGACGTTTCATAGACATGAGCCCATTTCAGCACTGTCTGGGCCTGCGCGATCGCGCTGCTCGCCATGATTACGGCTGCAGTGCAAAGTATCGTTGCCAGTCTGCTTTTCATTGCTCTCTCCTCCCGAGCTTGGGTTAAGTCTTGGCAGTTCCTTTCGACGGCCGCTTGTTGCGTCCGCGCTCCTCTTCTCCCGAGAACTCCTCCCCGAAGCTTTCGGAAAACCTCTTCTGCGACATGGTCAGATGGGCGCGCATGGCAGCCTTGGCGCCGGCGGCATCGCCGGCGGCGATCGCGTCGCGAATGGCCCGGTGCTCATCCAGAGCGCTGCGCCATGTCGTCGGCCCCTCGAAGTGGCTAGCGAGCCTTGCGAAATAAGGCGTCATGCGCATGTCGAACATCTCCCCCGTCACGCGAATCAATGTCGCATTCCCAATGATGGCGGCAATGCCGGTGTGGAAGGCGCGATCGGCATCGAGCACTGCGATTGCATCGTTGACCACACCACCCATGCGCGTCAGAGCTTCATCGAGCAGAGCGATATCGTCCGGCTTGGCGCGACCGGCCGCCTCTTCGGCGATGGCGCATTCGATGAGGGCCCGCGCCTGGAGCAGTTCGAAAGGCCCCTCCACCGGCTCGCGCTCGGCCCCAGCGACGGTCGCAGCATGCTGGCGCACCACATAAATGCCGGATCCCATGCGGATATTGACGAGGCCTTCGACCTCGAGGACGATCAGCGCCTCGCGGACGGTCGGGCGCGAAACCGACAGTTGCTCCGCCAGATCGCGCTCGGCCGGCAGCCGCTGGCCGACGGCAAGCTCACCGCTGGCGATCATCATACGAATCTGATCCGCGACCTGCCGATACAGGCGCCGTGATTCAACAGGCGAAAACATCGTGGCCTCCCTAGGCGGCTTCTCCTCAAGCGCGCAGCTGGTCAACTGGCCTGACCAATTAAGCTATAGGTAGCATCCCTTGGGTTGTGCGTCAATCCGCCGCATAAAAGAGCACGACTTGTTCTCGCCGACGAGGGGCAAGCCCCGATCGCTACTGGTGCAAGGCCTGAGGACGGCGGCTAATATCCGACCAATCGACGAACGACAGGTCGGTTAACTAGAAATCCAAGGGCGCCAGCCTCCATACGACGTCGGTGGCCGCCGAGTGCGGCTCGAGAATGCTGTCCAGAAAAAGAAAGCTCCGGATCCGCCAGCTGCGATAGATTTTTCGCTTTTGAACGGTCGTATCGCACTGCTCGCGTCGTTGGCGAGAGCACGCCGTCTCCCAGCCGCGAGCGCCATGAAGTCTGCTCGGCGATGCCGAAATTTTGAACCCCGGGGTGGCCGATTGCAAGGCATTTGACCCACCGTGCCTCTTTAGCACGCGGTTCGCCGACCGGGTTTTGTACGCAATCGCACGCGTCGAGAAATTCCTTTAGCAGATGCTAAAGTCTCACCTACGGTAATCCAGCTGGGGGTCACTGGTATGGATCAATATTCCTTCCCGAGCGACGAGGATGAAATCCATCGCCACATCGTCGAGAGCGCGCTCGACTATGCGATCTTTGCCATGGATCTCGATGGCACTGTGGCGACGTGGAGTGCCGGTGCGGAAAACCTCTTCGGCTATTCGGCATCCGAGATGATCGGACAGAATGGGGTCATCATCTTTTCATTCGAGGATCAACTCGCCGGAGCGCCGCTCAAAGAGAAGCGGCTTGCGCTGACCACCGGCCGCGCCGACGACAATCGGTGGCACGTCAGAAAAGACGGCAGCATGTTCTGGGCGTCAGGGCTGATGATGCCGCTTCGCAACGACGTGGGTGGGATCTACGGCCTGGCGAAAATCGTCCGGGACCGGACCCTGACGCTTCAGCAGGACGAAGCGTTGCGCGCCAGCGAGGAACGCCTCCAGCTTATTCTTAAAAGCGCGATCGATTACGCGATCTTTTCCTTTGATCAAGATGGGCGGATCATCAGTTGGAACACCGGGGCTTGCCGCATCTTTGGATATCCGGAAGATGAGATTCTCGGTCAAGACGCACGCATTCTCTTCGTACCGGAAGACCGCACCGAGGGCCATGTGGCGCTTGACCGCGAGATGGAGACGGCGCTTGAGCGCGGCCGGGCTGAAAACGAACGATTTCATTTGCGTAAGGATGGATCCACGTTCTGGGGCAGCGGATTGACCATGCCGCTGCGCGCCCATCATCAAAGAGCCGGCTATCTCAAGGTACTTCGGGATGACACCGAGCGTCACTTTGCAGATGAGCACCAGCAAATCATGCTGCGCGAGATGAGCCATCGTGTCAAAAACAGCCTGACACTGGTCACCGCCATGCTTTCGATGCAGGCCCGCTCGGCTGAACAGCAGGAGGTGGGAGAGGCTTTGCGCGATGCCGAAGCGCGCGTCGGCACCATTGCCCAGGTACACGATCAATTGTGGCGCCAACCGAACATCGAAACGGTGGAACTGGCGGATTTTCTGTCAAGCCTGTGTCTGCGCCTGCAGCAGGCGGCATCAAAGCACACGGTTTCGGTCGACGCGGATGCGTGCGTTATCGATGCAGACCGGGCAATCCAGCTTGCCCTTCTCGTCAACGAACTGGTGACGAACGCCTTCAAGCACGCTTATTCCGATATTTCAGGCACTGTCACCGTCAGTGCGCGCGCCACCGCCGACGAAATCCGCCTTGAAATCGCCGATGATGGAAAAGGTTTCCCGGACGGATTTTCCGTCTCTAAAAATGACGGCAAGAGCTTGGGCATGAAGGTCGTGCGCGTTCTGGTGCAGCAGTTGAGGGCCGAGCTTCACATCGAGAATCGGCGGCCCGGCGCGAGTTTTCTGATCCGTCTGCCCCGGAATCCCTGACAGATTTCCCGGGCAGCCCGCAAGTTTTGTCAAAACCGCACAAAGCGCCTTCCAAATATGGATATGGCTGCTGTTTTGACGCATAAGCTGGTCATTACCGCGATCTCATAGCTGCCGGTATGAGCGCGGGCTCCCTCCCGCTGGAGAGGGGTCATGCCCGCACAGGATCAGCGTATTGTTCATAACTTGCTGTTGAAGGCTTTGCCTGCGGAGGCCTTTGACCTGCTGGCCGCCGATGCCCAAGCCGTCGAGCTGCCGTTGAGACATGTGCTGGTCGAGTCAGACCAGCCGAACGAACATGTCTGTTTCGTCGAAAGTGGTCTGGCATCGATGGTGGCGACGAACGCCGAAGACGAAGCCGTCGAGGTCGGACATATCGGATTTGAGGGCATGGCAGGACTGCATGTTGTTCTGAAGACGAATACGACACCCAATCGGACCTTCATGCAGGTCGCGGGATCCGGCCTGCTGGTCTCCGTCGAGACCTTCGGGCGGGTGCTCGCAGCGTTTCCTGCCGTCAACGATCTGTTCCTCCAATATATGCATTGCTGTGATATACAACTGGCTCAGTCGGCTCTCGCCAACGGGCGCTACAACATGCATGAGCGGCTCGCCCGCTGGCTGTTGATGTGTCACGATCGGCTGAATGGCAACGACCTGCCGCTCACGCATGAATTTCTGGCGCTGATGCTCGGCGTACGCCGCTCGGGCGTGACGAACGAACTGCATGTCATCGAAGGAATGAGAGCCATTAGGTCGACCCGCGCCAACGTCAAGGTTCTCGACCGAGAAAGGCTGGAGGAGATCGCCGCCGGAAGCTACGGCATTCCGGAACGGGAATACGAGCGCTTGATCGGACTGCCGATCCGGCGTTCCGCTAGAGCATGAAGCCGAAAAGTGTGGGCGGTTTTCGGACGACATCAATTTAGAACAGGATGTCTTAGTCGGAGCTTCTGATCGTCTCTGACGAAAAGCACAGTCAGAAAAACGGTTCCCTGTTCGTCACCGATGTGTATCTTTCTCGCCGACATGTCTTTTCCCGCAAGCACTGCTGGCTCATCAGCGCTCTCGCATCTTGCACGGCTTGTTGCCTGGCGTCCTCGATCGTCGCCAGTTCGGTGCCTTCCCAGACGGCAGGCGTCGAAGTTCCTGAAACGATGACTTTGGTCTGCTCCTTAGAAAAGGACCAGTTCGCCACTCAACGGCACCAATAGTTGTCCTCTCGCCCCCTGTTGGCCGGCGCCGGATGAATTGGGGGTCTGGCGGCGCATTTTTAATAACCGGTGTTGGGCCTTGCCTGGACGGCATCGCCGGAGTTTTTCAAATCCAAATGCATACGATATCGGACAAACACGTCGCTTTCATCCGATCCGGCACGTTTCGCGTTGGTGAATCATGCCATCGAGAAAAGAGGGCTAGCGGCCTGAAGCCGTCGTGCCGGCAGCGGTCCTGCCCGACGGACGTGCTTTGCTGAAGTTCGGCCACGCAAAACCCCCGAGGTTGGATGTCCAACTTTCGGGGGTCAGGTCACGATGGGAATTTTCGTGAGGAAGCCGATCAATTGTTGTGAGCCGCGCAGGCTTCATCCATCGGGGTGGCGTTGCTCGTACCGCCCTGTGTCTGAAGATTGGCAGAGTTATTGACCGGATTGGGGCACTTGGTCTTATCCATCTTCATCGTGCCGCTGGTCGTGGAATTCGTCGTGGTGGAATCCGTTGCCATCGGCTTTTTAGTCTTCGTGTCGCTAGTGGCGCCGCCGCCCTGATCGGCTTGATTCTTGTCGATCGTTGCGCCGGCCGGCGCTGGGTTGGACTGGGCGAAAGCGGATGTGGCCATCCCGATAGCGAAGAGGGAAGCTGCTACAAGTTTCATGCGCATTGTGATGTCCTCCTTGGGGATCTTTGCGTGCTTGACCCATTCACAACCTCGTTCTTTGATCATTGTTCCGCTGCGGCCGATAAATGCACTGCCGCGTCCGACAGCCGCGACGCGGTCAACAATCGAGGTCTTTTAAGCAGGAGGATGAGCACCCATTGCTCACAAGGTAATCGGCGATTATTTCGCGTAAAGCGCCCGCGACCGCTCAAGATGCTTGAGCAGCGCCGTTTCCGAGCCATCCACATCGTTTGCTTCAAGGCGGTCGACGATCTCGTCGTGTTCGGCGAGCGTGAATTTTTCCTTGCCGGTCCAGATCAGCATCTCGGTATGATATTCCTTCAGCCAGGCAAGCATTGCTTCGCTGACGGCAATGTAGATCGGGTTGCCTGATATCTGCGCGATGCGGGTGTGAAACTCCATGTCGGCGTCGATGAACTCTTCGGCCCGGCCAAGTGACATTCGCTGGCGTTCGATGATGTTCCTGAGGTCGGCGATATCGCTTGCCGAGGACCGCTGCGCGGCCTCGCGCGCCATGCCCCGCTCGAAGAAGATGCGCGCGCTCTTCAAATATTCCAGCGAGTCCGACGATTGCGACAGCATGATCTTGGCGGTGAGATCGACCTGGCGGAATATCGATTTTGCCGTCAGCCGGAGAACCTTGGCCCGCTCGCCATGTGAAATGCTGACCAGACCTTTGTTGGCGAGGGATTGCATGGCCTCCCTGATCGCCGGCCGGCCGACGCCGAAGCGTTCCATCAGCACCCGCTCGGAAGGCATTTCGTCGCCGGGCTGGAGCTCGCCCGAGGTAATCATTCGCTCAAGTCGATCAAACACTTCGTCAGAGAGTTTCCGGCGGACGATTTGTTCGAGGGGCTGGGTCATCATATCTCGCTGGCTCAAATGTTTCCTCCTAACAGTTTCCGGGTCGAGAACAAAGCTGTCGGCGAAAATTTGCGGATCCGAAGATTCTACTTTTCATGAGTTGGAATACTCATTATACCAGATCACAAGTTGACGCCATGGTAATCTGCGTGGCGAGAGGAGCAACCGTCCGTTTCATGATAATTACCCTGACCTACCGTATCGAAACGCCCGGCAGCGTCGAGGCGATGGCGGAAAAGATCGCGAGCGACCAGTCGACCGGCACCTTCGTTCCCGTCCCCGGCGAGACCGAAGAGCTGAAATCACGTGTCGCCGCCCGTGTGCTCGCGATCCGTCCGCTCGAAGGCGCCAGTCATCCGACTTGGCCCGAGGTCGGCCCCGGCACGCCGCTTCATCGCGCCGATGTCGACATCGCCTTTCCGCTGGACGCGATCGGGACAGACCTTGCGGCATTGATGACCATTGCAATCGGCGGCGTCTACTCCATCAAGGGCATGACCGGCATCCGCATCGTCGATATGAAGCTCCCCGACGCCTTCAAAAGCGCGCATCCGGGACCGCAGTTCGGCATCCCCGGAAGCCGCCGCCTCACCGGCGTCGAAGGCCGGCCCATCATCGGAACGATCGTCAAGCCGGCGCTTGGTCTCAGACCGCACGAAACGGCGGAACTCGTCGGCGAGCTGATCTCATCCGGCGTAGACTTCATCAAGGATGACGAAAAACTGATGAGCCCGGCCTATTCGCCGCTCAAGGACCGCGTTGCGGCGATCATGCCGCGCATTCTCGATCACGAGCAGAAGACCGGCAAGAAGGTCATGTATGCCTTCGGCATCTCGCATGCCGACCCCGACGAGATGATGCGCAACCACGACATCGTCGCCAAGGCCGGCGGCAATTGCGCCGTCGTCAACATCAACTCGATCGGCTTCGGCGGCATGAGCTTTCTGCGCAAGCGCTCCAATCTGGTGCTGCACGCGCATCGAAACGGTTGGGACGTGCTGACGCGCGACCCGGGCGCCGGCATGGACTTCAAGGTCTATCAGCAATTCTGGCGGCTGCTCGGGGTCGACCAGTTTCAGATCAACGGTATCAGGGTCAAATATTGGGAACCGGACGACAGTTTCGTCTCGTCCTTCAAGGCCGTCAGCACGCCGCTGTTTAATGCCTCCGATTGCCCGCTTCCGGTTGCCGGCTCGGGTCAGTGGGGAGGACAAGCGCCTGAGACCTACAAGCGGACCGGCCGGACAGTCGATCTTCTCTATCTCTGCGGCGGCGGCATCGTCAGCCACCCCGGCGGCCCGGCGGCCGGCGTTCGGGCCGTGCAGCAGGCTTGGCAGGCCGCGGTCGCGGACATCCCGTTGGAGACCTACGCGAAAGATCATCCGGAGCTCGCCGCTTCGATTGCCAAATTCAGCGACGGCAAGGGCGCATGACCGCGATGGATGGACCTCTCGTCAGTTATTACGGGGATGACTTTACCGGCTCCACCGATGTCATGGAGGCATTGGCATCGAACGGCGTGTCGACCGTGCTCTTCCTCGACATTCCCACGCCGGAACTGCTTGCGCGCTTCAGGGATTGCCGCGCAATCGGCGTTGCCGGGACAAGCCGAAGCGAGACCCCCGCATGGATGCAAGAGCACCTTGCGCGCGCTTTCGAGTGGCTGAATTCGCTCGGCGCTGACATCTGCCACTACAAGGTCTGCTCGACCTTCGATTCCAGCCCCGAAATCGGCAATATCGGCAAGGCGATCGAAATCGGCCGATCGGTATTCGGGCAATCCGTGGTGCCGGTCATCGTCGGCGCGCCGCAACTGAAGCGCTACACGGCATTCGGCAATCTTTTTGCCGCTTACCAGGGCCGGATCTTTCGCATCGACCGCCATCCCGTCATGAGCCGCCATCCGGTGACCCCGATGGACGAGGCGGACCTTGCGGTGCACCTGTCGAAGCAGACCCGCCTTCCCGTCCTGCTCGCCGATCTCGTCGCCATCACCGCGCCGGACGCCGATGCGCGGATCGACGAACTGGCGTCGGCTTCAGAAGGGATCCTGCTCATCGATGTCGACTCCGAGGCGACGCAGGAGGCCGCGGGTCGACAGTTGCTTCGTGCCACCGGCCGTTCGGGAAGCTTTGTCGCCGGCTCCTCGGGGGTCGAATATGCCCTGCTCAGCGCGTGGCGGCGGAGCGGCTTCATCGGCAACAGCGGCGCCGAGTTTCCCGATATCGGCCCGGTTGATCGCCTCGCCGTCGTCTCGGGCAGCGTATCGCCAACGACCGAGCGCCAGATCCGGACGGCTGTCGACAACGGCTTCGAGAGTATCGCGCTCGATCCGCTTGCACTGGTCTCGGAGCATGGCGAAGGCGCGGTGGATGCAGCGGTCGAGGCCGGCATCCAGATGCTCCGGCAAGGCAAGAGCGTCATCCTTTATACCGCGCTTGGCCCGTGCGCAGACCGCGGCGCCGACATCGACAGGGTTCCGGGCGCGCGTCATCGGCTCGGCAGCGCGCTCGGCACGATCTTGCGCCGCCTGATCGAGAGCGAAGGACTTTCACGTGCGGTCGTCGCCGGCGGCGACACGTCCAGTCACGCCCTCAGGCAGTTGAAGATCGACGCCCTGACGACGCTTCTTCCGCTGCCCCAGACGCCGGGTTCTCCGCTTTGCCTTGCGCATGGCGACCATCAGCCGACCAACGGCCTGCAGATCGCGCTTAAAGGCGGCCAGGTCGGGACGGACGAGTATTTCGTCCAGATCCGCGACGGAAGGAAGCACTGATGGTTTCCCGAGGTTTCATCGATCAAACGCGCGATCGACCGGCTTCACGCAAAAAACGTGGATCCTAGCACATTTAGTAGTGATATGGTGATTGACTCATCATACCAGTATGTGATCCTATTGAGAACGGAAAAGGTGAGGAAAACATGACTAAGATTGCCCTCTTCGGCGCAGGCGGGAAAATGGGATACCGGCTTGCCAAAAATCTCAAAGGCTCGCGTTTCGAGGTCCGCCATATCGAGGTGAGCGACGCAGGCAAGACCCGTTTGAAGAACGATCTCGGTGTCGATTGCGTGCCCGTCGATATCGGGCTCGACGGCGCTGAGGTGGTGATCCTTGCCGTGCCGGACACGGCAATCGGCAAAGTCGCGGCAGGCATCGTCGACAAGCTCACTTCAGGTACCATGGTGATCGCGCTGGACGCTGCGGCTCCCTTTGCCGGCCACCTGCCGAAGCGCGACGATCTTACCTATTTCGTCACCCATCCCTGCCATCCGCCGATCTTCAATGACGAGACGGACATGCAGGCGAAGAAGGACCACTTCGGCGGCCTCTTCGCCAAGCAGCATATCGTCTCGGCGCTGATGCAGGGTCCGGAAAGCGCCTACGCGCTCGGCGAGGAAATTGCCAAGCTGATCTGGGCCCCGGTCATGCGCTCGCACCGAGTCACGGTCGATCAGCTTGCCATGCTCGAACCGGGCTTGTCGGAAACCGTCTGCGCATCGCTGCTCGTCGTCATGCGGCAGGCCATGGACGAATGCGTGGCACGCGGCGTGCCGGAACAGGCCGCCCGCGACTTCCTGCTCGGCCATATGAACGTGCTCGGCGCGGTCATCTTCAAGGAAGTCGACGGCGTGTTCTCGGATGCCTGCAACAAGGCGATCGAGTTCGGCATCCCGGCGCTGATGCGCGACGACTGGAAAAAGGTATTCGAACCACAGGAGATCGCCGAAAGCATCCGGCGCATCACGTGAACCGGCTTGGGGAGGCAAGCCCTCCCCTCAACCGCCCCAGGGAGAAGGGGCTTCATTCACAACAGGGAGGAAAATATGAAACTGACGCGCAGACTGACACTTGCAGCTTTTGCCGGCGCACTGGCGCTTGGAACGGCTCTTCCGGCCTTTTCGGCCGATCTCATCGCCATCATCACGCCGGCGCATGACAATCCCTTCTTCAAGGCCGAAGCCGTCGGCGCCGAAGCCAAGGCGAAGGAGCTCGGCTACGAGACGCTGCTCATGACGCATGACGACGACGCCAACAAGCAGTCCGAAATGATCGACACGGCGATCGGCCGCGGCGCCAAGGCGATCATCCTCGACAATGCCGGAGCCGACGCCTCGGTCGCGGCCGTCAAAAAGGCGAAGGATGCAGGCATCCCCTCCTTCCTGATCGACCGTGAAATCAACGCGACCGGCGTTGCCGTCGCCCAGATCGTCTCGAACAACTATCAGGGCGCCCAGCTCGGGGCGCAGGAATTCGTCAAGCTGATGGGCGAGAAAGGCAATTACGTCGAGCTGGTGGGCAAGGAGTCCGACACCAATGCCGGCATCCGCTCGCAAGGCTATCACGACGTCATCGACGACTATCCGGACCTGAAGTCCGTCGCCAAGCAGTCGGCCAACTGGAGCCAGACGGAAGCCTATTCAAAGATGGAAACCATCCTCCAGGCAAATCCCGACATCAAGGGCGTCATTTCAGGCAATGACACCATGGCCATGGGCGCCATCGCCGCGCTGCAGGCGGCCGGCCGCAAGGACGTGATCGTCGTCGGCTTCGACGGTTCCAACGACGTGCGCGACTCCATCAAGTCGGGCGGCATCAAGGCAACGGTCCTGCAGCCCGCCTATGCGCAGGCTCAGCTGGCGGTGGAACAGGCAGACGCATACATAAAGAACAAGACGACGCCAAAGGAAGAGAAGCAGTTGATGGATTGCGTTCTCATCAACGCCGACAATGCCGGCAAGCTCGAAACCTTCGCCCTGACGAACTGATCAGCCGCGAATTGCGGAGGGCGCAGCGCTGCGCCCTCCGCAATGCATTTTGCAAGACGTCGAGGTTTAAAGCATGTTGAGAATGAAGGGCGCCCTGCTCGCTGCCGTCGTGGCGGCCGCCTTGCCCGGTTGCAAGATCATCAAGACGCCGACGGCTGAGGAAAAGGCTGCGGCAGCGGCCAAGACCGCCTTCGATCCGAATGCAAAGGTCGAGGCGATCTGGCAGTCCGAGGCAGTGCCCTATTTCGAAAAGCGCGCCGGCGACCTCAAGGACGTCATGCAACTGGCCACCTCCAGCCCCGACGCCGCCGGCGAGAAATACGGCAATCCCCGCAAGCAGAGCAGCTCGCCATGGACCTATGCGGTGAAGATCACCGGCAAGGTTGTCGCGGTCGATACGGCCTCGCGCGCGGCAACACTCGATGTCGACGCAGATGGCGACGGCAAGGCCGACGCCAAGGTGCAAATCGGGCCAGCGCTGCGCGGCACGGCGCTGCGCGACACGCTGGAGTTCGTCAATTTCAACGAATTCAAGAACCAGATCGAGTGGGCGCAGTTCGGCAAAGCCTTCAACGAGAAGGCCAATACGGCCTTTCTGTCAGCGGTTCCGCGCGAAGGCCTCGCCGGCAAGACGGTGACCGCGATCGGCGCGTTTCCGCTGCCGAAGAGCGGCGAGCTGCCGCTCATAACACCTTCGGAACTGAAGGTCGGCCCATGACCACAGGAGAGGCAGAAAAGGACGACATCATCCTGCGCCTCGACGACGTGTCGAAGGTCTATTCTGGCATCGTCGCCGTCAAGCGCGCCAATCTCGAGCTGCGCCGCGGTGCAGTGAACGTCCTCGTCGGCGAAAACGGTGCAGGCAAGTCGACGTTGATGAAGATCATCGCCGGTGTCGAGCGTCCGACGCTCGGCCGCATCATCCTCGATGGCAAGCCCGTATCCTTCGACAGCCCGGCGCACGCGCAGGCGAATGGCATCGGCATGATCTTCCAGGAACTCAATCTCTTCGCCAACATGTCTGTCGCCGAGAATATCTTCACCACGCGTGAGATCACCCGTGGCATCCTCGGCATCGATCACAAGGCGCAGGTGCAAAAGGCCAATGCATTTTTGAAGCGTCTGGATGCCGGGATCGAGGCGGATGCGATGGTCGAGGATTTGCCGATCGGCCAGCAGCAGCTCGTCGAAATCGCCAAGGCGATGTCGTTGAATGCCCGTATCCTGATCATGGACGAGCCGACGTCGGCGCTTTCGGCGGCCGAAGTCGAGATCCTGTTCAAGGTGATCGCGGAACTGAAGGCCCAGGGTGTGGCGATCGTCTATATCTCGCACCGGCTCGAGGAGTTGATGCGGATCGGCGACTACATCACGGTGCTGCGTGACGGCCAGGTCACCGGCGAAGCGATGGTCCGCGATATCGACACGCGCTGGATCGTGCGTTCCATGATCGGCTCGGATGCCAAGGATTTTGCAAAGTCCGTGGACCACGCCGTCGGAGCCGAGGTCTTTCGCGCCGAAAACATCAGCCTGCCGCGGCCGACGGGTGGGCTTTCGGTCAACGATGTCTCCCTGTCGGTCAGGGCGGGCGAAATCCTCGGCATCTACGGCCTGATGGGTGCCGGGCGCAGCGAATTCTTCGAATGCGTGATCGGCCGTCACACACACTCGACCGGCAAGATCTTCATCGACGGCAAGCAGGTTCGTGCCCGCGACACTACGCGGCGCATCCGCCGCGGCCTTGCGCTCATTCCGGAAGACCGGCAGCGCGAAGGTCTGGTCCAGGTGCTTTCCATCGCCTCCAATCTGACACTGGCGAGCCTCGGCCGCTTCACCCGGCTCTTTCACATCGACAGGGGGGCGGAGAAAAATGCCGTTCGCGATGCAATCCGCGATCTCTCGATCAAGGCGCCGAATCTGGATTTCGAGGTGACCTCGATGTCCGGCGGCAATCAGCAGAAGGTCGTCATCGGTAAGGCGTTGATGACCAATCCGAAAGTGCTTCTGATGGACGAGCCGAGCCGCGGCATCGATGTCGGCGCCAAGGCCGATGTCTTCCGCACCATGCGGCGGCTGGCGGCCAATGGGCTCGCCATTCTGTTTTCGACTTCCGACCTCGAGGAGGTCATGGCGCTTTCCGATCGCATCGCGGTCTTGAGCAACGGCCAGCTGGTCGCCGTCTTCGACCGCAACGAGGCGACGGAAGAAGCCATTATCGCGGCTTCGGCCAAGGGACACGGACATCAAGGGAAACTCGCGTCATGATGGCGGCAACATCAACCACTCTTGCGCCGAAGGGCGCCAACGGCTCGGCGCTTCTGACGCTGATGAAGCTCAGGACGTTCATCGCTCTGTTCGCCGTCATCATCTTCTTTGCGATCTTCGCGCCGAACTTCACCTCGACGGCGAACATGATCCTGATGTCGAAGCACGTGGCGCTGAACGCCTTCCTGGCCATGGGCATGACCTTCGTCATCATCACCGGCGGCATCGATCTCTCGGTTGGATCTATCGTCGGGCTTTGCGGCATGGTCGCCGGCGGACTGATCCTTTACGGCATCGAATTGCCGATCGGCTACACCATCTTTTTCAACCTCTTCGAGATCGTGCTGATCACCGTGTCGATCGGCCTGCTCATCGGTCTGATCAACGGCCTGCTGATCACCAAGCTCAACGTTGCGCCCTTCATCGCCACGCTCGGCACGCTCTATATCGCCCGCGGCCTCGCTTTGCTGTCGTCGGACGGCCAGACGTTTCCGAACCTTGTCGGCCGACCTGAATATGCCACTACCGGCTTCGATTTCTTCGGCGCCGGACGCATTCTCGGCCTGCCGGTATCGATCTGGATTCTGATCGTGCTTGCGCTGCTGGCCGCCTATGTCGCCCGCTCGACGCCGATCGGCCGTCATATCTTCGCCGTCGGCGGCAATGAACGGGCCGCGCGCATGTCCGGTATCCGGGTCGATGTCGTGAAGATCTTCGTCTACATGTTCTCCGGACTGTGCGCCGCCATCGTCGGCGTCGTCATCTCGTCGGAACTGATGGCAGCCCATCCGGCAACCGGCGAAAGCTTCGAACTCAATGCGATTGCCGCAGCCGTGCTCGGCGGCACCTCGATGTCGGGCGGCCGCGGCACGATCGGCGGCACGATCATCGGCGCCTTCGTCATCGGCATCCTCTCCGACGGATTGGTGATGATGGGCGTCTCCTCCTTCTGGCAGATGGTCATCAAGGGCCTGGTCATCATCATCGCCGTCGTCGTCGACCAGGCGCAGCGCCGCCTGCAGCAGCGCGTCACCCTCATGCAGATGGCAAAGGCAGGTTGAGATGACGGAATTAAAAGGGGCTTTGATCGGTTGCGGTTTCTTTGCGGTCAACCAGATGCATGCCTGGAACGACGTTCGGGGCGCCGGCATCGTCGCGATCTGCGACCGTGATCCGGAGCGGCTGAAGATCGTCGGCGATCAGTTCGGCATCGATCGCCGCTATGGCGATTCCCAGGCTTTGTTCGCCGATGGCGGTTTTGATTTCGCCGACATTGCCACGACCGTCGAAAGCCATCGCTTTCTCGTCGAAATGGCGGCTCGGAACAAAGTGCCGGCTATCTGCCAGAAGCCGTTCGCCAAGACCTTGTCGGACGCGAAGGCGATGGTCGCGGCGTGCCGCAATGCCGGCATACCGCTGATGGTGCACGAGAATTTTCGCTGGCAGACGCCGATCCAGGCGGTGCGCAAGGCGCTGGAGACCGATGCCATCGGCACGCCTTTCTGGGGCCGCTTCTCCTTCCGTTCGGCCTACGACGTCTTTTCCGGCCAACCCTATTTGGCCGAGGGCGAACGGTTCATCATTGAAGACCTCGGCATCCATACGCTCGATATCGCCCGCTATATCCTTGGCGACGTTCGCTCGCTCACGGCCCGCACCAAGCGGGTCAATCCCAGAATCAAGGGCGAGGATGTCGCGACCATTCTGCTCGATCACGAAAACGGCGCCACGTCGGTGGTCGACGTCAGCTACGCCACCAGGCTTTCCAGGGAGCCGTTCCCCGAGACCTTGATCGAGCTCGACGGTTCAGAGGGCACGATCCGCCTGACCCAGGGTTACGGGCTCGAAATCACCAACGCCAGGGGCACCACCACCACTGACGTATCGCCGAAGTTGTTGTCATGGGCCTCGCGGCCCTGGCACAACATCCAGGAGAGCGTCCACGCGATCCAGCAGCATTGGGTCGATCAGCTGGAGCGCGGCGCGGAACATTCGACGTCAGGGGCCGACAATCTGAAAACTTTTGCGCTCGTCGAGGCCGCCTATGACAGTGCGGCCAGGGGACAGACGATCGATGTCGGAGCGATGCTGCGATGAAAGTCGATGCGTTCCAGCTCTACGGCACCCGCCTCGTTGAAACGCCGCCGGTTCGGCTGAGAGCCGGAAAACTGGAAGCCGATCTCGCCAATGGCAACCTCCGCACCATCCGCTACGATGGGACCGAGGTGCTGCGAGCGATCTCCTACCTCGTTCGCGACCCGGACTGGGGCACCTACAGCCCTGTAATTGTTGATCTCCGCATCGAGCAGAGTGACAATCGTTTCGCGGTCGCCTATCGAGCCCGCTGCGAGGGACCTGATGACACGAGGCTTGTCATTGACGTTCGCATCACCGGAAGCGCGGACCGGCTCGACTTCGAGGCCGAAGCCATCACAGAGACCGGCTTCGAGACCAATCGCTGCGGCTTCTGCATCCTGCATCCGATCGTCGGCGTGGCGGGTTCACCGGCGACGGTCGAACATGTCGACGGCCGGAAAGTGGCAACCCGGTTTCCCGATGTCATCGAGCCCTGGCAGCCTTTCAAGGACATGCGCGCCATCACTCATGCGATCATGCCTGACGTTCAGGCGGAATGCCGGATGGAGGGCGACACCTTTGAAATGGAAGACCAAAGGAACTGGTCGGACGCATCCTATAAGGCATATGTCAGGCCGCTCGCCCTGCCCTGGCCATACCAGATTGCCGCCAATCAGCCCGTTCGGCAAAAGACGTCGCTTGTTATCAGGGATATCGGCGGTTCGACACGGCATCCTCCAGCTGCGGCGTCAGGCGGCGCCATAAAACTCGAACTCGGGGCGCGAACCGGCACCATGCCTGATATCGGCGTGATCGTTACGCCCGAGGAAGCCGATGCGACACTGTCGGCAAAGTCCGTGCTGTCGGAAATCGCTCCCCAGGAACTGCTCTTCCATTTCGACCCCAGTGCAGGACACGGCGTCGACGCGCTCACGCAGTTCGCCATGCTCGCCGCGGCCCATCTCGGCCGCTCGACGCTGGAGATCGCCCTTCCCTGCACATCGTCGCCGTCAAGCGAGGTGGCCGAAATCGCCCACCAGATGCGGCTGGCGGAATTCAGGCCGGATGCGATCATGATCTCGCCTTCGGTTGACCGGCAGTCGACGCCGCCCGGCAGCACATGGCCGGAATGCCCGCCTTTGGATGAAGTCTATACCGCCGCTCGCGCCGCCTTTCCCGGCATTCGCATCGGCGGGGGTATGCTGAGCTATTTCACCGAGCTCAACCGGAAGCGCGTCCCGGATGGACAGCTCGACTTCGTCAGCCACTGCACCAATCCGATCGTGCATGCCGCCGACGATCTTAGCGTCATGCAGACATTGGAAGCGCTGCCCTTCATCACACGGTCGGTGCGTGCGATCTACGGTGACAGACCCTACCGGATCGGCCCGTCGACGATCCCGATGCGACAGAATCCCTATGGCAGCCGCACGATGGATAATCCGTCGGGCGCACGCGTTCCCATGGCCAACCGCGACCCGCGTCACAATGGACGCTTCGCGGAGGCCTTCGCGCTCGGCTACGCGATACGGGTACTGGATGCCGGTCTGGAATGCCTGACGCTCTCGGCCTTGTCAGGCCCGTTCGGTCTGATCGCCGGTCCAGCCGAACCGACCGAGCAAGGCGGGCGGCGCCCGCTGTTCAACACAGTGCGGACATTGTCTCGATTGGCTGGCGCATCCTGGCAGGCATGCGTCTCCTCCTCGCCCTCCGAGGTGCTGTCTTTCGTTGCACGCGATGCCGCAGGCGCCAGGCTTCACGTCGTCAATCTGACGGGCGAAGAACGAAAGGTCGATTGCGACGCCTGCCGGCCGGCAGATTCGGGCAAAGAGTTTCTGCTCGCGCCGTTTGCGACCGTCGTCCTGCCGCTGGCGGATTGACCTCCGGCGCTGCAGCCGCATTTATGCAGGCGGAGCTCGCACTGGGAGGATCAGCGTGAAGACGAAGAAGCTTATCAATGCCGGCGCAGATGCCGTCGATGAAATGCTGCAAGGGGTGTTGGCGGCGCATCCGCGCCACCTCTACGCGGTGGCGGACATGCCCCGGGCGATCATTGCCAGAAACGGGCCACGCAAGGGCAAGGTCGGCTTGGTCATCGGCGGCGGATCCGGGCACGAACCGACATTTCTAGGGTTTGTCGGCAAGGGGCTGGCGGACGCGGCCGCAATCGGCAATGTCTTCGCCTCGCCACCGCCCGATCCGATCATCGCCTGCGCCAAGGCGGTCGATGGCGGCGCCGGCGTCCTATTCATGTATGGCAATTATGCTGGCGACGTGATGAACTTCGACATGGCAGCCGAGATGCTCGCGCTTGACGAGATCGAGGTGCGCACCGTGCTTACCACGGATGACGTGGCGTCCGCGCCTGCCGATCAGCGAGACAGGCGGCGGGGCGTGGCGGGCAACGTCTTCATCTTCAAGGCCGCCGGCGCAGCCTGCGACCTTCTCTACTCTTTCGACGATGTCGAGCGCGCCGCCCGCCATGCCAATGCGCGAACCTACACGATGGGCGTCGCGCTTTCCCCCTGTTCGCTGCCCCAGACCCTCCGGCCGAACTTCCTGATCGGCGAAGGGGAGATGGAGATCGGAATGGGCATTCATGGAGAGCCTGGCGTGGCGCGTGAGCCGCTGAGGCCGGCCGACGCGGTGAGCGACGAACTCATGGACAGCATTCTTCGCGAAATGAAAGCAGACCGGGGCGATCGTGTCGCCGTGCTCGTCAATTCGCTGGGTTCGACGCCGCTGATGGAACTCTACATCATGATGCGGCGCGTGAAGTCCCGGCTCGACGATGCCGGGCTCGTTATCCATACATCGCTCGTCGGAAACTACTGCACCTCTCTCGAAATGGCCGGCGCGTCGATCACGGTCATGCATCTCGACGACGAGCTTCAGCGATTGATCGACCACCCCTGTGATTGCGCGATGTTTGTGAGGTAATCGATGACGTTTACGACCGAAGACCTTCAGCGCATGTTTGCCGGGATTGCCGAGGATATTGCGGCAGAGAGCGACCATCTCTGCGCGTTGGACGGCGCCATCGGCGATGGAGATCACGGCCTTGCCATGGATGCAGGCTGCCAGGCCGCGGCGAAAGCGGTCGGCGAGCTCGACGCCGGGATCGCCCCAACAACCGCATTCAACGTCGCGGCTAAGGCATTCCTGAATGCGGTCGGCGCTTCGTCCGGCCCGCTCTACGCCACGGCCTTCATGCGCGCCGGAGCAGCCGCCAAAGACAAGCAGACATTGAGTGATGACGATTTCCTGCGTGTCTTTGCGGCAATGGCGCAGGGAATCCAGGAACGTGGAAAGGCCGAACCCGGTGAAAAGACGATGGTTGACGCCTGGAGGCCTGCGGCCGACGCAGCACTCGATGCCTGGCAGTCGGGAAAGCCCCTCCCCCAATGCTTCGAGGCGGCCGAGCGGGCAGCGCGGTCAGGCTGTGAAACGACCAGCAAGATGACCGCGACCAAGGGACGGGCTTCGCGATTGGGGGACCGCGTGATCGGGCACATCGATCCCGGCGCCGCGTCCGCAGTCATCATCATCGCCGCGATGGCCAAATTTGCTCAGCATCACGATGGTTAGCTCATCATACCAGTTGACATGTCAATGACTATCTGCAACAAGGGGCCCGGCTTTACAAGAGGAGGACGGTAATGCTGACCCTTTCTGCGAAATTGAAGACTGCGAGCATCGTTGCGATCGCCGTGGCGTCACTATCGGCCACGCCGGTTCTTGCGGAAGACATCACGCTTTGGACCCTCAACTTCGACAACAATGCTGCCAACACGGCTCTGAAAAAGGTGGCGACGGACTTCGAAGCGGCAAACCCCGGAACGCATGTCGAGATCGTTCAGCGCGCCGTCGACGAGCATAAGACCGCCTTGCGCGTCGCTGCTGGCTCCGACAAGGGACCTGACATTTATTTCAGCTGGGCGGGCCTCGGCCTCGGCGGCGAGTATGTGAAGGCCGGTCTGTCCCTGCCCCTCGACAAATACTATGCCGAGTATAAGTGGAGCGACGAATTGCTGCCCTCGGCAGCGGCTTTTGCCGACCTCTATCCCGGCGGCAAGCACGGCGTCCCCTTCACCTTCAAGGGTGAGGCCGTCTATTACAACAAGAAGCTTTTCGAACAGGCCGGCATCAAGGAAGAGCCGAAGACCTACGAGGAATTCCTTGCAGCGGCCGATAAGCTGAAGGCTGCCGGCATTCCCGCCTTCACCTTCGGCGGCACGGTCAACTGGCACGTCATGCGTCTCATGGACGTCATCCTTGAAACGAAGTGCGGTGCTGAAAAGCACGATGCGCTGAAGGCGATGACGCTGGATTGGACCAAGGAACCCTGCGCGACGGATTCATTCGCGGAGTTTGCGAAGTGGACGAAGGACTATACGCTGCAGCCGTTCATGGGCATCGACAACAAACAGTCCTACAGCCTCTTCACCGCGGGTCGTGCAGCGATGATGCTCGAAGGCGACTGGCTGGTCAGCCAGCTTAACGGCTCCGGCGCCAATCTCGACGACTACGGGATTTTCCCCTTCCCGACCAACACCGATCGTCTCTACGGTTTCGCCGAGTACAACTACATCAGCACCAAGAGCAAGAGCCCTGATGTAGCGGCGAAGTTCCTCGACTACTTCCTCTCGACGAAGGTCCAGCAGGACCTGCTCGGCCAGCTGAGTTCAACCTCCGTCAACAAGAACGTCCAATATGCCAACCAGAAGCCGCTCGAGGCGGAATGGCTGGGGATCTTCCAGAAATACGGCAAGGTCTACATGAACGGCGACCAGGCGTTCCCGCTCGACGTCACGACGGAGTACTTCCGGGTCATCAACGATGTTGCTTCCGGCAACACCGAGCCGGCCGATGCGGCCAAGCAGTTGCAGAGCTTTATCGCAAGCCGAACCTGATTCCTCCCGAGGTGCCAGTCGATCGACCAGTTGTCGATCGACCGGCACATTCTTTCATCAGCTGGCAGCCGCTTCACTGCCAGGAGGAAAGCATGTCACTTCGACAATCGACACATGATCCGCGCGTCCAAGCGCTCATCCTGCTCGTGCCAGCCCTGGCGATCTATGCCGTCTTTGCCCTCTATCCGATGCTCAATGTCGTCATCCTGAGCTTCCAGAAATGGAACGGGCTGGACCCGCAGCGGCAATTTGTAGGGCTTGCAAACTACTCGGCGATTTTCACGAAGGATCCGGTCTTCTGGGTTGCGTTCCGCAATACCGTGATCTGGACCTTGATGAGCCTGATCTTCCCGCCGATGATCGGACTGCTGCTGGCGCTGAGCCTCAATCAGAAGATATTCGGCCGAAATGGCCTCAGGGCCATCTTCTATCTGCCTGTTATCATCGCGCCGATTGCCGTCGCCACCATGTGGAAGTGGATGTACGATCCGTTCTTCGGCCTTTTCAGCCAGTTGCTCACCTCGTGGGGCATGCAGGGCTGGATCAATGACTGGCTGGGCAACAGGGATATCGCCCTTTATTCGGTCTTCGTCGCCTATCTCTGGCAGACGGTCGGCTTCTCGATGGTCCTGTTTCTGGCGGGCCTGCAGAATGTCTCTCAGACGCTTGTCGAGGCAGCGCGCATCGATGGCGCCGGCCGCTGGAAGGTGTTCAAGCATGTGACATTGCCGGCCTTGCGCCCGACGATCACGATCGTTCTCGTTCTTTCCGTCATCTCCTCCCTGAAGGCTTTCGACATCGTCTACGGCCTGACGGGTGGCGGACCGGCGCAGTCTACCCAGATGCTGGCGCTCTGGGCGTTCACGCAGGCGATGCAGATCTTCGATTTCGGACGAGGTGCGGCGATTTCGGTCGTGCTGCTGCTGATCACCATGGCCGTCGTCATTCCCTATCTGAAATGGACCCAGAAGCACGAGGAGGTTGAGTCGTGACAGCAGTACCGACCGACCAGACCGCAGTGCATTTGCAGGTCGAACCATCATCGATGAAGCGGGATCCCATTCTGATCGGTCTCTGGATCACGCTTGTTATCGTGGCGCTCGTCTGGGTCGCGCCATTCGTCTTCATCGTCTTCACCTCCTTGAAGACGCCGGCGGCGGTGACCGGCACGGGCGCCTTCGTGCCGCCAACCGAGCTGGCTTTCGAAAACTACAGCGCTGCATGGAGCCGCGGCAACTTCGCAAACTCCTTCTTCAACAGCGTCATCATAACGGTCATCAAGGTGCCGCTCGGGCTGTTCCTTTCGGCGATGGCAGCCTATGCCCTTGCCAAGATCAAGCTGAAGATCACCAAGGCCCTGCTGCTGCTTGTCGTGTTCGGCACGATGATCCCCTTCCAGGTGATGCTTGCGCCGCTCTTTACCCTGGTGAATTCACTCGGCCTGATCGACACCTACCCCGGCGTCATCCTTCCCTACATCGCCTTCGGCGTTCCCTATCAGGTTTTCATCCTGCACGGTTTCTTCAAGAGCATTCCCAAGGAGCTGTCGGAAGCAGCACTGATCGACGGTGCAAGCCACTTCATCATCTTCAGACGGATCTTTCTGCCGGTGTGCCTGCCCGTGCTCGCCGCACTGCTCATCCTCGACTTCGTCTCCACCTGGAACGAATTCGCCATGGCGCTGGTGCTGCTCCAGGACCAGCACATGTGGACCTTACCGCTCGGCCTGATGTCGTTTCAGGGGCAGTTCTCGAGCAATTACGGCCAGCTCAATGCCGCCATTGTGATGACCGTCCTGCCGGCGACGATCGTCTATCTCATCTTCCAGCGTTACTTCGTCTCTGGCCTGACCTCCGGCGCCGTCAAAGGCTAGGGCCACGAAAAGCATTCCACGAGGAGAATATTCTATGTCTGATGCAACGGTCGAAAAATGGGGCGTGTTCGAGGCCTCCTTTGATGGACCCTCCAGTGGCAATCCCTATCTCGACGTGGCATTCGATGCCGTGTTCACCCATAAGAGCCGCGCAGTCCGCGTGCCGGGCTTCTATGACGGCAACGGAACTTACCGCATCCGCTTCATGCCGGACATCGAAGGCGAATGGTCGTTTCTGACCCGTTCCAGGACTGCTGCACTCGACGGCAAGACCGGCGCATTGACTGCGACCGAGCCTTCGGCCGGCAATCACGGCCCGGTTCGCGTGCGCAACAAATTCCACTTCGCCTATGCCGACGGCACCCCGTTCCTGTCCTTCGGGACGACCTGCTACGCCTGGACGCACCAGCCGCTCGACATGCAGAAGCAGACCCTCGAAACCCTCAAGAAGGCCCGCTTCAACAAGATGCGGATGGGCGTGTTTCCGAAGGATTATCCCTACAACGTCAACGAGCCGCTGCACGCCTGCTTCGAACGCGGAGCGGACGGAAAGGAAGACTTCGATCGTCCGAACCCCGCCTCGTTCCGGCACTTCGAGAAGCAGGTCGCAGCGCTCTGCCAGCTGGGGATCGAAGCCGATATCATCATTTTCCACCCCTACGACCGGTGGGGCTATGCCGACATGTCGGCGAAGCAGGATTTTCGCTATGTCGAGTATCTGGCCGCTCGTCTCGCTGCCTACCGGAATGTCTGGTGGTCGCTTGCCAATGAATATGATTTCCTCATCGATACGAAGCCGATGGAGCAGTGGGATCGCTACTTCCACATCCTGGAGGAAAACGACCCCTACCAGCACCTGCGCTCCATCCATAACGGCGACGTGACGGCGAATTTCGATCATCGCAAGCCATGGGTCACGCACACCTGCATTCAAAACCCTGACGTCAAGCGGACCCAGGAATGGCGCGATGCCTACGGCAAGCCTGTCGTCAACGACGAGCCGGAATATGAGGGCGACATCCTGCAGTCATGGGGCAACCTCAATGCGCAGGAACTCGTGCATCGCTTCTGGATCACCATGGCGCGTGGCGGCTATGCCGGTCATGGGGAAACCTATTCTCATCCCGAGGACCTGATCTGGTGGGCCAAGGGCGGGGAACTGCGCGGCGAAGCGTGGAAGCGCATCGCCTTCCTCCGCGACCTCCTGGAAGCCGATGTCAAACACGGCCTCGAGCCGCTCGGCATCATCGGTGAGTGGCCCTGGTCCCGCGTGTCGGGCGCGCGCGACGGCGACGGCGATTTCCGTTTGATCTATTTCGGCGAGCATCAGCCGGTGATCTGGTCGACGGGCCTGCCGGTCGATAGCGATGACTACGATGTCGATCTCATCGACACCTGGGAGATGACGATCACGCCGGTCGAAAAGGTGGCGGCTCCCGTTCCGCATCCGACGCGCCATGGCTCGGTCGTGCGCGGCGGCAAGCCGGACGCGGCCTTCGGCGTGAAAATTCCGCGCAAGCCATTCCAGGCGCTGCGTGTGCGCAGGAAACGTTGAAGGATAGATCCATGTCTGGCTTGAGCATCAGAAACGTCAAGAAATCCTTCGGCACGGTCGACATCATTCATGGTGTCGACGTCGAGATCGCCGACGGTGAATTTACCATTCTCGTCGGCCCCTCCGGCTGCGGCAAGTCGACATTGCTGCGCATGATTGCCGGGCTCGAGGATATCACCGCCGGCCAGATCAGCATCGATGGTCGGGTCGTGAACAATCTGCAGCCGAAGGATCGCGATATCGCGATGGTCTTCCAGAACTATGCATTGTACCCGCAGATGACGGTCTCCCAGAACATGGGATTTGCGCTCGAGCTCGCCGGGGTCAAGCGGCCGGAAATCGAACAGAAGGTCGGTGAGGCTGCAGCAATTCTCGGATTGCAGCCGCTTCTCGATCGAAAGCCGGCGCAGCTGTCGGGCGGACAGCGGCAGCGCGTCGCCATGGGCCGCGCCATTGTTCGAGATCCGAAAGTCTTTCTCTTCGACGAGCCGCTCTCCAATCTGGATGCGAAACTGCGGGTGAAGATGAGGGCGGAGATCAAGGCTCTGCACCAGCGCCTGAAGACGACGATCGTTTACGTCACCCATGACCAGATCGAGGCCATGACCATGGCTGACAAGATCGTCGTGCTCCACGGCGGTCGGGTCGAACAGATCGGCAGCCCGCTCGAACTCTACGACCGACCGCGCAATATCTTTGTCGCCGGCTTCCTCGGTTCCCCCGCGATGAATTTTCTCGAGGGAACTCTTGAGGGCGCAGGCAACCCGGTATTGTCGCTGCCGGGTGGGTCACGCGTAACGCTTTCGCGGGCTCCAGCCAATGCCGCCAACAGACCGCTGACGCTGGGCATTCGCCCCGAAGACATCACCTTCGGTGGCGAAAACGGTGTGGATGCCGTGGTCAAGGTGGTCGAACCCACGGGATCGGAAACCCATGTCGCCGTGGAGCTCGAAGGCAGGGAACTGACATGGGTCGTTCGCGAACGTGTCGAGCTGGTGCCGGAACAGCCGGTGAAGCTTTCTTTCGAAACGGCCAAGGTTCACTTCTTCGACCGGCAGACGCAGCAGCGCCTGAACGCCTGAAGACGAAAGGCCTGGAGCAAGTCCGTCGAACGCGGAACCGGAATGTGACGGCATGCGGAGTTCTTGATCACTCCTCGCCTTCGCAGCGAATTGGCGACTTGTAATCTCTGATCTCGCCGATAGGCTGTACCTCCAAAACGAGGTAGCCAAGGCATGCACATTCGAAGAGCCGTCTCCGCCGACGCGGAGGAGCTGAGCAGTCTCTTGAACGAAATCATTCTTGCCGGCGGAACAACCGCACTCGAGACGCCGCTTTCGGCTGCCGAGTTCGCGGACTGGTTCATCGACGGCGAGTTTCCTCTGACCTGCCATGTTGCCGAGCGCGATCAGTCGCTTGTCGGCTTTCAGTCGCTGAGCTTATACGGCGATCCGCCGAAAGGCTTCGCCGACATCGCAACCTTTGCCCGCTTGAACCCAAGAACCCCCGGCGTTGGCAGCGCTCTCTTCCCCGCAACCCGAGCCGCAGCGGAAGAATTCGGGCTCGAATTCATCAATGCCACCATTCGCGCCGACAATTTCAGCGGCCTTGGCTATTACGCAAAGATGGGCTTCGAGACATATGACCGGTTGGTCCAGGTTCCGCTTCAGGACGGGACGTCGGTCGATAGGATCAAGAAGCGTTTCAGAGTAGGCGCCAGACACCACACGATACCCGACGCCTGAAACGTGTTCGACTGCGCTGAGGCCACACTTTAATGTACGGCGATGCAGTTAAATTTTGCGGCTAGCGGAATGTTAACCATATGAAGTAAAGCCGTAATTTTCACTAATGGAACAGAATTGCCATTTAACTTCCGTCATGAGTTCTCGTCCCCATTGGTCAAGCAGTCGGGGATAGAGATGGATTTGGAGCCGGAAGGACGTAAAAGAGGAGCAGATCAAAGCCATACCCGGAGATTTGCCGATGCCGACTGCGCTGTTCACGGCCGACGAACTGGCGGTGATCCGCCGCGCTTACGCCCATCAGGTAGTGGCAACTGCCGCAACGACGAACCCGCGGATCGAAGCTGCCTTTGCCACCGTCCCGCGCGAGAACTTCCTCGGTGCGCCTCCATGGCAGATCGCCAATCTGGGCGGCGGATCGCCCCCTCCCCTCCTCCGACTTGGTTCCTATCAGGACGTACTGTTCGCCCTGCAGTCCGAAAAGGGCGTCAACAATGGAAGCCCGTCACTGCATGCCCGACTCTTGGCGGAACTGGACGTGCAGATCGGCGGCGATCGCATCGTCCATGTCGGTGCCGGCACCGGCTATTACAGCGCCATTGTGGCAGAGTTGGTCGGCACTTCCGGTCATGTCCATGCCGTCGAGATGGATCCTGATCTGGCTGCCCACGCACAAGCAGCGCTTGCTGATCGGGCCAATGTTAGCGTCGTTAACGCCGACGGCAGTCAATGGCCACAGCACGCGGTGGATGCGATCTATGTGAATTTCGCCGTCGCGCGGCCCGCGGAACCCTGGATCGAAAGGCTGCGGCCCGGAGGGCGCCTGGTGTTGCCACTTGGCGTACCGCGCCAGGACCGACCGCCGAAAAGCGGCCGTCATGCGTCCCATGGTGCTGCTCTTCGTATCGAGCGCGGCGATTGTGGATTTGCGGCGCGTTGGATCGGCACAGCTTATTTCGTCTGCGCCACCGGTGGATTGACAACCGACGATAACGAGATCGACGCGCTGACCGCCGCCTTCAAGCGCGGCGGCATCGAGTTCGTCAAAAGCCTGCTCTGGAAGACGGAGCCGCGGATAGGGCGTTGCTGGCATATCGGCGACCAATGGGCGCTCTGCTATGACGACGTCTGAACCATCACGGCCAATTCCGCAAGACCGCCCGCCCCATCTCCGCAGGGAACCAGAGCGACGTAGCGCGCCGCGGCGGCGCGATCCGCTGGCCGCACTTCTGACCGACGACGTCGCAACGCCAAACATCCGGAGCAAAGGGCTTGGGCGGCAACACGCCCAGGGCGCCGAGCTCGGATCTGGTTATCTCGAGCTCAGTGCAGCCTCGCCGCCGGCATCCTTCCCCTGCCCCGCACGAAAAACCTATTGTCGAAATTTGCCGCCTGCCATCTGTGAGATCGGATCAAGCGCGCCAGGACCCGAGCGGCTGCCCATGCCGGCCGAGATCCAGACGAAATTGATGGCCGCGGCATGCTGAAATGCAGTGGCCAGCGCGCGCCGAATACGGCGCGTAGACAGCCGACGTGATTGACTCTAATACGCTGGCGCAACCTAACCGAGGCATCCGGCGCCTTCTCTTGGATGGCGACGCTCAGACTGACGGTGAAGATCAGCAAGTGGCCGCGATTGAGCCGGTCGGGTTGTGACGTATGACTTGCTCACCCACGATCTCAGGAGACAGCCCCTCGTGGCTCCCTTGTTGGAGGCAATACTGCGGGCACGACGCAAATCGGTGAAGCGGATACCCCCCGCCTCCCTGATCGCGGCACGTCTCACCAGGACCAGATCGACACCCATGGAAAGTGAGGATGCGCTGTCTGTCAGGCGGCGGATTGCCAGAACGACAAAAGCCCGGCGCGGGAGAGGTGCGCCGGGCTTCGATAGTGACCGACAGCCTGGGAGGAGGAGTGCTGTCCGTCGGACCGAAGCGGCTCGGAGGGGTTAAGCGCTTCAGTCCATCACGAGGTAGTGCCGCAATGCGGCAAATTCAAGCCTGGCGGCCACGCGGATATCGCAGACGAATCGGTTAGGCACTATAACCTTCCCTCGCAGGCGATAGGGCCAGGCGAGGGGTTGTCCGCGGACAACTTGCTGAGCAGCAACCCGGGCGAAGGGAGCTCTCCCGCTTTCAGCAAAGAGAAACTCCCGCTCGAAGTAGTAGTTGATGAGGGCAGCGGGGATCGTACCGCGCGTACGCCGGCAGGCGGACATGCGAGGGAAAACCCCTCACAAAAAGCCCTGGGCTTGCCCTGCCCGGCGCCTTTCACCGATCAAGAGCGTGGCGCTTATCTCCAGCTGACCGACAGCCGAACTGCGCGAGATATCGACCAAGCCGGCCGCCGGCATTGCCGCCGCCGTCATCAATCCCCGCCTGGTGCGCGACTTCGCCAGGGCCAGCCGTCGCTTGGCCAAAACTGTCCAGGAAGACGCCCGCGTCATCCTCCACTTCGCCAGAGCGATGCGGCCGGCACCGATCCCCCACTTCGACGACTGCGGCTCGCGCTTGCTGCGCGTGTCACCCGCCGCCGCCAGCTCATCGACATGGCGGTCGCCCAGAAGAGCCGCCTGGAACATCCGCCTGAGGCCGTCGCAGTGCTGATGGCGAGACCTTCGCCGCCCACAAGGCCGAGCTCGCCCGAGTCCATGCCGCCACCGCTGGGCATCGAGGCCGAGGCCGACATGGCCGAACGCCGTAATCTGCTGTTGACCGTGCCGGCCATTGGCGAGGTCAGTGCCGCTGTACTCATCGCCGAACTGCCCATACTCGGCGCAATCGACGACAAGCAGCTCGCCGCCCTCGTCAGTGTTGCAACGATGGCTCACGACAGCGGCACCTGGACAACGCCATTTCGCCGGCGGCCGCGCCACTGTCCGATGCGCCCTCTATATGGCAACGCACTCGGCCAACCGTTGCAACCCGGTCATCAAGACCTTCCACAACAGGCTGCGCGACGCGGGCAAACCGCCCAAGGTCGCCATGCGAAAGCTCATCATCTTGATCAACACCATTCTTAGAAGGAAGACGAACCCCATCGAACCAGCCCAACAACACGGTTGCTGAGGCGCACCGCAGAGGCCCCGAAGGACGGGGCTGGCCGCCGCCGCGCCAACACGATCCACCCAGGGATTGCGACCGAAGCCCAGCCTTTGCCAAAAACTTCACCGAGCGACGGGCGACGGGCGAGCTCAATTACTGTCGCGTCAATAAGACACAATAGCAGCAAGGATGACGCCGCCACGGCCGCCTGCCATCCTTGCTGCGGATCCCTTCCGGTGAGCGCAGCTGCTGCGCCAGCAATCCGCGGTCTCGTTTCATGGGCGGGGCTCTGCTCCTCCTTAGACAGCGAGCGGCCTCTTGGTATTGCGGACCTGTCGGCACACCCACGAAGTTCTTCAGAACTCTTGGAGCGAATATGCCCACGCCTGCCCGGTAAGGCGTATGAGCCCGTTGCTCCAATGCCCGACAGAGCCATCGGGGCAGCCATAATGCCACAAGCGCATCCACCAGCAGGGCGGCATCAGAGATATTTTCACGACCGCTCAAATTCAGTTACTACGGAGATTGGTCCATGTGCAAACGACTTGACGGCTACCATGCTGATCATCCTGTTGTCCGCGGACAACGGCACGATAGGCAACACCCAACCGACAGCTAGGGTTCACGGATTCGCTCGGGCCGCGGGGTCGGCTGCCCATCGAAGGCTCGCTGTGATACGCGGTCGGCTCTTCATGCAATCGAGCAGAGAGTTTTATACGGTAGGGGAGGGCCGCCGATCATGCAGGATCCGAAGCCCAGGCCGAAGCCTTCGGGCGATCAGCCCATTGCGAACGGGTAATTGCTTGTCGACTGGCCGTCCGTCGGCGCGGGCGACACCGCGGCGACTGCAGCCGGACTGTTAGCGCCGTAAAGCGAGTATATGTGGGAACGCTAGCGTCCGGTCCGTTCCGTCCTGGAATAGACAACCGCGGCGCCCGTCGTCGATGCCCGTTACCTGATGACGTGCAGCCCCTCGCTCTCAGCAATGCGGAAGACCTGCGTTGGTCCTGACCGATATGTCAGGAGCCGATCCTGCGCATTTGAGTGGGACGCTGGAGATGCCCAGCGATCAACTGCCGGAGGAAGCGCCTTCAGTTGCGGGGGGGGGAGGGGCCGCCGATGGCACATAGCGCCAGGGTGCGGCTGGCCGACGTCTGGAGCAGCGCGCATGATGCCTCCGCCCCCTTGACGGGCAGTTGCTTTCGCGTGCCAACTTGGTCGACTGCGACGCGCGTTCTGCCGGTTGCTGAGACGCCATCAAGCAACCACCATCGAGATCGCGTCCGCAGGCGGGCAGTACCTCGGTCTCGCGACGCATTATGAGGCGCGCCCAGAGAAGGCAACGGTTTGCAGGGCGAACCCAGTATTTGCCCGTTGATAACGTAAACGGCTATTGCAGGCGATTGTCACCAGCGCTATTGTTTTATCGGGCTTGCTGCACAACGCATCGGCTTCACGGTCCGGTCGCTGACAGGCGCCGGCATCAGATAGCAACAGGTGCAACTGAGGCCCAAGTCGCACTCCTTATACGAGCTGCGCACCAATTTGCCGCCTCGCGGCCGCCAAGCCGGCCTATCGGTAAACGCGTTGAAGCGACTCCCTGCCATGGAGTAACGAAACTAAAGTCCAGCATCGCTTCCATATCAGGGAGCAGCCTCAGCAATATCAACGACTTATACTTTTTGAAACTACTTCGGATTTGTGGCTTTCGGCGATACCGAGCTCGGCCGTGGTGGAGTTTGACGAGCTGTCAACCGCTTCCAACTCCCAGCTGCCTGACCCGCCTGTGAAACGGACTGACCTCGGCGCCGGCCTAAATGTCCGCAAGAAAGCAACGGCTTGCATCCTTTAGCGGCACCCGGCGTTATCTCCGCACCAGACCGGAGATCATCCTCATGCCTGATGTGTTTCACCCCAAGAGATTCTCCATCGCGGCGGCATTGATGGCCGCAGCGATTGGTGCACTTGTCTTGATGCAGGCACCCGAGCGCAGGGCGGTCGCCCCGCCTGAGCATACCAACCGCGCAGGTGACGATCGTGGCCGTAGCGCCAGCACGCCCGAGGCTATCCCCTTCAGCGGCCTTCGCGACGTGTTCTGGCGCGTCTTCCACGAGGTCCTCGCCGACCGGGTCACGCTGATTGCCGCGGGCGTGACTTTCTATCTGCTGCTGGCGCTCTTCCCAGCCATGGCGGCTTTGGTATCACTCTACGGGCTGGTTGCAGATCCGACCACCATATCCGAACATCTTCGCGAATTGGCCGGCCTCATGCCATCAGGCGCGTTCGATCTTATTGCCAACCAAATCAAAGAGCTCGTCGGCCGGCGTGATGCTACGCTCGGCGTGACCTTCTTCGTCGGTCTCGGCATCGCTCTTTGGAGCACGCATAGCGGCACGCTGGCGATCTTTGACGCGATGAACGTCGCCTATGAGGAAGAGGAGAAGCGGGGTCTTATCCGGTTGAACCTGATAGGCCTCTGCTTCACCTTGTGCGCGATGCTTTTGACGGTTGTCATGGTGGTGCTTGTCGGGGTCATGCCTGTTATCCTCTCCTATCTCTGGCTCGATCAATTCAAGGAGCACATGGCCCTTCTCATGCGATGGCCGCTGCTTCTGCTGGTCGTCGCGGCGGCCGTTACATCGGTCTACCGCTTCGGTCCCAGCCGCGAGCCTGCCAAGCTCCGCTGGATGACGTGGGGCGCGGTTCTGACCACGATCGCCTGGGCCGCCATGTCCCTCGGCTTTTCCTTCTATCTGGATCATTTCGCCAACTACAATGCGACATACGGCACGCTCGGCGCGCTGATCGGCTTTCTCATCTGGATCTGGCTTTCCGTGGTCATTCTAATCGTTGGAGGAGAACTGAACGCCGAACTGGAGCATCAGACTGCGAAGGACACGACGACGGGAGCGCCGCTGCCGATGGGAGCACGCGGCGCCTATGTCGCTGATACTCTCGGCGAGACCAGGAGTTGACCGCGATGATTGCTCCTCTCGTATGGTTTTGATGTATTCTGACATTTCTGCAGTCCCGACACAGGAGACGATGATGACCGCGCCGCATCCTTCCAAAACCCATATCGGCAATCATGCCCTGCATCCCGAAACACAGATGCTGAACTACGGCTACGATCCGGAACTCTCGGAAGGGGCGGTAAAGCCGCCGGTGTTCCTCACATCCACCTTCGTGTTCAAGACGGCCGAGGATGGCCGCGACTTCTTCGATTACGTGTCGGGCCGCCGCGAGCCGCCAGAGGGGAAGGGGGCGGGCCTCGTCTACTCGCGCTTCAACCATCCAAACAGCGAGATCGTCGAAGACAGGCTCGCCGTCTACGAACGAACGGAAAGCGGCGTGCTGTTTTCATCCGGCATGGCGGCGATCGCCACCACTCTGCTCGCCTTCGTCCGGCCGGGGGATGCGATCCTGCATTCGCAGCCGCTCTACGGGGGAACGGAAACTTTACTGGCGAAGACTTTTCTGAACCTCGGCGCCGCCGCCGTCGGGTTCGCCGACGGCGTCAGCGAGGGATCGGTGCAGAAGGCGGCGGCGGAGGCGATGGCCAAGGGCCGCGTCTCCGTCATCCTGATCGAGACGCCTGCCAATCCGACCAACGGCCTGGTCGATGTCGCGATGATCCGACGCGTTGCCGACATGATCGGTGCAAGACAGGGCCATATGCCGATCATCGTCTGCGACAACACCCTGCTCGGACCGGTCTTCCAGCGGCCGATCGAGCACGGCGCCGATATCTCGCTCTATTCGCTGACGAAATATGTCGGTGGTCATTCCGATCTGATCGCCGGCGCCGTTCTTGGTCGCAAGGCGGTGATCAAGCAGATCAAGGCCCTTCGCGGCGCGATCGGCACGCAGCTCGATCCGCATTCCTGCTGGATGCTCGGTCGTTCGCTGGAAACGCTGCAGCTGCGCATGGAGCGGGCAAACAGCAACGCGCGTACCGTGGCCGATTATCTGCGCGATCACCCGAAGGTCGAGAAGGTTCACTACCTGCCTTACCACGATCCGGACTCGCCGGCCGGCCGGACCTTCATCGCGCAATGCACCGGCGCGGGTTCCACCTTCTCTTTCGATATCCGCGGCGGTCAGCCCGCCTCGTTCAAATTCCTGAATGCGCTGCAGATCTTCAAGCTCGCGGTCAGCCTCGGCGGCACGGAATCGCTTGCGAGCCATCCGGCTGCCATGACGCATTCCGGCGTGCCCGCGGATGTCCGCCAGCGCATCGGCGTTCTGGAATCGACGATCCGCCTTTCGATCGGTATCGAGCATCCGGACGATCTGATCGCCGACCTGGAACTAGCGCTGCAGGCGGCCTGAGACACGCCGGGGAAATCGATGCCCGGCGACGCCGGGCATCGGGCATGGGGTCACTTGTCGTCGATCGTCAGTTCCGTCTCGTCGGTATCCAGCACGAACACCGCAAGCAGGCGCGCCGGCTTTGTCTTGCTGGCGTTTTTGCTGACGCTGTGATGATCGCCGGGAAATTCGGGAAAACTTTCGCCGGCCTTGTAAACCTTCTCTGGCCCGTCATTCACCTTGCTGGTGATCGCACCTTCGAGAACGGTGGCATAGATGAAGGCCGATGCCGGGTGCGTATGGCCGGGCGAGGAACCGCCCGGCGCATATTCGACGAGCACCCCCCGCATGCTCTTGCCGGGAACATTCGGAAGCTTCTGGTCGAAAACGACGCTTACCTTCGCGTCGCCGCCTGCGGCGTGAGCCTGAGTGCCGGCGGCAAGGACAATGGCGAGCGCCGCCGCCGAGATCATTTTTCTGAGCATGTCGGGTCTCCTGCGTTGATGGGAATGGGTCGGGCGCCCGGTATCAGGCGCTCTTTTTCTGGGGCGGCTGCCGGCTCAGCCAATCGTCGAAATGAATCTGGCCAAGCCGCGCCTTGGCCCCGGTCACGAGCGAATTATCCTCGAGTTCCACGCCGAAGTAGCGGGCGTGCGGATCCGCCACCACTTGCCGCGGATCGTTCGTCGCCTTGAAGAGACGCGTGACGATTTCGGTGAGTCGGACTTTCTCCGGCCCGCCGATCTCGATCGTACCGTTCACAGGCGTGCCGAGCGCCACCTCGGCCATGAAGTCGGCGACGTCGTCCGAGGCGATCGGCTGCACATAGGCAGGCGACAGATGCACGGTCTGGCCGACGGTACCCGACTGGGCGATGCCAGCCATGAATTCATGGAACTGGGTGGAGTGCACGATGGTATAGGGTATGCCGGAGCTCTTGATCAGCTCTTCCTGGGCCATCTTGGCGCGCATGTAGCCGCTGCCCTGCAGCCGCTCCATGCCGGCAATCGACAACGCGATATGATGCTTCACGCCGGCGGCGGCCCCTGCCTTGAGCAGATTGCGGCCCGACGTCTTGAAGAATTCCAGGACGGCCTTGTCCTCGAACGAGGGCGAGTTTGCGAGATCGAGCACCACCTGCGCCCCGGCGAGTGCTTCCGCCACGCCTTTGCCGGTGATCGTGTCCACACCCGAGTTCGGCGAAGCCGCCAACAACTCGTGCCCCTTGTTGCGCAATCTTTCCACGGTCTTTGAGCCGATGAGGCCAGTGCCGCCGATAACGACGATTTTCATGGGTAGTCTCCTTGTCCTTTACGAGAAATGTCCTCTGGTGACCTGAAGGTGAGCAGGCAACTGCTCGGCATGCCCCCGCGCCCTCGATGAGCGAAGCGACTTCATCGGGACCGTCGCCGGTGCGGCCGGTTGAAACCGATGGGCAGGAGAATGCGCCGGATCGCGGCCCCAAACTATTCTTCCTCAGTCGCTGTCACCCTATGCGAAGGCAGTAGAGAAGCTGGCTCTGCGGTCGAGGAATCCGGCCAAAATGGAGGAACATCACGTCGACAGGCATCGGCCTGACCTACCCTTGGGGCAGATGGCCGACCCGGAAAGCAAGGCGTATTCACTGGCCTGCAAGCCGAGGCTTGCGTCATCAATCCTCTCACAATGGAGATAAGAATGATCAAGCGTTTGAACTTCATGGCCCATAGAAGCAGCGGCATCGACGGCCTCGTGGCCGTTGAAGGCTGGATTGCCAAAAGCTTCGATCCGAAATTGCTCGAACTCGTCAAAGTCCGCGTTTCCCAGATGAATGGATGCGCTCACTGCCTGCACATGCACCGCCACGACGCGCTGAAGCTCGGGGAAACGGATGATCGGCTGCTGCTTTTGAACGCGTGGCCGGAGTCGCAGCTCTTCACCACTCGGGAGCGGGCCGCGCTTGCCTGGGCTGAGGCTCTCACTCAGATCGCGAAAAGCCATGCGCCGGATGATGTTTATGAAGAGGCGCACGCCAACTTCTCGGATGACGAGTTCGTGGCCCTTTCGATCGGTGTTGCGATGATCAACGCCTGGAACAGGCTGGCGATCGGATTTCGGCTTCAGCATCCGGCAGATCACAAACGCGTCGCCGCCTGACGGTCTGCGCCTTCGCCGGGTCAGGAAAGCTGAGTAGCCTCGAACATGGCGGTCAGCCCGATGCCTCCGCCGATTCCGATCATGGCCAAGGCAGTTGCGCCGGGCGCCCCGACTTCCCCGGTGTTGCGGATCAGCTGGCTGTACAGCCTGGTAACGAGGATTGCGCCGGACGCCCCGAACGGATGGCCGAGCGCAATGGCTCCGCCGTCCTTGTTGATCGCGTCGGCAGGGATAGCGAGCTGGTCCAGCGATGCCAGAACCTGGGCCGCGAAAGCCTCGTTGAATTCGATGGCATCGATGTCTAAGAGTGAGAGCTCGGGCTGACGCTTCAATAGCTTCCTGGTCGAAGCGACCGGCCCGATGCCGAGCAGATTCGGATCCACACCGGCAGCAGCGCTGTCGATGAAGGCGAGGCCCTTTTCGACGCCCATACTCCTTGCCATCCCGCGGCTCATGACCAGCACCAGGCAGGCGCCGTCGTTCAGCGGGCAGGCATTGCCTGCTGTGACCGATCCATCGGCCAGGAAGACCGGCCGGAGGTTTGCGAGCGCCTCAAGAGAGGTGGAGGCGCGTGGGCATTCGTCCCGTTCGATCGGCCCGTGGCCGGTGGAAATCTCGACGATCTCGGGGCGAAAGATGCCTGCCTCGGCCGCCGCTACGGCGAGCCTATGGCTGCGCAGGGCAAATTCATCCTGTCTCTGGCGCGATATGCCGAACTGACGCGCGACGTTCTCGGCGGCAATTCCCATTTCCGGATCGCCGATCGTTTCAGGCGAAAACCGGGCGCGCCCGTAAAATCGCGGCGGCATCCCGTTCGCCTTTGGTCTTTCGACGCGCCATGGCGCGGTGCTGACGCTCTCGACGCCGCCAGCGAGAAAACACGCGCCGGCTTTCGCCTGGATCAAGCGGGCCGCCATGATGATCGCTTCCAGGCCCGAGCCGCATTGCCGGTCGATCGCAACACCCGGAACCGACATGGGCAGACCTGCTGTGAGCGCTGCCAGCCGCGCGATGTTTCCACCGCCGCCGGCGGCATTGCCCACCAGAACGTCGTCTATCGTGTCGGGTGCAATTCCCGTTTCCAAAAGGATCCGATGCATGATCGGCGCAAGCAAGTCTTCCGCCGCGACAGTCGCAAGCGATCCGAAAGCCCTACCGATCGGCGACCGGTAGGCGGCAACCACGACTGGCTGCCAATCCTCGTCAGGCTGAAAGGCGTAGGACAAGATTGTCTCCAGAAACCACGGCCCGCTCCACTTGCCCCCTCGAGATCTTCCCGCTGCTCGTCATCGGCCAGGACCTTATATGGTAGAATTGCTTGGGGATCTTGTACTTCCCGAGTATCTGCGCGCAATGATCGGCCAGGATTTTCGGGTCTATCGTCTCTCCCGAGACGACGGCGACGATCCGCTGGCCGAAATAGGCGTCCGGCAGCCCGAAGACAACGGCATCCTCTACCCCGGGGCAGGCTTTGAGCGCGCTCTCGACTTCGGCGGGATAAACGTTGTTGCCGCCTGATATCATCATGCCGCCGGCCCTGCCGATCACCCGCAGCATGCCATTGGCATCGAGTTCGCCGAGATCTCCGACCGTCGCTCCGGCTTCTGTGACCCGGAAAGCCTGACCGTCGTCGCCCCAAAGATATCCATCCGCGATCAGGTCGCTGTCGACAAAGATGGTTCCCGCCACATCGGTCCCGACGTCGTTTTCATCGGGGTCGCGAATGGAAATTCCCACGCCGGGATAGGCTTGCCCCACCCGCTCGATCGGAAAATCGATCTCGCTCCCGACAAGGGTCGAGACGGTCATGAATCCAATCTCGGACGCCCCGTAATATTCCCGGATACGCGCCTTCGGAAACAGGCGACGCATGGATTCGACCCCGTTCCTGTCAAGCTTTGCGCCGGCGGTGAGGACGTCGCGCAGGGAGGTCAGAGCGGGTTCGCCTGCCCACGCCCTTGCGATGCCGGCTATATGGGTGGGTACAGCGATTAGCCGTTCGACTTGCCAGGAGCAGAGTGTGCGTGCGACCGCCTCAGGCTCCCATTTCCGAGCCGTATGAAAGGTTGCCCCGGCATCAAGAGCTTCGACCAGTGCATAAAGCGCCAGGCCATGAGCCAAGGCTCCCGGGCACATTGTCGACGGCGCATCTTCGAGCTCGAAAACGACGCGTCCCCGATCGAGGCTCCGGCGCCACTGCTCGCGCGAGCGATAATAGGCCTTCGGCTCAGCGGTGGTCCCTGAGGTGAAGCCGATCAGAAAGATCTTGTCGGTATCGGCCGGCAGCTCGGCTTCACCTTCCGCCGCGGCGAGCTCGAAAGCCTCCGCTCCGGCAGCCACCACAGGAATGCCGAGTCTCCGGGCAATTTCAGCACTCGGCCCGGCATCGTCGTCGACGATCAGAACGTCAGGCGCCAAGCGCTCGATGATGCGTTCGATCCTTTCCGCCGGCACTATCGGGTCGATGACCGCGCAGGCATTCGGGAAAGCGGTGGCCGCCGCAAAATACTCGGCAAAGCCGATATGGTTGCCAAGGCTGAGAGCGGCAAGCTTCTCCACACCAGGCAGATCGAGCGTGCGGCGGTTCGAGCGAGGGAGATCTTGGAGAAACCGATAAATTGCCTTGGCGCGCACATAGAGTTCGCCATAGCCGAGCGAGTGCCCATCGATCACCAGCGCCGGCTTGTCCGGTGTTTCCGTTGCATGTCGAAGAAGCTGCGCATGGATCGGCATGGACACCCGCTGGTTTGAATGATCGGCAATCAGCCGGGAGACAGAGCGGCTCTGGTCGCATCGGGAATTGGCGTCGGGCGGCTGTCGGAGAGGCCGACGCAGACCCAGACGAAGTGTGCCGAGGCGCAATGAGCGCCATCGCGCTGGCGAAAGAGTTCTATGGCAAAGGACAGGCTCGTGCGCCCGATTTTCTCCACGTCCACCTTCACTTCCACGACATCGTCAAGGTCGATCGGGCTGTGAAAGGTGATCTCCGCCTTCTTCACGTGATAGGCAACGCCGGAGGAGGTGTGACGGAAATGGCTGAGAATTTGCCGTTGCCGCAGAAACTCGACGACCGCATCCTCGCAATAATCGAGATAACGGGAGTTGTGGACGTGACCATAGATGTCGATGTCTCGCATCGAGACCCGGAACGATGCTAAAGGCCTGTCGTCAACGCTCATTCGATCACCGAAATTCGACGGGGTGATCTAACCGCAGTGTGTGGGGGATGCAATGCAATATCAGGCGGTCGTGCGAAAATTCGGCCCGGCTCAGGATGTCGTCGAGCTCGAGCAGGCTGCGCTGCCGCCGCTGGCGCGCGACCAGGTGAGGGTGCGCCTGCTGGCGCGGGCGATCAATCCGTCCGATATCATCACCATCTCGGGAGCCTATAGCGGACGCACGACATTGCCTTTCGTTCCCGGCTTCGAAGCGTTCGGCGTGGTCGAACAATGCGGTGAAGAGGTTCATGGGCTTTCGCCGGGAACACGCGTGCTGCCGGTGCGTAGCGCCGGCGGCTGGCAGGAATTCAAGGATACCGATCCCGGCTGGTGCCTGCGTGTTCCTGACGAGCTCACCGACTTCGAAGCTGCGACGAGCTACGTCAATCCGATGACGGCCTGGTTGATGCTGCATGCCAAGATCGGGCTGAGGCCGGGCATGCGCATCGCTATCAATGCCGCCGCCTCTTCGATCGGAGCGATATTGATCGGTCTCGCCAACGCCGCAGGCGTGGAGCCGGTCGCCATCGTCCGTAGCGAGGGATCGCTTGAGCGCCTGCGCGGCCGGGTCGAGGCTATCATCATCGATAGAGAGGAAAGCGATCTGGTTGCCGGGCTTGCCGGCCGACACGGGCTAGACGCGGTGCTCGATTGCGTCGGAGGAGCGCGCGCCACAATCCTCGCCGATGCGCTGCGGGCGGGCGGACGCTTCTTGCACTACGGTCTGCTCTCTGGGCAGAGCATCCCGAACTCATTCTGGGCGACCCATCCCGATATTTCCTTTTCCTATGTTCACCTCCGGGAATGGGTTCATTCCGAAGCTATGGACGACGTGCAGCACGCCTATTCCAAGGTCGCGGCGCACATCGTTTCGAAGGTCATCGAGACCGAGATCCGGGAGGTGTTTCCTTTGGAAAGTGTCCGGCAAGCCCTGCAGTCCGCTCTTCCCTTCCGAACGGGCGGCAAGGTTCTGCTCGCCTGACGAACGCGGTCATTAGGCGTTATCGTGTCGTTGCCGCGCGCTAGTGATTGCCGGGTGGTTCTGCTCGGCCCATCCGATCAGGGTTTTCATGGGGATGAGGAAGGATTGCCCGAGTTCCGTCAGCTCATATTCCACGCGAGGCGGGACCTGCGGATAGACGGTGCGCCGCACGAAGCCGTCCTGCTCCAGATGCCTCAACGTCTTGGAGAGCATCTGCTTCGAGATGTCTCCGATTTCGCGCAGCAACTCGTTGAAGCGTTTCTTTCCGTCTTCCAGTGCCTCGAGGGTCAGCAGGCTCCATTGATCGCCGATACGATCGAGCACACCTCTGATCGGGCATCCTGCCACGGGCTGTTGTTTCGGCTCGTCCGTTTCCTTGAGCATGCTTACCTCGGTCATCGTCGGCTGACCTCGCCACCAAAATCTGCCTTCTTGCTCGGCATGTCGAGGTTTCATAAACCAGCTCTCATAGTCTGCTTTCTAGACTAGATCGCGACCATACCAAGGAGCTTGATGCATGACATTCGGGAAATCGCTTTTTGCACTCGTCATTTTGGCAGGCGTCGCCGCGCCGGCCGGCGCTTTTGCTGAATCGGCCTCGCGGGATTTGAAGGTCGAGGAAGCCAACCGGAAGCTGGTGGTGGAGTTCTACGACCGGTTCTTCAACAAGCACGATATCGCGGCTGCCGCCGTCGTCGCCGACGACTACCGGCAGCACAATCCTCATGTTCCCGACGGAAAGAAGCCTTTGATTTCCTTCTTCAGCGGCTTCTTCAAGGACAATGCCCAGTCGCGGGCCGAGATCGTCCGCAGCGCCGCCGATGGCGATCTGGTCTGGTTGCATGTGCGCGCGACCAACGGCGCAGACGATCCTGGCCAGGCGATCGTCGATATTTTCCGCGTCAAGGACGGCAAGATCGTCGAGCACTGGGACGTGATCCAGGCCGTTCCGAATGAGGCGGCAAACAAGAATACGATGTTCTGAGTTGGGTGGTGCCGGCTTCCGAGCTGGCCCGATTATCGGCGCTGCACGCTCGGTTCCCCGTCTTTCTCGTTGCGGCGTCCAGAACGGGCATCATCAGATCGAGAAGAACGAGATCGACAGGATGTTCGCGAAAGAGCCGCAAGGCCTCGCGCGGCTCGGTGGTGCTGATCAGCGCCGTAAAACCTTCGCGTTTGAGAATGCGCTCCAGCAGCGAGACATTGGGGGGCTCGTCGTCGACGATCAGGATCGTCGATCGGCGCACGATATCGGTGGAATCTGTCATGGACCCGATATTTCGTTGAAGCGATGCCGAACTGATATCAAGCCGCGCGGCCAAATCAAAGGCGATGCCTACGGCGGGCTTCCATCGCAACCGGTCTTGCCTCCACCACTGCAGGCGCGCGCAAGATCGACGTGGAAAGTGGCGCCGCCTTCCCCGTTGCTGAAGCCGAGCGTTCCGCCCATGGCGTCGATCAGATGTTTCGACAGCCCGAGCCCGAGACCGGTTCGATCCTGGCTGATCCGTTCCGCTCCCAGCCGATCGAACGGGGTGAAAAGCCGGGCGACGCGTTTGGCCGGAATCCGGGACCGGTATCGCTGACCTCGATACGGATACGGCCGCCATCCATCGCGCGGTGGCTGACGGTTACCCTTCCCTGGGGGCGATTGCTTGGCGCTGCGGTCACTTTCTTGCCGAACAGCAGCAGGACGGGCTCGAATATGACGAAAGAGAGGGCATGCACGGCACACCCTCTCCCTGTTCTGCGCAAGCCCTGAGTAGTCCGCGCCGGAAGCTTTGACGGCCGAGCGGGATCGGGAGTAGCATCCATACGACAGCGGCAAGGTGGTCAAGCGGCCGGTCCCGTGGAGATGCAATGATGAAGCACAAACCTTTCCTCTTGACGTTCGCGGCGCTGGCAATTGGTGTCGCGTGTCCAATTTGTGACGCCGTCGCTGCAGCTCAGCCTATTTTCTGGAACGCTTTACGGCCGGCCGATCAGCCCAAGGAGACAGTTCCGCTGTCGGGCAAGGCGGTGAGCAGCCCACAGGGCGAAACACTCGCCTGGCATGAAGAGGAGCATCCGATCGAATTGACGGGCTTCGTTCTGCCGATCGAGCAGGATGGCGATCTTGTTTACGAATTCATGCTGGTGCCTTGGTCCGGAGCCTGCAGTCACATGCCGTCCCCTCCGCCCAACCAACTGGTTCGTGTCGTTCCCGAAGAGCCTTTGCATCTGGCAAGAATGTACGAGACCGTCACCGTGACGGGTAACCTGCGGCCCGGCCTGGATCAGGCGCAATTCTTCATGATCGACGGTGACCGCGTCCTCACCTACGGCTACAGCATAAGCCATGCCCAGGTAGCGACGGCAACGGCGACGACTGATCCCGATCTGCTGTCACTTTCGCCTTTCGGCATTCTGCCTCGCTAAAAGCCCAGAGACGGTGTCGCGATCGGGGCACACTCCTCATTCCCTTCCTCGGGTCAAGCCCTGGGCTTGCCCCGAGGGACTTCACGGGAATCCAGCCACCGCGCGTCTGCGCGGTGAATGAACCTTATCAAAGCAAGAAGTCTCCTGCGCCCAATGACTTGGACGCGCTGGATCCCTGTGACATCACTCGGGCAAAGCACTGAGGGCACAGGGATGACGGAGGAGGGGTAGTCGCCGCCCAATCGAGCATCAGGCGTGCCGAGAACTGGACGGTCGGGCGGTAGGTCCGGTCTCCGATGAAAAAATGCCCGGGCGCAGCCGAAACTGCCCCCGGGCGAAATGCTGTAGATCAGACGAGATCGAAACGATCGGCGCTCATAACCTTGGTCCAGGCCGCGACGAAGTCCCTCACGAACTTCTCCTTGGTATCGGCCTGGCCGTAGACTTCGGCAAAGGCGCGAAGCTGCGAGTGCGAGCCGAAGATCAGGTCGACGCGGGTGCCGGTCCACTTGGCGGCGCCAGTCTTGCGGTCGCGGCCTTCATAGACGCCTTCCTTGCCGGCGAGGGGAACCCACTGCGTGCCCATGTCGAGCAGGTTGACGAAGAAGTCGTTCGTCAACGTCTCGGGACGCGAAGTGAAGACGCCATGCTCGGGCGCGCCGGCCTTCAGCACACGCAGGCCGCCGACGAGGACGGTCATTTCCGGTCCGGTCAGCGTCAGCAACTGGGCGCGGTCGACGAGCGCTTCTTCCGGCTTCATGAACTGATGGCGCTTGCCGTTCACATAGTTGCGGAAGCCGTCGATGCGCGGCTCGAGCGCTGCGAAGGAATGCGCGTCGGTCTGGGCTTCGGAAGCATCCGTGCGGCCCGGCGTGAAGGGCACGCTGACAGCGTTGCCGCCCGCTGCCGCCGCCTTCTCGACGCCGGCTGCACCGGCGAGAACGATCAGGTCGGCGAGCGAGATCTTCTTGGCCCCGGTCTGAACTGCGTTGAAGTCCCTCTGGATGCCTTCGAGAACGCCGATGACTTTGGCGAGCTGGGCTGGCTGGTTGGCGTCCCAGTCTTTCTGCGGGGCAAGGCGGATGCGCGCGCCGTTGGCGCCGCCACGCTTGTCGGAGCCGCGGAAGGTCGAGGCCGACGCCCAGGCGGTCGAGACGAGTTCCTGCACCGTGAGGCCGGTGGCGAGAACCTTTTCCTTCAGGTCGGCAATGTCCTTGTCGTCGACAAGCGGGTGGTCGACGGCCGGGATCACATCCTGCCAGATCAGGTCTTCGGCCGGAACTTCCGGGCCGAGGTAGCGCACCTTCGGTCCCATGTCGCGGTGGGTCAGCTTGAACCAGGCGCGGGCGAAAGCGTCGGCGAACTGGTCGGGATTTTCGAGGAAGCGGCGCGAAATCTTCTCGTAAACAGGATCGAAACGCAGCGCGAGGTCGCTGGTCAGCATGGTCGGCAGGTGCCTCTTCGAGGCGTCGTAGGCATCCGGAATGGAGGCTTCAGCGTTCTTGGCCTGCCACTGATGCGCGCCGCCCGGGCTCTTGGTCAGCTCCCATTCGAAAGCGAACAGGTTTTCGAAGAAGTAGTTGCTCCACTGGGTCGGCGTCTGGGTCCAGGTCACTTCGAGGCCGCTGCCGATGGCATCGCGACCGACGCCGGTGTTAAACTTGCTGGTCCAGCCCAGACCCTGAGCTTCGAGCTCGCCGCCTTCCGGGTCGACACCGACAAACGACGGATCGCCAGCGCCATGGGTCTTGCCGAAGGTATGCCCGCCGGCGATCAGCGCCACGGTTTCTTCGTCGTTCATCGCCATACGGGCGAAGGTTTCGCGGATGTCGCGGGCGGATGCCAGCGGATCCGGGGTGCCGTTCGGGCCTTCCGGGTTGACATAGATAAGGCCCATCTGCACGGCGCCAAGCGGCTCTGCCAGTTCGCGTTCGCCACTGTAGCGTTCGTCACCCAGCCAGGTTCCCTCAGGACCCCAGTAAAGTTCTTCCGGCTCCCAGACGTCGGCGCGGCCGCCGGCGAAACCGAAGGTCTTGAAACCCATGGATTCGAGCGCGACGTTGCCGGTGAGGATCAACAGGTCAGCCCAGGAGATGCGGTTGCCGTATTTCTGCTTGATAGGCCACAGCAGGCGGCGAGCCTTGTCGAGGTTCACGTTGTCCGGCCAGCTGTTGAGTGGCGCAAAACGCTGCTGGCCAGCCCCGGCGCCGCCGCGGCCATCGGTGATGCGGTATGTGCCGGCGCTGTGCCAGGCCATGCGGATGAACAGGCCGCCATAGTGACCGAAATCGGCCGGCCACCAATCCTGCGAATCCGTCATCAACGCGTGAAGATCCTTCTTCAGGCCGTCGAGATCGAGCTTCTTGAACTCCTCCGCATAGTCGAAGGCTTGGCCGAGCGGGTCGGCGCGGCCGGAATTGTGGTGAAGAATCTGCACGTTCAACTGGTCTGGCCACCAGTCGCGGTTGGATCGGCTGCTGCGAGGCGTATTGCCGTGTGGCACAGGACATTTGCCTGCGCTGTCAGTGGGGTTGTCCATGATCGTCTCCTTCATTGCTTGATCTCTCTGCGCGTAAAAAAGATGAGCCGAGCTGGCGCCCCACTCTCCCCTTGCAGTCTTCATATCGGAAGCATGTAATAAATTTAAGTTGGATTTACTGATCGTTGCGATAAGTTGAACTTATGAAGAACCTTACCCTGAAACAGCTACGTTATTTTGAAGCACTGGCTAGAGATGGCCGCTTCCGACGTGCCGCCGACGCCTGTGCGATCTCCCAGCCGGCATTGTCAATGCAGATCAAAGAACTTGAGCAAGAGTTGGGCGGTGAGCTTTTTGAGCGCAACGCGCGTGAGGTGAAGCTGACCGCCTTCGGCCAAAGCGTCGCACTCAGGATCCGCGATATCCTGCGTGGCGTCGACGAACTGGCGGATCTGGCGCGTGCCGCGCGCGATCCTTTCCTGACGCGGCTGCGCATCGGCATCATCCCGACGATTGCGCCCTATCTGCTGCCAGCGATCATCAACGATCTGAACAGGAGCTTTGCCGGCATCCAGATCGAGGTGCGCGAGACGCAGACGTCGAAGCTGGTTCACGAGCTGGCGCAAGGCCAGCTGGACACGGCAATCGTTGCCTTGCCGGTATCCGAGCCCTCGCTGACCGAGCTCGAGCTCTTCCAGGAAGAATTCGTGCTGGTCCGGCGGCCCGAAGACGAGGGCAAGCCGGTGCCCGAACGCGAGGCGCTGCGCGAAATGCGGTTGCTGCTGCTTGAGGAAGGCCATTGCTTTCGCGATCAGGCCTTGTCGTTCTGCAAGATAGGGCCGGCCCGCCCCCGGGAGGTCATGGAAGGCAGCTCTTTATCCACCTTGGTTCAGATGGTCAGCGCCGGTATCGGCATCACCTTGATCCCGGAGATGGCCGTTCCCCTCGAAACGCGCTCGGCGCATGTTTCGATTTCGCGCTTCCAATCTCCGCAGCCGTCGCGAACGATCGGGATGATCTGGCGCCATTCGACGCCTATGGCCAAGCAGCTCGTGCAGGTTTCCGAGGCGGTTCGCCGGTCAGCCGACAGCATGCGCGAACAGTATATCGCGCGGTGATGGAGCTCACATCGCCTCGTCTCAGGATCGCCGTTTGAACGTATGCTCCGCTGCCGGAAACTGTCGCGACCGGACCTCTTCGGCATAAGCGGCGGCGGCGGCCGAAATCCTCTTGCCGAGTTCGTCGTAGCGCTTGACGAAGCGCGGGGTGAAATCGTTGAAGAGACCCAGAATGTCGTCGGAAACCAGAACCTGACCGTCGCAGGCGGAAGAAGCGCCGATACCGATGGTCGGGACGTGCATGGCGGCCGTCACCTCGCGGGCGAGCGGCTCCACCGTGCCCTCGATGACGACGGCAAAGGCGCCCGAGCCGCCGATGGCGTGGGCGTCACGGCGGATCTTCGACGTCTCGTGTTCGGAATGGCCGACGGACCGATAACCGCCTGCAGTCTGAACCTGCTGCGGCATCAGGCCTATATGGCCCATGACCGGGATCCCCCGCTTGGTCAGAAAGGCGATGGTCTCGGCCATCTCCTCGCCCCCTTCCAGCTTGACCGCATCGCAGCCGGTTTCCTGCAGGATGCGCACTGCGTTGCGGAAGGCGATCTCCTTCGATTCCTGATAACTGCCGAACGGCATGTCGACGACGACGCAGGCCTTGCCGACGCCGCGCATCACCGCCTTGCCGTGTGCGATCATCATATTGAGCGTGACGCCGATGGTGCTTTCCATGCCGTAGAGCACCATGCCGAGCGAATCCCCGACCAGCAGGAGGTCGCAATGCTCATCGAGCAGCCGCGCCATGGGCGTCGTATAGGCGGTCAGGCAGACGATCGGCTTGCCGCCTTTCATAGCTGAGATGCGCACTGGTGTAAGGCGCTTCTGAATTCCGGCCGTGCTCATCGGGTCACTCCCTTTCCCGGCAAGCTCCGCCCGCCGATAACCCTGTTGTTCCCGATCACTCGGTTGTCACCAACAACTCGGTTGTCACTGACGACCCTGTTGTCGAGAAGCCGTGTCGAGCCGAGCCGAACGAAAAGCGCCACGACGACAGGCTCTGCGATCGACGTGACCGGCTGCAGCGTCGAGGCATCCCTGACGGCGACGACCTCGGGCTTTGCCAGAGGCTCGCGGCTAAGAAACGCCGTGAGCTTTGCCTCGAGTTCCACCGGATCGGTCAAGCCGCCGGCGACCAGGCGCTCGGCCTCGTCAAGGGTCTGAGGGACGATCACCGCGGCACGCCGCTCCGCATCGCTGAGATAGACGTTGCGCGACGACAATGCGAGGCCGTCGCTATCCCTGACCGTCGGCACCGATATCACGCGCACCGGCAAGGCCAGATCGTCCACCATGCGCTTGATGATGACGACCTGCTGGTAATCCTTCTCTCCGAAATAGGCGGTCTGCGGCTGCACAATGTTGAAAAGCTTGCAGACGACAGTGGCGACGCCGGCAAAATGCCCCGGCCGCACCGCTCCTTCGAGTGCGCGCCCGAGATCGGGAACGTCGACGACAGCAAGCATCGGGCGGGGATACATGTCCTCGACGCCAGGTGAAAAAAGGAAATTGACGCCGGCTTGCCTCAGCATGGCGGCGTCGCGTTCCAGATCGCGTGGATATCTGCTGAGATCTTCCGCCGGGCCGAACTGCAGCGGATTGACGAAAATCGAGACGACGACGATGTCGTTCTCGGCGCGAGCGCGCGAGACCAGCTCCATATGACCGGCATGGAGATAGCCCATCGTCGGAACAAGGCCGACGGTCCGCCCCTGCCGCTTCAGCGCATCGAGCGTGTGGCGCAGCTCGTCAATGCTCGAGAAAACCCGCATACATCCTCCCTGGGCCGGTCACTCCATCTTGGGCGCGGATAAGAAGTGTAATCGATGCGGCAGGTCAATGCATATTCCGTGATAAAAACGATTAGATGAAACGCCAACCGATGACACCGGGCCATATCGGCCCCGGGGAGCGGCTTTTTGCCACCAGGCTCCTGTTCCGCGTCTCACCTGCTTGCAGTGGAACCGACGATGTGCGACTTCCGTTGCTCGCCCCTGTCCGTCAAGATACCATCACAGTCGGTCGCTATGGACGTAACATGGAGGACGCATGGACAAGCCCTGGAAGATCAGCCGCGGACCGATTGCGGCAACCGAGCTCGACGTGGAGAAGGCAAACGCGATCAACACGCTGTTGATCCGGCCGGTAGGCGTCCTTCCTGCCAAGGCGGGAGATCCGGTCCTGCCTTTTGCCGTCGGCCTTTTCAACGAACTCCGCCCGCTCCTGAAGCCCGATGCCGGCGTCACGACGCTCAGGCGGGCGACCGCGGCCTACGTCCACGGCCGGCGCTACTATTTCGCCAGCGCCCAGCCGGATTCCATGCGCCATGACCTTGACGGTGAACCCGTCGAACCACTGTCGCCCGAAGACCGGCTGGTCGCGCAAAACCGCTTCCTGAGCCTCAAGCAGGCTACCGGCAAAGCCGACGCGCCCGAGCAGACAGCACCGGTTCCCGCTCCGCTGTTGAGCAAAAGCGAACAGATCCGCGCAGCCCTCCTCGGCAAAAGGAACGCCGTCAGCTAGAGCCGGCTGACGGCTTTCTCATAGCAGTGTTCTATAGCGTTTCCATTTGGGGTCGGGGGCGCGGAAAACGCGCCCCCGGCTGGCGCCGGCCGAAGGGGAGGGGCAATCGGCCGGGTCAGTTCAACGGGGCTTCGCCTGATGTGATCCGCTGCTCGTTTCCGGCAAACAGGTGAACCGCATCATGGATTGGTGCAATCCTCAGCACCTCGCCGGGGGCGGCCCTGATCCGTTCCCTGAAGACACAGGTCAGCGTCTGCGTCCCCAGCCGGACGATGACGAGCGTTTCCGAACCCGTGGGCTCGACGACCACCGTCGTTACCTCGATGCCGCCTGGGTCCAACCGGATATGTTCGGGGCGAATGCCGTAGATCGCGGCATCTGCCGGACGGCGCTCACTCGGCAGGAGTAGGCCGTCGGCGGTTCGAAACCCATCTTCCGTCATGTTGCCGCTGATGAAATTCATCGCCGGGGAGCCGATGAAGCCGGCGACGAAAAGGTTGTTCGGACGATCGTACAATTCCAACGGAGAACCCGACTGCTCGATCAGCCCGTCCTTCATGACGACGATCTTGTCGGCCATGGTCATGGCTTCGATCTGGTCGTGGGTGACATAGATGGTGGTCGTCTGCAGCCGTTGATGCAATTCCTTGATCTCCGAGCGCATCTGCACCCTGAGCTTGGCGTCGAGGTTCGACAGGGGTTCATCGAAGAGGAAGACGGCCGGGTCGCGCACGATTGCCCGCCCCATCGCCACACGCTGTCTCTGGCCGCCCGACAGTTGCTTGGGGTATCTCTCCAATAGACTTTCGAGACCGAGGATCTTCGCGGCGTTGCCGACCCGCTGATCGATCTCCGTGCGCGGCATTCGTTTCAGCCGCAACGAAAACCCCATGTTCTTGGCAACGGTCATGTGCGGATAGAGCGCATAATTCTGGAACACCATCGCGATGTCCCGATCCTTGGGGGCAAGCTCGTTGACGATATGCTTGCCGATCTGGATCTGCCCCGAGGTGATACCCTCGAGGCCCGCGATCATTCTCAGAAGCGTGGATTTGCCACAGCCGGAGGGACCGACCAGAACGACGAACTCGCCGTCGCCGATATCGACCGAGACGCCTTTTATGGCTTTGAACGCGCCGTAATCCTTGCGCGCATTGTTGACCGAAACATGGGCCATTGCCGTCCTCCCGAAATCGCTGTCAAAGTCCGCTCAGGACATTTCTCAAATAATCAAGACCGAGGCGCTCGCCGTCTTTGCGGGCGGCTAAGTCCCTGCCCGGCCAGCCATAGGCGGCATCCTCGTGTTCGATCGACAACGTGCCGTCGAAACCACCCCCGCGGGCCTGGCGCAGGAACCTCGGCCAATCGATGAGGCCGAGCCCTGGCAGCTTGTATTGCCACCAGCCCTTGCCGTGATAGCCGACAGCCTGCAGGCTCTCCTTATCGATTGCCGTGTCCTTGGCATGAAGAATGGCGATGCGATCTTTCACGGCCTCCATCGCCTGATAGGGATCGACGCCAATGCGAATGAGGTGCGAGGGATCGAATTCCAGGCCGAAGCGCGGGTCCCTGATCCGCTGAAAAAGCTCCTGCCATCCTTTGGGTGTCGTTCCGATGAAATTATCCTTCGGACCCGGCCAGTTCTCGATTGCGAAGGTGAGGCCATAGGACTGTGTCTTGGCGATCAGCCCGTTGGCGAAATCGGCGAAGTCATCATAATTGGCTTCGTCGCTTGCCGTGTCGTCCCGGCCCGGGAAGATCACGAAGATCGGGACGCCCGCTTCACCGATCGCGCCGGCAAATTCGGCAGTCCTTTCGCGAAGTGCCTCGCGTTTTACGCGGTCAGCATCGAGCTGATTGCCGAAATAGGTGATCGACGACACGAAGAGGTTGCGGCTGCGTGCGAGCGCGACGGCGGCCTCCACGCGATCCGGCGTCTTGATATGGCCGCCGACATCGATTTCGATGGCGTCGAAACCGGCCGATGCGGCGAAATCCACCACTTCCTCGAAGGGGCGATCGTTGAATGTCGAAGTGTAAAAGCCGATCTTCACCAAAATCCTCCCATCTTCACTATAATCCGTAGGCCTTGCCGGCCGTTTCAACTGTTCAGGCGATCCATGTTCTTGAGTGGCGAACGTGTGCGTTGCGCAGCGTCCGCCGATGCGAGCATGAGGGCTGCTGCCATCGGCATGACCGCCGCCCCCATGGCCGAGGCATCCTCTCCGAGCGAGGCGCGATGAAGCGAGGGCAGGTTGGTGTCCTCGGCATCGAGATGCTCGTGCACATAGCGCAGCAATTCGTCGACGATGCGGATCGGCAATCGGCCGCCGACCAGGACGGCGTCGGGGTCGACGACCATGCCGATATGCTTGACGGCGACAGCCAGATGCGCGCTCATTTCCTTCAGCCACTGCGACACGAGGCGCTTGCCGTGCGCATCCAGCGTCAGGAGATCGTGGGGAACACTCACCTCGACGCCGTGTTTCGCAAGGAAATCATAGAGGAAGAACAGCGAGAATATCTCGCCGAGAAGCTGGACCTTATGGGCCTTCCCGTCCCCGCCATCGGCAATCGGCAGCCAGCCAATTTCGCCGCTGAGGCCCATGGCGCCACGATGACCGTTGCCGTCGAGCACGAGGCCGCCACCCGGGCATGGATTGATGGCGATGTAGAAGAAGCTGCTGCTTTCAGCACCCAGTCCATAATCGAGTTCGGCAAGGGCTGCGGCATTCGCTTCGTTTTCGATGAAGACGGGATGCTGCGTCAGGTTCTCAAGTGCGGCGCGCACGTCGAATGCTGTCCATTCCTGATAGGCCTTGGGCTTGCCGAGAAGCGAAATCTCGCCAAGCCAATCCGGCATCGCCAGACCGATGCCGGCGAGGCGCGCGTCGTCGATGAGCCGGCTGCGCTGGAAATGCGAAATCGCATCGGCCGTGAGCTGCAGGAATTCCGCCGGCAGAATGAAGCGTTTCTCGTGATGCACGCGGGCGCGGACGTTGCCGACGGCATCGACGGCCAGGATCGTCAGATGGTCGCGATCGATGTTGATGCCGATGGCAAAGCAGGCATCCGGATTGATTTCGAGTTCAATCGCCGGCTGACCTCTCAGCCCATGCCGCCGGCGGGCCTCCATGATCAGGCCCTCATCGAGGAGACGATCGACGATCCGGGCGATCGCCGGTTTGGTAAAACCCGTCCGCCTGGCGATTTCGGCGCGCGAAATCGGCGCCTGGCGATGAATACAGCGCAGAACGATAGCCCTGTTGTGCTCACCTGCATCTTCGACATTGGCGCCGGTCAGATCCGGGGACAGCCTGGCGCCGAGTGTCTGGTTCATGCCCGAAATCCTTCCTTGCGCATAGCCTGAACCGCTCGTCATCCCTTGACCGCGCCGCTGGTCATCGCACCGAGGATCAGCCGCTGGAGCGACAGGAAGGCGACGATCGCCGGAACGACCGCGATCAGGCAGGCGGCGGCAAGCAGTTGGATGGACGAGTCGGTTTGCATGCCGCGGAAGTTAAAGATCCCGACGCCGATCGGCATCAGATCATTTTTCGTGAGCAACAGAAAAGGCACCAGAAATTGCGACCAGCCGGCAATCACAGTGATGATGAAGACAGAGGCGATGCCCGGCGCCGATAATGGCAGAATGATGCGCCAGAACACCGAAAATCGATTGCAGCCATCGATCATGGCCGCTTCGTCGAGGCTGCGCGGGATGCCGTCGACCGAACTTTTCAGAAGCCAGGTCGCCAGCGGAACGCCAAGCGCGATATAGACCATGACGACGGCAAAATGCGTATCCAGCAGGCCGAGGCGGTTCATGTAGCGGTAGAGCGGCACCATGATGACAAGCGGCGAGATCATCTGGAAAAGCAGCAGCCCCATCATCGACAGGCCCTTGCCTCGGAACTGAAAGCGGGAAAAAGCGTATGCCGCGGGCAGTGCGACGATCAGGACGCCCAGTCCGCTAAGGGCGGCAAGCTTGAGGCCGTTCCAGAGATAGATCGGAAAGTAGCTGTTGTTCAAAACGGTGATGAAATTGTCGATGGTGGGATTGTTTGGAATATATCGCGCCGCGCCGCGATAGATCTCGCGCTTGTCACGCATCGCCATCGACAGGAGATAGGTGAGGGGGCCAGCGAAGAACACGAACATTACCAGCATGAACAGATAACTCATGGCATCGCCGAGCCGCGTTCCGGTCCGTCCGTTCATTGCTCTTCCTCCTTCGGCAGGAACGACGCATAGATAAAGGCGAGCCCGAGGCTGATGATCAGCATGAGCACGGAGAGCACGCTGCCGCCGGACAGGTCGTAGTTTCTAAAGACGATATTGAAGACGTAGAGTGAGATGACCTCGGTCGCGCGCCCCGGACCGCCGCCTGTCAGCGTGATGATCGCATCGAAGGTATTCACCGTCTGGATCGTAATGAGGATCATGTTGACGAGGATTGCCGCGCGCAGTTGCGGTAGCGTGACGAAGAAAAACTGCTGCGATGCCGTCGCGCCGTCGACCTCCGCCGCTTCATAGAGCGAGGGATCGATCGACTTCAGCGCCGCATACATGACGACCATCGAAAATGCTGTGCCGCGCCATATGTTGGAGATGAGGGTGGACCACGGTGCGATTGCGGGGTCCGAGAGCCAGGCGACAACAGGCATGTGCATCAACCTGAGAATGCTGTTCAGCGCGCCATAAGGCGCTTCGGAAAAGAGCATCTGCCAGATGATGCCGCCGGCAATTCCGGGAACGACCCAGGCAACCAGCGCCGTCGTCCTCAAAATGGTGGTGCCGAACAGGCCGCGTTTTTCACCGCGGATGACCACGACGGCGACCGCAAGACCTAAAATCTGCTGGCCGATGACGCTGCCGCCGACGAAGATCAGGGTCGCCCATAAAATGTCGGGCAGCTGCGGCGAGCTCAACGCATTGGTGATCGACCCCAGCGTATAATCCTGATTGTCGCCGATCAGCGTGGCATTGGTGAATGAAAGCCTGAAAACGTCGATGACGGGGTAAAGGTAGAAGATGCCGATGACGACGATCACGGGCATGATCCAGGGCAGGGGCGCACCGGCGAAACGGCGCATGAACGTTCTGCTTTGAGGCGGGCTGTCAGCCTCGATGGCAATGGGGCTCATTGGCTTCTCTGTGCGGGGTTTCGCAATGTCGACGGCGCCTGGCGGGCAGGCGCCGTCACGGTCGGAAGCACTAGAGACGCTTGTAGGCCTCCAGCGCCGCGTTGAAGGCGGCATTCAACGCGTCTTCCGGCTTTTTGGTCCCCGAGAGCACGTCGCCCATCATGATCTGGATCTGGTTGGAGATTTCGGGATAGATCGGCACACCCGGGCGTGCCTGTCCGTCGACCAGAGCCTTGGCGAAGGTCTTGTTGGCTTCGGTAGAGAAGACCTCATATTTGTCGAACAGCGACTTCCTGGTCGGCAACTGCTGCTGCAGCGCGTTTGCCGGCCCCATATAAACCTCGCGGGCGAGGTTGGCGCACATCTCGACCTTATCCTTGTCCTTACTGAAGGAGGCGATCGTCCAACCGCCGGTGCCGGTCGAACGCTGATCGGCGCTGGGGCCGGGGATCGGCGAGAATGTCCAGTTGTTGAACTCGTCCTCGTCGAGCGTGGCCTTCAACTGCGCATATTGCCAGTTGCCGCCGATGAAGAGAGCCGTCGTCGCCGCGGCGGCCGCAGCATTCAAATCGTCATAATTCGCGATCGTGCTGACGCGCTTGGGCGCGGCACCCGAATCGACGAGATCCTTGAAATAATTCAGGGCCTTCAGGAATTTCTCCTTGTTCTCGCCTTCGCCGAATACCGGCTTGCCTGAATCGTCGACAAGCTTGCCGCCCAGCGCCCAATAATTCGCGAGCCAGTCGAACGTCGTGCCTTCCCAGCGCCCGCCATTGAAGAGGACACCTTCCATGCCCTCCTTGGTGGAGGCGAGCGCGGCCTTTTTCAGGTCGTCCCATGTCTGCGGCGCGTCCGCAACGATCGACTTGTTGCGGTAGAGCACACGAAGATCGGTATCCCACCACCAAGCGCGGACCGTCTGGTCCTTATCGGTGATGCCGCTGCGGATGAAGGGGAACAGGTCATCCACTTCCTCCTTCGAAAAATACGGCGTGAAGTCCGCAAGAACTTTATTGACCATGAACTGCGAGAGGACGAAGGAGTCGACAGCGGCGCAGTCAGGCGCGTTGCCGGCCTTGGCCTGCTCCAGCATCTTGGCCTGTTCGGTGCCGATGTCCGAGGACATGAATTGCATCTGCAATTTCCAGTCCGGATGCTTCTTGATGAAATCGACGAAGAGCTTCTGATAGCCCTCGGCGATCGCCGGATCCGAATTGTTGGGACTGTCGTTCGTCAAGCGGACGACGAGGGATTTGGGCGCATCGGCAAGGCCGATCCTGTCCTTCGTGGCAAGTTCCTGGGCAAATGACGTAGATGCTGAAAATAACATGGTGCTCAGCGCAAATGCGCTGACGGTGGCGCTCTTCATGATGGGTCTCCTCCCCATTTTGAACGGATACAGCCTGGCGGTCAGTTGACCTCTCCTCATTTCCGTGCTGCATTAATTAGATTAAGTTACTTTGATTTGATGTCAAGCCACAGCTTGTAAGGCCAGACCTGGGAGGTTGAGATGCTGGCGACAATCAACAGCAGCTAGCGCACCGTTCCGGAAAATCGAGATCGATTTCCGGAAAAGGATATGCGCCGTGAAAGTGATGGAGCGTCCCGCCGCACGCGCGGCGCATCCACCGCAATTTTCCTGAAGAAGAGCACGAGGCAATCGCGGATGGCTGCGATGGCGCGAGTGCGGTTTTGCCCGGCTGAACTGCCGCGGGAAGTTAATTCCATGGAGGATAAGATGCGTCTACTCATTCTCGGTACCGGCGGCATGGCCAACCAGCATGCCGCCAACTTCAAGGCGATTGAAGGTGTCAGCGTCGTGGGCGGCGTCGATGTCGTCCCGGAAAGGCTCGCGGCCTTTTGCACCGAACATGGCATCGCCAACCATTTCACGACCCTTGAGGAAGCTCTCGCCTGGGGCGAGTTCGACGCTGTCGCAAATGTCACGCCGGACCGCATTCACCACCCGACGACGCTACAGGCGATCGCAGCCGGCAAGCACGTCTTCTGTGAGAAACCGCTCGCCACCGATGCGATCAAGGCCATGGAGATGACCGAGGCCATCGAGCGATCGGGCAAGGTCGGCATGGTCAATTTCACCTATCGCAATTCGCCCGCCCTTCAGAAGGGCCGGCAGATGGTGCTCGCCGGCGAAATCGGGCAAGTGCGCCATGTCGAGGCGTCGCATCTGCAAAGCTGGCTGGTCGGTCGGCATTGGGGCGACTGGAAGAGCGAAAGCAAATGGCTGTGGCGGCTGAGCAAGAAGCATGGATCCAACGGCGCGCTCGGTGATATCGGAATTCACATCGTCGATTTCGCATCATACGGTTCAGGCCTTGACGTTGCTCATGTCTTCGCGCGGCTGAAGACCTTCGACAAGACGCCAGGACACAAGATCGGCGAATATGATCTCGATGCGAATGACAGTTTTACGATGAATGTCGATTTCACTGGCGGGGCAATCGGCACGATCCAGGCGACGCGCACGGCGGCCGGACAGATGGATCAGTTGCGCCTCAGGGTCTATGGCGAAACCGGCTCGATCGAGATGATCTACGACACCGGAAAATCGACGCTTCGCGCCTGTCTTGGCGAGGACGTGCACACGGCGACCTGGCGTGACGTCCCCTTCGATCCGGTCGAGACGAACTACCAGCGTTTCGTCCAGGCAGTGCGGGCGGGCAGGACCCAGGAACCCTCGTTCCGGCGGGCGGCCAATATCCAGAAAGTCCTGGACAAAGCGCTGGCCTCCGATCTCAGCCACGCCGATGAAGCGCTCGCCTGAGGCAACATGCGTCAAGCCGAGGCAGGCGGCAGCAGCAAAGTGTTGAGGAAGGGGAGGAGAGCGGCACCGAGCGCAACGCCGCCGCCGCTGAAGCTCGCAGGTTTCATCGGAGAAATCCAGGGCGTCAGTAACGGTCTCGTCGAGGTGTCGAGCCGCTCGATGGAAAGCTGATGGATCAGCGCTTCGATCACGCCCTGCGGCAGATCGCTGCCGATCATGACGACGCTCGGGGCGAGGAAACCGGCCATGGCGATGATCGGGTCGAGCAGATGGCCAGCGGCTTCCCGTATCCATTGCGACAGTAGCGGCGAGGAGATTTCCTCGCCCTTCAGCAGGCTAGTGAACGCCTGGTCGCCGATCCGTGATCGCAGGGATTCGAAACCGACGACGGTATTGAGCTGGACATTGTCGGGACCGGTCAACATTTCGCCGATGCTGCCCGCCCGGCCATGCACGCCGGAATAGGGAATACCGCGAATGAGAAAGCCGGCCTGAACGTCGTCGTCGATGATGATCATCGCAAGTCCGCCTTCCCTGCCGGAGCTTCCGATCGTGCGCTCGGCGAGAAGGCTCGCCGTACACTCGTTCTCGACATAGGGACGCGCGATCGTCGACATCGCGGCGATCTGATCGCTTTGATCCTCCGTCCAGTCGTTGGCGGCGATGCCGAGCCCGATGATCGGCAACGCGGCGTGGCGATCGACCATATCCCTGACGGCCGCATGCACCAGACCGACTTTGTCAGCGGGGTCCAGCTCGATATAGACCCGGTCATGGACCTGACCACTCAAATCGATGAGTACGGCCTCGCCACGCCTTTGGCGAAGCTTGACGCCGATCGAGAAAGCACCTTCCGGACGCAAGGCAAACTCGGTGGCGGTGGCCCCTCCGCCAAGGCCATTGCGACGGTTGGAGGTGATAAGCTTTTCCTCGGCCAATCGGCGGAGAATATTGGTAATGCCAGGGCCGGTCAGGCCGCTATGACGCCCAAGCTCCATCCGGGTCAGCGGGCCATGACGGCGGATCGCCTCCAGAATGACGCGAATATTCCGGTCGGCGATTTCACCAGACCGCAGACCAACCATTTTGGTGCGCGGGGCGCCCATGTCCGGGGTTTGAAGCCGACGCGGCCCTGACCGAAGATACCGCATGACTGTCTTTCCTAGAGCACCACCTCGGTTGTGTACTTCATCCGCGGGCTATGGGAAAGCCGGGCTTGGCAGCCGCCTTATGCAGCGTCAGACCGGAAACTACACGGCAATCGGAGCTTCACTCTATCGGTCGTTAATAGCTGCAAGGATGATCGTTGCCAAACCCATCGCGGCAGGCAGGTCTGAGCGAATAGTCGGCGCCGGTATATCCAACCGAGCCGGTCTGCATCGAGTCATTCGAGCTCGTCGTGCAGGATGACGACGATACCGCAACCACGATGACGGCTGTCGCGGTTATCAGCAATTTTTTGCGGACTTGAAGCATCCCACCCTCCCCAGCACTGCCTGAAATCTGCCATATCAGCGCAATACTCGGTCAAATAGGGCCGACCGGGGTTTCGATAACTGTTGTTGTCGATCAAGATCTCGTTATTCCGTGAAGGCCCAAGCGTTTCATTCAATAGCTCATCTTGCGCCAGCACAGCAGCGTTTCGCATCCCTTTCCAGCACCCGCGTTGAAGCGGACGATGAGATTTCCAGGTAATCGGGGTTGATATTCGCGTATCCGCGACGGGTTCCACAAACAGTTCCGCCATCGGCGAAAATCTCGACGATTCCGCAATCATGAAACAGACGAAGGTCCTTTCCGTCGGCAAGCTCCGCCACGTAATGGATCGAGCCGTCGTCCTGGGCGAGCCGGATCGAGAGAATACCTCCAGCGACGCAGACCTCGAAGGCAAGTTCGCCGCCCTGCGTTGCAACGACCTTGCTGCCTTCCAGGGCTCCGGAAAGGCGAATTTCAATGGGTGCCATTGGTAGCGAGAATTTGCCGCATTGTTTCTCGACGATAGGGTCAGCGGCAAAGTGATCGTCGACTTCGATCGTCGGCAGCATGCGCAGCCTCTTCCCGTCCTCACTCAAACTTAGAACACGTGGTAGGGACATCTCTCCGGAATAGGCTGAGCCCTCGGGCCTGCGATATTCCCAATTGAAAAGCCAGGCAAAGGCGATCTGGCGCCCTCCCGCTTCGAAACTCTGCATCGCATAATAATCGGTGCCGAAATCCAGCAATTGCATTTCCGGCATGTCGGCCACGAAGCAGTCGTCTATAAACTCGCCGATCAGGGCATAAAGGAGATTGTGGCGCCGTGTTCGTGGCTCGACATGGCCAACAAAACCCATCACCAGAACCCACTTTTCCTCCAGCCGAAAGAAATCCGGGCATTCAACCGCACGCGCGCCTTCCTGGCGGAAATTAGCCGGTGCACGGTAGAGCGGCCTGAGATATTGCCAATCGAGGCCATCGGCGGAGCCAAACAACAACACTGCGGGATCGCCTTCGATCGATGCGCCGAGTATCATGCGATAGGCGTTGGCTGCGTCATCCCACCAAACCTTTGGATCGCGGAAATCGTGCTCGACCCCATCGGGACGCTCTTCCAACACCGTCACAATGCCTTCTGCCTTGATCATCCTCCGATCCGGGCGCGCTATTTTCTGAATTTCCCGATAGCCCTCGAAAAGGTCATAGGCAGGCAGGCGCTCGGTGTAAAAGAACATCAAACTTCCATCTCGATCCCGAAAGGCGTTGCCGGAGAATGCGCCCCCTGTGGCGCCGAGACGCCACAGGTTCTGTTCTGGATGCAGAAATACCGGCATGTGAAGCCAATTGACCAGATCGCGGCTGGTCGCATGTCCCCAGTGCATCGGTCCCCAATCACTGCCGCTCGGATGGAATTGATAAAAAAGGTGCCATAGCTCGTCGATCTTGCAGAGACCTACGGGGTCGTTCATCCAATGCCGGATTGGCGAGAAATGAAGCGCAGGACGATCCGGATCGGACCGAAGCCAATTTTCAATTTCCGCGCCGGTGCGTTGAAGGATCCCTTTTTGCGAGAATTCAAACACTGTTATACCGGTCTCGTGCACGGTTTGAGGCTGATATCCATAGGCCCACAGAACAGCGTCCGGCGCATTGGTGACAATGGTGACCTCGCAAGCTTCCCTGTGGTGATATTTGAAAAACTCCGGATCGATGGCAAATGACCGAACCTGCCAAACCGTTTTCCCGTCAATGTCGATACGAAAAAAGCCGTCGCCCGCGGCCCAAAATTCCAAGTGGTATCCCGAGGGTAGGAACAGGTTTTGCTGCATCAACGGGCCATCTTGCCGGTCCATTTGGTTCGCCATGAACACAACTCCGAATAGTCACTGGATTTTCGACCGACGGCCTAACTATGTTCGGTCTAGTGAAACTCTGCCGACGATTGCCCGGGAACTGGAGTGCCCCTGAAAGCATTCACTGTTCTGTCCATCTCGACCTGTTCGACACGGCCTGAATCTAGAACTGTATTCCGCACCGAACCCCTTTGCACCCGTACTGCCGTTACCTCGAGCGCCTTCAAATTGTCCGTTGAAAGCAATGCGCCCACTTGCGTTGAAAAACACGCGCTGTTTGGTGCGTCGTTGATTTGCGACATTTCGGTTGTGGCCACGATGTGATTATTGGCGATGTAGTTCCCGCTGCCGGAAACGACATTGATGATCACAGGCTTTGCGGCGAGAGGCTTGATATATTGAGTATCGATCGTTTCTGAAATGTGGTTGGCGATGACCGAATTATTGCTGCCCTCAATGCGCAAAAGTCCGAACAGGTCATCCAGGCCGTTATCGTACTTCTGCATGGGCGCCCACGGCTCGCGATCCCGCAGGAAGTGATTTGAGGAAACCAGGTTTTCGCAGCAATTCGCAGCAAAAACCAGCATTCCGGGATAGAAGGAATGGAATCTGTTTCCTGTGATCGAGGAACGCACGACGCCGGAAAAATAGACGCTGCTGGCACCTCGGGGGAAGACGTTGTTTGAAGAGACCAGGATGCCGCCGTAATTTTCAGCGTAGACGGAATTTCCCCTATATCCGGCTCCGACAAAATTATTCGCTATCCTCGAGGCCTGGCCCATACCTTTCAATTCGATACAGTTGCCGCACTCTGCAATGAAATTATTGTCTATTGCCAGCGCATCCGCGTCATGAACAGTCACGCCATGTTCCAGATAGATAAGGCCCATCCCCGTTATTCGGAATGAGTCATTGGCGCTGCCCACATAGATTCCCGTTTTGCCATTCCTGTAGGTATTTTCCGCATCATTCTGCCCCGAACCGTCGTCCATGAAGTGCAGGCCATCAATGCAAAAATCGGCAAACTCCACAGAGCTTATGCGAGGATTGCCGGTGCGCTTGACGTAGAACGCGGCTCCGGCGGCCTCGCTGTCGGCGGCGTCCGGAGACATGTCCACACATACGCGACTTCCGCCCGGCCACACTTCGCGCCACTGTGCCAGTTCGTCAGCAGGTGTGTTGAAACGGATGCTCGAAGACGTAAAGCCATGTCCCGAGCCGACAATCTTCAGATAACTCAGGTCTATCACGACCTGGGTGACAAGACGATAATCGCCTGGCGGTATATAGATCACTGCTCCAGGCTTTCCGCCGTCATTCTGGTCGGGAACCGCTTGCCTGCTTTTAATATCCGCAATGATGCTATTGATGACCGATCCAATGTCCTCATAGGGGTTGCCTGAGGGATATTGTGTTACGTCGTAAAAGTTTTCACTTACCATGGTTCATGTCTCCGCGGCCATTTCCTACGCTACAGCGAGAGTAGACCGGTGTTCTTGATTGGCTTGTCGTGCGAAAGCCGCCTGGGGTTATGCGTTCAATCGGCTCTCTTGTTCGAGTTTGGAGCAGGATCCTGCGCACCATCACCAGATGCTGGTGCGGCTGTCCGGTTCAAAGAAATGGAGTTCGTCGGCATCGACAGCGATGCGCGCGATGTCACCTGCGCGGACTGTGCTCTTCGGAGAAAAGCGGGCTACAGCAGCCTTTTCGTTGCCGATGTCGGCGACGGCGTCCGGGTCGCCGGCATCCACCCGGGTGGCGTCGATATTCAGATGCACCATGGATTCAGAACCTAGCGCCTCGACAAGAGTAACCGGGGCCGAGATCTCGGCCGAAGAGGGCCGGATTGCGGCGTCGTTCATATGCTCGGGCCGGATACCGACAATGACCTGACGGTTGGACGCACCTTTGAGCGAGGGGCGGCCTTCGAAAACCCGGTCGGGGATTTCTAGGCTGTTGCTGCCCAGGGTCAGCGTCCTCCCATTCAGAACGGCCTCGTACAAATTCATCGAGGGCGATCCGATAAAGGCGGCGACAAAGACATTGTCAGGACGATTGTACAGGTTTTGCGGTGTGTCGACTTGCTGCAGCACACCGCCTTTCATGACAGCGACGCGGTCACCCATCGTCATCGCCTCGACCTGGTCGTGGGTCACGTAAATCGTCGTGACATTCAGTTTTCTCTGGAGACTGGCGATCTCGGCGCGCATCTGCACGCGCAGCTTGGCATCGAGGTTCGACAACGGTTCATCCATCAGGAAGGCCGCTGGTTTGCGGACGATCGCCCGTCCCATGGCGACACGCTGACGCTGGCCTCCTGAAAGGAGTGCCGGCCTGCGGTCGAGCAAAGTCGTCAGTTCGAGGATGCGGGCGGCTTCGTCTACGCGGCTGGCAATCTCGGTCTTCGGCAGGCCTGCCATCAGCAAGGGGAAGGCAATGTTCTCCCGCACTGTCTTGTGCGGGTAGAGCGCATAGGACTGAAAGACCATGGCGATGTCGCGATCCTTGGGATCGACATCGTTGACTAACCTGTCACCGATTTTGAGTTCACCGCTCGTAATGCTCTCCAGGCCAGCGATCATCCTGAGCGCCGTCGATTTCCCACATCCGGACGGGCCGACGAAAACCATGAACTCGCCATCCCTGATGTCGAAGCTCAGATCGTGCAGAGCGTGAAAGCTGTTTCCATAGACCTTGTTGATATTGCGCAGTTCTATGCCGGCCATGCCTTTGCCTCCCTCATCCCTTCACAGCGCCGAAAGTCAGGCCGCCGACGATTTGTTTTTGCAGTGCGAGCGTTACGATGATGGCCGGCAGCGAGTAGAGGACGGCTGCGGCGGTCATCGCCCCCCAGGCAAGCCCGTAGACCGAATTGTATTCGGCGATGACGATCGGCGCCGTTTTGGTCGCCTCCGATGTCAACAGCAGCGCGTAGAGGAACTCGTTCCAGCTTGTAATGAAGGTAAAGAGCGCGGTGACCGCTATCCCCCCTGTCATGACCGGAAGCACGATCTTTCGAAATGCCTGGAATCGCGTGCAGCCATCCATGCGCGCCGCTTCTTCGAGCTCCTTCGGTATGCCCTCGAAGAACGCGGACATGAGCAGCAGTGCCAGTGGTACCGCAGCCGACGTGTGAGCGAGCACCAGGCCTGGAATGGTATCGAGCAGACCCAGAGACTTCAAAAGCTGGAACAGCGGCACTCCGAGCGCCACCGACGGCACCATGCGTGTCACCAGGGCGAAGAGCAGGAAAATGGTGGTGATCCGGCGCCGGTACTGCGTGGCAACGTAAGCGGCAGGCACGGCCACCGAAAGCGAGAGAGCCGTCGTCAGCACCGCGACGGTGAGGGAATTGACGAAGGCTCTCGGCAAAGTGGAGGATCGCAGCACTTCGCGGAAGTTCTCGAACGACACAACGGCCGGAAAGAAGCTTGGCGGGATCTGTTGGACATCAGCCGCGGGCTTGATGGAGGTCATCAGGAGATAGATGTAAGGCAGCGCGTAGGATAGCACCAACACGAGGGCTGCCGCGTTGATCAGGATTCCGCTGAGATTGGGGCGGGGAGCTCTACGCATGGACCGGCCTCCATATCTTCCAATAGGCGACTGCCGCCAAAAGCATCATGACGATGAGGAACAATGTTCCTGACGCGGAAGCCTCGCCGAGATCGCCGAACCGAACCATGCGCTGGTAGATGTTCATCGAGAACACTTCAGAAGCGTGACTGGGACCACCCTGCGTCTGTATCCAGATCAGGTCGAATGTCTTTGCAGCATCCACGCCCCGCACGATCACCACGACGGCGATCACCGGCCGCATGAGGGGAAGGGTGACATGCCAAAAGCGCTTGAGCGCATTCGCCCCGTCGATCCGCGCTGCCTCCAGCAGGTCTTTTGGGATATTCGTCAGCCCGGCATAGGACACAAGGGCGACAAAGGAAGTCGTCAGCCAGATGTCGGCAAAGGAAACAGAATAGATGACGATATCTTCGCTGGACAACCATGCGATCGCGTCTGGTTCGCTTATCAGACCCAAACGGACGAGCCCGTAGTTCAGGATGCCGATATTGCCGACGAGCAGAAATCGCCAAAGTAGACCCGCGACGATGGGCGGAACCATCAGCGGCAGAGCGAAGATCGTGCGATGCCACCGCGATTGACCGGCAAGCGCCGAAAAAATCAGCGCCGCACAGAAGCCGAACGTGAACTCGAAGAACAGCGCGAAAAGCGAATACTGAACGGTCCGCAGAGCGCTTTCCATGACACGTTTCGACGTCAAGGCATCAACATAGTTCTGCAACCCGACCCATTCGCGGATATGAGGCGTGATCGTATCGACCTTGAAAAAGGAATCGAAGACCAGGAGCCCCACCGGGTAAGCGACCAGCACGCCGAGAATGGCGACTGCAGGCGCGAGCATGCAAAGTACAAATCGGTCTTCACCCGACATGTCCGTCTCCGAAAGCTAAGGGTGGGGCATATTTTGCCCCACGATGTGGAGGAATGTACGAGGCTAGTTGAGAATGTCCTCGATCGTTTCCTTGGCTTCCGTCAGGACCTCCCCGATATCCGCCTTGCAGGTGAGTGCCTGCTGGATAGCCGGCAGCACAGCTTCATCGACGATTTCCTGATATTTTTCATTGATCGGCCGGCCCTGGGTGGCAGGCGCGCTCAGCGTCTCAAGAAGTGGGGGGAAGTGCTCATAGCCGGCCTTGCCTGAATAGCTGCGATAGGCGGAATTCGTCGCGGCAAGGCCGAGCGGAGCTTCGATACCCAGGGCATTATTGGCGATGGCAAACGAGATGAATTTTTTCGCTGCATCCTTGTGCTCGGATGTCGAGGGAACGACGTTGTACCAAGGGCCAGGAACAGCTGCGATCCCGGCGTCGCCGGCCAGCATCGGCACCACGCCGACCTTGCCGCTGACCTTTGAATCCGGAGGCGTCATCTTGTAGGCGTGCGCCCAGAACTTCATCATCGCTGTTTTGCCCTGATAGAACAGGTTCTGCGCCTCGCCCCAGCCGATTTCGTTCACGTTTTCAGGAACGGAATGATCAATGCAGTGTGGCGCGATGTAGAATTCCAGTGCCTTTTTGTGCGCCTCGTTGTCGATGATGACCTGCCCGTCCTTATCGAGGATCACCCCTGGCGAACCCGCTTGCAGCACATGCGCCATCCATTCCTCTGAAAACGTGCCGATGGTGTCGGTGCCCCAGAAGTCGGTCTTTCCATCGCCGTCAGTGTCACGCGTGAAGAATTTCGCAATGTCGCGCCACTGCTGCCAGGTTTTGGGCGGCGCGAGAGGATAGCCATACTTGGCCTGAAAAGCCTCCTTTTCCTCAGCCTTATCAAACAGGTCCTTGCGATAGAACACGATCTCGGCATTGGCCCAGGCAGGCATGCCGATCAGTTTGTCACCAACCTTCGCGTCGGCAAGCAAGACAGGCGGCAGATCCGCGCGAACCGCATCGGTGAAAAGAGCCGAGAGATCCTCGACGTGGCTTGCAAACTTCGCATTCCACACGACGTCGATCGTCACGACATCGAACGCGGAAGAGCCTGAGGCGATTTCGGCTGAGAACTTGTCAAAGACACCCTGATAGGGAACGGTCGTGAAGTTCACTTTGATGCCTGTTTCGGCAGTAAACTTCTCGGCGACCGCCTTCTGCAACATTTCGCCGCCGCCCTCCACCAGAATGTTGATGGTTTCGGCATTGGCAGTGGCGGTTATGAAAACAAGCGCAAGTGCGCTGGCACCAAGCAAATTCTTCATCGATTCCTCCCATATGGCCCGCTGCACTTGCACTGAGCCCTCCTTCTTGCTGCGAAAGTAGTCTTCGTATGACGACGTTGTCAATACAGAATGACGACGTTGTCATAAAAATATGTCGACGTTGTCATGCGTCTGGTTTAAAACGAATCCGGCAAGGAGATTGGCGTACATGGTCAGCATAATCAGCGTCGCGAAAGTGGCGGGAGTTTCCAACAAAACTGTGTCTCGCGTCATTAACGGCGAACCATATGTGACCGAGGAAACTAGGGAGAGGGTCGAAAGGGCAATTCGAGACCTCGGATATGTGCCCAATATGGCCGCGCGCCAAATACGCTCAAGTCGCTCCAACACATTTGGTATCATCGCTGACTACGTGTCGACGACGCCTTATTCCGTGGATATCGTTCGCGGGATCCAGGATTGGGCCAATGCCAACGGCAAGACCATTCTGATGGCAAACACCGGCGGTGCGTCCGAACAGGAAACTAAAATTTGGAAAATGTTCCAATCGCACCGCATTGACGGTGTTCTCTACGTAACGATGTACCACCGCATCGTTGACCCCGAAATCGGCGACGTCGGCATCCCCACAGTCATGATCAACTGCCGACCAAAAACGAGCGAGCTGTTGCCGTCGATCGAACCCGATGACTATCAGGGTGCGCGAGATCTTACCCGCTATCTGCTTGAGCGGGGTCATCGAAAGATCGGCTATATCCGGCTCAATCCCATTTTATTGGGGGCGGAACTGCGCCTCGATGCTTTCCGCAAGACCACCGGAGACTTTGGCCTTTCGGAGAGTGACCTAAGTATCCGTCTAGGCATGGAAGGACCGGTAGGAGCAGAGAAGAATTACGTTTTTGCTGCCGCCACCGAGATGCTTCAACAAAGGGATCGACCGACCGCAATCATGAGCGGCAACGACGAAATGGCGATCCAAATCTACATCGCGGCCATGGCATTGGGTCTTCGGATTCCCGAGGACGTCAGTATTGTCGGCTTTGACGATTTCCGGACGGTTTCCCTGGCGCTGAGGCCGGAGCTGACCACTGCCGCTTTGCCATACTATGATCTCGGTCTGCAAGGGGCGGAATTGTTGAATAGCGTGGTGGCGGGAAGCGAAGCTTGCCCGAGCAGTCGAGTTATGTCCTGCAATTTGGTGGAGCGACTTTCGGTGTCCTCCCTGTAATCTGACCTCATGCACGAGAGCGTCTGGTCGAGCAAGCAAGCTTTTGCAAAGACATGGCGTGACGGTGACAACCGTAAACCGGGTGCGGTTTGCTTCTTCCGGGCTTGACGCCAAATCAAAGTTACTTAATCTAAGACTCTGCAAGCCTGCTTGGAGGAGGGGCCGGGCAATCGCGATGTCGGTCGCGCCATCTTCATCTCCCCCATAACCATGACCACGACCCCAAAAGCATGACGATAAGATTGTCAGCCGTCGATTTTCAACAGGATAAGCCATGCCTCTGACCATTGCCCAGCGCCTCGATCGTCTTAAAGTTCGCATTGCCGAATTGGCTCATTGGCGGGATCGACAAAGTGCTGCGATCGACGGCTGGACTTTCGAAGGCGAGCCGATCGAACATCACCAGGATTGGCCGCACCGCCAGGGGGTGGTGCATTTTGCCGTGATCGCTGAAGCGCCGGAGGCGTGGCCTCTCGAGGATATTCGCCTGCAACTCGATCTTGGTGGCGAGAGCCTGATTACGCTGAGCTACCCCGACGGCGAGACTGAAACATTCGGTCTCGATCCTTATCATCAGGAATTCCCGGTAAAGGGCCGTCGCTTTTCGATCGCAACCGAAACCGTCGCCCGGTTTCCATTCGGCGAGCCCAATCGCGCTCCACGGCTCAACAAGGCCCGATTTATCTGGCTCGATGGTCCCGCTCATCGCATGCATCTTCTGCTGAAGCAGGTTGCCGAGGCAATCGAGGTGCTCGGCGAGCATGAAGTCGTGCCGCATCTGATGGATGCCGCCGAGCATGCGTTGCGCAGCCTCGACTGGCCGTCGGATACGGCGGCCTATATATCCCGCACATCCGGCGCCGTCATGCAGCAGAAGATCTGGGAACTGCCGGAGCTTGAGGTTAATCCGGCAGGCCTCACGGACGAGCAGAGCGGCTCGGCAGCCACGGCCTTCGAGGCTCTGACGGCGCGGTTGAAGGAGTTGCAGAAGCGTTTCCCGCCGAATGGAGAACTGTTGCTGACGGGCCATGCGCATATCGATCTCGCCTGGCTTTGGCCTTATCGCGAGACGCGGCGGAAAATGCGGCGCACCTTCAATACGGCGCTGTCGCTGATGGAGCGCTCCGACGATTTCCGCTTCAATCAATCGACCGCCCATTATTACGCGCAGATGGAAGAGGAAGACCCGGAGCTCCTCGATCGCATCAAGCAGAAGGTCGCGGAAGGAAAGTGGGAAACCGTCGGCGGCATGTGGGTCGAGCCCGACACGAACATGCCGACCGGCGAAAGCCTCGCCCGTCAGGTTCTCTATGGCCAGCGTTATTTCGAAAAGACCTTCGGCACGCGCCATACGGTCTGCTGGCTGCCAGATTGCTTCGGCTTTTCAGGCGCGCTGCCGCAAATCTTGAGGCAGGGCGGCATCGACAGCTTCTTCACGATCAAGGTCAATTGGAGCGAGACCAACCATATTCCATCCGATCTCTTCTGGTGGAAGGGTCTCGACGGCAGCCAGGTGCTGACCCATACGTTCGACAATCCCATGCAGGGTTATAACGGCTTCGTGCAAGCCGATTGCTACGTGCCGACATGGAAGAATTTCCGCGGCAAGACACAGCACGATACCTCGCTTCTGGCCGTCGGTTATGGCGACGGCGGCGGCGGCGTCACGCCCGAGATGGTCGAGCGCGAGGTGCAGCTACGCGATTTCCCGGCTATCCCGCAGGCACGCTGGGGCACCGTCAAAAGCTATTACGAACAGGCGCACCGCACCGCAGGCGAAAAGAACCTTCCGGTATGGGATGGCGAAATCTATCTCGAACTGCACCGCGCCACGCTGACATCGCAAAGCGGCGTCAAGCGCAAGCATCGCCAGGCCGAACGGGCGCTGATCACCGCCGAAACCATCTCTTCGCTGGCGCATATGCTCGGAGCAGACAGGCCGAAAAGCCTCGAAGCGGATTGGCGCGTGGTGCTGAAGAACGAATTTCACGACATTCTGCCGGGCTCGAGCATCCGTGAAGTTTATCAGGATGCCGAGCAGGAACTGGGCGGCGTCATCGAACGTGCTGGAACCGAACAGGCAAATGCCTTGCAAGCGCTGTCGGCCAAGCTGCCGAAAGGCGGGGTTGGCGATGCCCTCGTCGTCGTCAATCCGTCTCTTGCGGCCAGACCGCTCAGCGCAACGCTCTCCGACGGCACGGTCGTCGCGGCCGCCGATCTCGTCGCCCCCTTGTCCGTCGCGGTCTTTGACAAGGGCTCGCTCAAACCGGCGGGTGGGCTGAAGGCAGGCCCCGACCGTCTCGAAAACGACTACCTCGTCGTTGGCATCGGCAAGGACGGGGCGGTTTCGAGTCTCATTCACAAGGCCACGGGCCGGGAAGCGGTCGACGGCTCGGCAAATCAGCTCTGGGTCTATCCGGCCGACAAGCCGCGCAACTGGGACGCCTGGGACATCGATGCGGATTATGCCGAAAAGGCCGTCCGCCTCGAGGCGCCTGACAGTGTCACCCTCGTGGAAGACGGGCCGCACCGCGCGGCGATCCGCGTCGTTTACCGCTACCGGAATTCGAGCGTCACGCAGACCTATGTGCTGACGGCCAACGCCAGGCGGCTCGACATCGAAACGACGATCGACTGGCATGACCGCCGCACCCTGCTGCGAACCCTGAACCCGGTTGCCGCGCAGGCCCGCAAGGCGACCTTCGAATGCGCCTTCGGCATTGTCGAGCGAGCAACGCACACGAATACGTCCTGGGAGCAGGCGATGTTCGAGGCCGTCGCGCACCGCTTCGTCGATATCAGCGAGCCGGACTTCGGGGTCGCGCTGATCAACAATGCCAAATACGGCCATAGCGCCCGCGGCAACGTGATCGGCATGAGCCTTGTGCGCGGGCCGATCTATCCGGATCCGCTGGCCGACGAAGGTGAGCAGAGCTTCACCTATGCGCTGATGCCGCATGAAGGCGCCTGGCATGAAGGCGGCGTCCTCGACGAGGCGATCGATCTCAACCAACCGCTCGTCTCGGCTGAGGCCAGCGGCCTCTCCGCCGGCACTTTCGCGCCTCTTGCGATCACCGGCATCCCCGTCGCGTTCTCAGGCCTGAAGCCGGCGGAAGAGGGCGACGGCCTCATCCTGCGCCTCTATGAGCCAGCCGGCCGGCGCGGCAGGCTCGCCCTCGGGCTACCTTCCGGATGGGCAGCATCGCAGCCGCTGAACATTCTCGAAGAGCCGATGGAGCGGAAGGGACCTGCCGACATCATGCCGTTCGAAGTCAGGACCTGGAAGCTGCAGAATGGCTGATGTTCCTTTCCCGGGAGATCCCGCCTCACCGCTTCGATGCCGGGAGGCGTTGCGGGACTCACCATAGAGCAAAACCCGCTTGGTGGGACAATCTGGACAAATGGGTCATTTGAGACTATATCAGCTCCTGTAAGAACGGAGATAGTTTAATGGCTGGTTCCCATGTGCAGCTGGATCGTGCTCGTCAGGCGCAGGTCGCCGATCGTGTTGCCGCCAAAGTCGCCGATGTGCTGAAAGCCGACGCTACATTCGAGTCCGGCTCGGTTGCCCTGTCCGCCAGAATTGCGGGAGCGGCGGCGGCGGCCATTGTCGATCTTCCCGTTAGCGTACGACGCGAACTCAGCAAGCGACAGGGCGAACTTGCCCGCCGCATTCGTGGTCTGGTGGAGACCTTCAGCGATGCACCTGATGGCGGCAAGATCGCGCTTGAAATTCCGAAGGCCGTGGAACCCTCCAGGGGCGAAGGGCTTGGGAAGATCGCCACGGCGGAGGAAGGCGAGCGACTGCTGGGCGAGCTTGCGGTTGCCCGCAAGCTCGAGGATTGGGCGGGGCCGGTTGCCGGCGCAAACGAACTCCAGCGCGAATTCGGAATTGCGCGCTCCACCCTCAATCGCTGGCAGCATGCCGGCGAGGTTATCGCGCTGCTGAAAGGAACGAGGAAGCACGTCTATCCGATCGAACAATTCATCGACGGGCGTCCAGCGAAGGGCATAGGAACGATTGCCGCTCTCGTTTCCAATCAGCGGGTGGCATGGCTGTGGCTCAGCCAGCCGAATCCCATGCTGGGCGGGCGCCGGCCCATAAACCTCTTGAAACAGGATCATGCGGATGAGGTCGTCGATGCGGCCCAGACCTATTTCGCCGCGCAATGACGCTCGACAAGGCCGTCCTGCAGCGCCTCGCCGTTCGCGCCGACGTCACCGACTATGTCAGAATCATCTCGCGCGCTCACGCCGCGACGCCTCTCGGTATGGGCTTCGGCAAGACGCGGTTTTCGAGCCCGAGGGATAAGTTCCGGTTGCTCTATCTCGCTCAGGATCCCGCGACGGCGATCGCGGAGACGATCGTTCGTGACCGGTTTCAAGGCAAGGCCGAGCGATTGATACTGCGGGAAGAGTTCGACCGCTATTCGATCGCCGTTATTCGAAACCCCAAGCCGCTTTTCCTGCTCGACCTGCGCTACGAAGGCGCAAACCTGCTCGGGGTCTCGACAGATGCCGTTCGAGCCAGGGCACAGGCCAGCGGACGCCGGCTCAGTCAGGAAATCTACGATCGCACCAATGTCGACGGCATTCTCTACATGTCCCGGATCACCAACAAGCAGTGCGTTGCCGTCTATGATCGCGCTACGGCCAGCATTGAGGCCGACAGCCCCGCATGGGATCTCATCCGCTTGTCCGCGCTCGGCCCCATACTCAATGCCTTGCACCTCACGGTCATAGATAGGGGAATGATATCCAATCGGTGAGAAAAGACGTGCGGCGCTGTCGTGCCTCGGCGTTCGGCCGATTTCGATCATCGCTACAAACCTGACGCCGGTCGAAAAGCGTCGGGTCGGGCGGCAAAGTTCGCAACTACAAAGTCCACGAAAGCCCGGACTTTTGGTGAAAGCTGACGATTGGAGGGCCAGACGAGCGAGAGCGAGCCGTACGGCACCATGAAGGAGGTCAGGACGGGGACCAAACTCCCGGTTCGCATATGGGGCTCTGCGACGTAGACAGGCAGATGCGCGAGGCCCAAACCGTCCCGTGCTGCCCGCAGACCTGCATCCGTGTTGTTCAATGTAAGGCCTCTCGGCAAAGGCAACCGCTCACATGGCCGGCGGAATGCCCACGGCGCGACACGACCGCTGGATGGGTATTTGAAGTGAATGCAAGCATGCTGGGAGAGGTCATCCGGGGTCTCCGGTCGCCCATGGCGCTTGAGATAATCGGGACTTCCACAAACGACGAAATGCTGATCGCCGAGATGGCGGGCAATCAATCGTGCATCGGCAAGCTCACCGCTCCGCACGACAACATCCAGGCCCTCTGCGACCAGGTCGATGACCTTGTCTTCGAAATCGATGTCCAGTTCGATCTCCGGAAACTGCTCGGCAAAAACGGGCAGGATCGGCATGAGAAGGTGATGCCCGACAATATGCGGTACGCTGACGCGAAGGCGCCCCCTTGGGCGCTCCCGGCTTCGTGAGATTGTGGCCTCTGCGTCGTCCATGTCATCGATGATGCGTTTGTAGCGCTCGTAGAGGACCGCTCCTTCCTCGGTCAGGCTGATACTGCGCGTCGTCCGGTTGAAGAGCCGCACGCCCAGCCGGCTTTCGAGCCGCGCCACAGCCTTTCCGATCGCGGAAGGCGAAACTCCGCCAACCCTGGCGGCTGCGACATAGCTCTGCTGTTCGACGGCGTGGACGAAGGCGATAACGCTTGCGAGACTGTCCACATCAACACCCGATTGAAGATATTTTGTCCTTTATGTACATCCATGAGCCGCCATTGAGCAATATTGCGTAGGAAATATCCTTTGTCTCGATGCGCGGCCAGCCAATATCAAAGGAGTGAGCGGTATGCGGGACTATGCAAAAGAACGACCCGAGCACACGGAAAAATACGTCGGAGAGAATGACCTATTTCTGGAAATATTTCATGGGCACAGCGATCCAGGGCAGTCCGCTCGGCCGCCGTTGCTCTTTGTTCACGGCGCCTTTACCGGGAGCTGGATGTGGAGCAAATACATTTCTCATTTCACATCGGCTGGATGGAATTCTTATTGCGTCAACCTGCGAGGCCACTACAAAAGCAGGTCGATGGATTTCACAAAAATCCTGTTTGAAGATTACCTGGAAGACATCCGGCTGGTGATCTCCGAAATCGTCGAAGAATGTGGAACTCCTCCCATCGTGATCGCTTTCAGCATGGGAGGAATCCTGAGCCAGAAACTGGCGGAAGGCGTGAAGATAGCCGGGCTGGTGCTGATCGATACCAGCATTTGCAGGCAAGTGCATGCGGAGGCGCCCTATCGCGATCTCGCGTTGCGAATGCCCGGCCTCGTCGTGCCTGCTCCCGTGCGTGACGAGCAAATCAGTACCGATGAAACATTCGAGGATATTGAATTCCAGCGGAAGTACCTGTCCATGGAATCTGCAAAGGCATTCAGCGCATTCTCCTTTCATTTCGGGGCGGAGGGGATTTCCATCGAAGGTGAGAAGATCACCTGTCCCAGCCTCGTCATTTGCGCCGTCAACGACGAATCCGATGATCATCGAGGCCTGGCGACAGCACGCCACATCGGTAGCGAGTATCTAGGTCTCCAGGGTACCACACATACGGGTCTGCTTGTCGGGCAGAGGTATTACGAAGCTGTAAGCCGCATTATGGTCTGGTTGGCACGCTTTGATGGAATGCAGTAAGCCAAGGCTCAGTCCTCTAACCCAAGGCTCGCCAACAGGCGGCTGATATAGGCTTCCAGTCCGCCGACCATATCGAAGCGTGTGGGATCGCGCAGCCAGAGCATCTGAAGGCCGTCCATCACCGCGATCAGCTCGGCCGCCATTGCCCTGCCATCGATCTTGCCGTCTATCGAGCCATCGGCGACGGCCCGTTCGAAGGTCGCAGCGATGTCGTCCTGTAGCTCCGTGACGCGATTGAGAAACCATGCCTTGGCCGGGTGATCCTTCATCAGGCTCTCGGCATTCAGGATGGCGAAGGTCCTGATGACCTCGATCATTTCGGCGTTGCGGCGGAAGACCCCGACCATGCCCTTGAGCAGGCCGCGGAGATCGGAGCGATAGGGGCCGATGAAGCTTTCGCTTTCGAGATCGCGCTTGTCCAGAATGGCAAGCAGGAGATCAACCTTGGTCGGAAAATGGTGCAGCAGGCCGGGCAGCGACAGGCCGACGTCGCGGGCGACATCGCCGATGGCGGCATTCTGGTAGCCGTCTTCGGCAAAGCGTCGCATCGCAGCCGACAAGATCTCCGCGCGGCGCGCTTCGCCCTTGCGGGATCGGCGCCGTCGCTTTTCGTCCTGTCCGGCCTTCGATTCGGAAACCTCTGCCATCGTCTTTTCCGTCTGCCTCTTTTCCCCGCCCTCCATCCATACATTACGGCTCGGCAGTTGACATCTTAAAAATACCGAGTAATCGGTAGGTTTAATAACTGCCTGGTGCGTGGAGAAGTCGGCGTCGCCGCCGGATGAATTGGCACCGGGCATGCTTAGTCAGCACGTCGCAATGCCCGAATTCCATTGAAGGGGAGGTTTGCATGATCGATTCCATTCTCGACAAGATGACGCTCGAGGAGCAGGTTTCGCTGCTGTCTGGCGCCGATTTCTGGACGACTGTTCCCGTCGAGCGCCTTGATGTGCCGAAGATCAAGGTGACGGACGGGCCGAATGGGGCTCGCGGCGCGGGCTCGCTGGTCGGCGGCGTCAAGGCGACCTGCTTTCCTGTCGCCATCGCGCTCGGCGCCACCTGGAATCCCGATCTCGTCGAGCGCATGGGCGTGGCGCTTGCCCACCAGGCGAAGAGCAAGGGTGCCGCCGTGTTGCTCGCACCCACGGTGAATATCCATCGTTCCGGCCTGAACGGGCGAAATTTCGAATGTTATTCCGAGGATCCGATGCTGACCGCGGAACTGGCCGTTGCCTATATCAAGGGCGTGCAGAGCCAGGGGATCGCGGCGACGATCAAGCACTTCGCCGGCAACGAATCCGAGATCGAGCGGCAGACCATGTCTTCCAATATCGACGAGCGGACGATGCGCGAAATCTACTTTCCGCCCTTCGAACAGGCTGTCAGGCGCGCCGGCGTAATGGCCGTCATGTCTTCCTATAACCGCCTCAACGGCACCTATACCAGCGAGCATGCGTGGCTGCTGACCAAGGTGCTGCGGGAGGAATGGGGATTCGACGGGATCGTCATGTCCGACTGGTTCGGTTCGCATTCGACGGCCGAGACGATCAATGCCGGTCTTGATCTCGAAATGCCCGGTCCGGCGCGCGATCGTGGCGAGAAGCTGGTTGCCGCCGTGCGCGAAGCCAGGGTTGAAGCGGCGACCGTGCGGGCGGCGGCGCGACGGATCCTGCTTCTGCTCGAGCGGGTCGGCGCGTTCGAGAAGACGCCCGATCTCACGGAGCAGGCAGTCGACCTGCCGGAAGACCGGGTGCTGATCCGGCGTCTCGGCGCGGAAGGCGCAGTCCTTTTGAAGAACGATGGCATCCTGCCGCTTGCCAAGACGTCGCTCGACCGGATCGCCGTTATCGGACCCAACGCCGCAAGCGCCCGTGTGATGGGCGGCGGCAGCGCGCAGATCGCGGCGCATTATACGGTCAGCCCGCTCGAAGGGATTCGAGCGGCCCTTTCCAATGCCAACAGCGTCAGCCACGCCGTCGGCTGCCGCCACAACCGTCTGATCGAGGTGGCCAAGGGAAAGATCACCGTCGAATATTTCAAGGGGCGTGGTTGCCGGGGCAATCCTGTTCATGTCGAGACCGTCGACAAGGGCGAGTTCTTCTGGTTCGAGCTGCCGTCAGGGGAACTCGACCCCGCCGATTTCTCGGCGCGGATGACGATGCAATTCGTACCGGAAGAGAGCGGCGATCATGTCTTCGGCATGACCAATGCCGGACTGGCGCGGCTCTTCGTCGATGGCAGGCTCACGGTCGACGGCCATGACGGCTGGACGCGCGGCGAGAACTATTTCGGCACGGCCAATGACGAACAGCGCGGCACGGTGGCGCTCGATGCGGGCAAGGCCCATACCGTCACCGTCGAATATGACACGCCGGTGGCGACCGGGGAGGGGATCAACCTCACGGCCATTCGCTTCGGCGTCGAAAAGCCCTTGGGTGAGGCCGATATGCAGGAAGCCGTCGAGACGGCGCTAAATGCCGATGTGGCGCTTCTCTTCGTCGGCCGCGACGGCGAATGGGATACCGAGGGCTTGGACCTGCTCGACATGCGGCTTCCGGGCCGGCAGGAAGAGCTGATCGAGCGGGTTGCGGCCGTCAACGCCAACACCGTGGTCGTGCTGCAGACCGGCGGCCCCGTGGAAATGCCCTGGCTCGGCAAGGTGCGCGCCGTGCTGCAGATCTGGTATCCCGGGCAGGAGCTGGGCAACGCCGTCGCCGATGTCCTCTTCGGCGAAGTCGAGCCCGGCGGACGCCTGCCGCAGACATTCCCGAAGGCGCTTGCCGACAATTCCGCCATGACGGGCGATCCAGCCGTCTATCCGGGTAAGGATGGGCATGTGCGTTACGACGAAGGCGTCTTCGCGGCTACCGTCACCACGATACACGCGCTGTCGAGCCGCTCTTCCCCTTCGGTTTCGGCCTTGGCTATACGCGCTTCCGCTGGGGCGAGCCGCGGCTCTCGGCCGGCGACATGGGTGCCGAAGGCGTGACTGTCAGCGTCGATCTGACCAATATCGGCGACCGGGCCGGGTCGGAACTGGTCCAGCTCTATGTGCGTTCGCCAAAGTCCAAGGTGGAGCGGCCGGACAAGGAATTGCGCGCCTTCGCAAAGCTGTCGCTCCTGCCCGGTGAGACAGGGACAGCCGAAATGAAGATCATGCCGCGCGACCTCGCTTATTACGACGTCGAGGCCGGTGCCTTTCGCGCCGAACCGGGCGCCTATCAGTTGGTCGTGGCGGCGAATGCCGCGGATATCAGGTTCGTCATCGATCTGCCGTCACCACTCGATTATGTCCTGCCAGCTTCGTATTAAACGCAGGCTGGGCCCAGCCAATAGCGGCTGGCGTGTCTGCGCCAAGCGCTGTGTGGTTCGAGCTGGATCAGGCCGCGTCAGGCTGGGTGCGGAGATTGGTAACGACGCGCCTGTTCTGGACCTTGCAAGAGCGCTCCGTGCAGTCGCGGACTTCGCGGTCGTTGCCGTAGCCCTTGGCCCACATGCGCCTGGCGTCCACGCCCTTCGAGACGAGATAGGCCATCGCCGCATCGGCGCGCTTCTGTGACAGCGTCTCCATTTTGGCTGCGGAGCCGGAATCATCGGCAAATCCCTGCAGCTTGAGCAGCCAGGACGGGTTCCTGTTGAGCCAGGCGGCTTGGTTATCCAGGGTTGCCATGGCGACGGGATCGAGTGTTGCGGAATCCTGCTTGAAGTAGATCCGGCGGCCGACATTAAGGATGAAATCCTCTTCGCTGCCCATCGCAACGTTCTCGAAACCGGGTGCTGGATCGTTGGTTTGGCCGGTCATCGGCGCCGCAGCAGGTTCTTCCACGGAGGCGATATCGGTGGTGCTGCAGGCGGCGAGCGCCAAGAGCATGGCTGCGGCGGCAAGGCGCCTCACAAATCCGGTCGGAGCAGACATCAGGGTGATATTCCTCATTCGACCGGAGTTGTTTGGCTGACCTGCGCTGCACTTTCAGCCTGGTCGGCAATATGCGGCAGAACCTGCACCGCGGTGCCGATCGGGCAACGCTGGTAAAGATCGATGGCGTCTTCGTTGAACATGCGAATACAGCCGCTCGACGCATCCTTGCCGATGCTCCACGGCTCCAGCGTGCCGTGGAAGCGATAGCCGGTGTCGACGCCGTCGCGATGCAGGTACATGGCGCGGGGACCGAGTGGATTTTTCGGTGAGCCTCCCGCCACGAATTCGGGCAGTTCGGGATGGCGCTTGCGCATCTCCGGCGGCGGCGTCCAGCGCGGCCACAGCGATTTGCTGTCGATCGTGGCGCGGCCAAACCATTTGAAGCCCTCGCGGCCGACGCCGACGCCGTAGCGGATGGCCGTCTTGTTCTCCATGATCACGTAGAGGAAATGGTGCCTCGTATCGACGACGACGGTGCCGATCGGCTCGCCGCTGAAATATTTGACGACCTGGCGGTGCCACTTCTTGTCGATCTTGGCGAAGTTGGTTCTTCGGAACGTCACGCCATTGTCGACGATGGTGCCGTCGAAAAAGGAAGACGCCGCGGCGAATGCCGGTTTCCGGACTGCACCGGCGCCAAGTAACGCCAATCCACCAAGCACAATATTTCTGCGTGTCCACGGCATCGGCAATATCCCCCTTAAAGCCAAGCAGCGAAGCGTCAGTAAATCAGATTTTTCATTTGCGACAACAGAAAATTCTTCCGCTCCTTAAAGAACGAGATCGGGTTGCCGGTCTTCCGGATAGTTTTGCTCCGATCGTTGCTCTGAAAAAATGGCGCCGCACCTGCAAACCCGCGGGCCAATTGCGCGACAGATCGCTGTCAGCGGTCCTGTCGTTTGAGATCATTCATCATTGAGATGGCAAGCCGACAGGTGCCCCGGTGCAATTTCCTTTTTCACCGGTACTTCCATACGACAGCGGTCCATCGCGAACGGGCATCTCGGATGGAAGTGACAGCCTTTCGGCGGGTTTATCGGGCTGGGGAGTTCGCCATCGACGGGCCTGAACTGCCGCTTGCCGGATTCGATGCGCGGCACCTCGGCCAGGAGCGCTTTCGTGTAAGGATGATTGGGCCGCCTGAAAACCTCCTCGACGGGCGCTTCTTCGACGATGCGGCCGAGATACATGATCGCAACGCGATCGGAAATATGTTCCACGACGCCGAGATCATGGCTGACGAACAAATAGGTCAGGTCGAGTTTGTCACGAAGTTCCATAAACAGGTTGATGACCTGGGCCTGGATGGAAACGTCGAGTGCTGCGACACTTTCGTCACAGACGAGGAATTTCGGCTGCACGGCGAGCGCGCGGGCAATATTGACGCGTTGCCGCTGGCCACCGGAAAACTGGTGCGGGTATCGCTTTTTCATCGCCGGGTCGAAACCGGCCAGCATCAAATATCTGTCGACATAGGCGTCGCGTTCCGTCGAGCGGGCAAGTCCATGTGTTCGAGGCGCCTCCCAGATAAGCTCCTCGACGGTCATGCGCGGATTGAGAGCCGCCATCGGGTTCTGGAAAATCATCTGGCTGGCGAGACCGAACTGATGCTGCTCGCCTTTCGACATGGCGCTTCTGTCCATCCCCTTCCAGAGAATTTGGCCCTGGCTTGGCGAGGTGATCCCTGCAATGGCGCGGCCGAGCGTCGACTTCCCGCAGCCACTTTCGCCGACAAGGCCGACAACCTCTCCGGGCCGGATGCTGAGGCTGACATCATCAAGCGCATGAACGATAGGCGCCGGTTTGGCGAGCTTGAGCTTGAGCGCGATCTTGGCGGCCAGGTCGGGCTTGGCTCCGAAGCGCTGCGACACGTTCCTCGCTTCGATAAGGGGCGCGGCGGTCGCCGTCATCATGCTACCTCTTTCGTTACGGGATGAATGCAGCGGAAGGAGCGATCGCCTTCCGGCATGAGTGCCGGCATGACCAGACAGCCGTCGGTTGCCCGATCACAGCGCGTACGAAAACTGCATCCCTGTGGGAGCCGGTCGATCGCCGGCGTCATGCCGCGGATCTGGTGAAGCGGCTCTCCGCGTCTGTTTTGCGAAGGAACGGACGCGATCAGACCGGCCGTGTAGGGATGGTGAGGATCGGTCAGAACCTTGCCCACTGGTCCGGTCTCCACGAGGCGGCCGGCATACATGACGGCGATCTCGTCGGCCAATCTTGAAACGATCGCCAGATCGTGGGTGATCCAGATCACCGCCGTATTTCCCTGTTCGGTGAGCTTCTGGAATTCGGAAATGATCTGGCTCTGGATCGTCACATCAAGCGCTGTTGTCGGTTCATCGGCGATGATGAGGTCCGGCTTGTGAAGAAGCGCGATGGCAATCGCCACACGCTGGCGCATTCCGCCGGAAAACTGATGCGGATAGGCGGCAAGCCTTTCTTCAGGGCTTGGTATTCCGACCAGCGCCAAAGCATCCCGCGCCCGCTGCTGGGCGGCATCCTTCGAGACCCGCTCGTGTGCCCGGACGGCTTCCACCATCTGCGTTCCGACCGTCAGGACCGGATTGAGCGTCATCATCGGATCCTGGAATACCATGGCGATCCGCTTGCCGCGCAGTTGCCGCATCTCTTCGTCTGAATATTTCGCGATGTCGGCGCCGTCGAAGATGACCCTGCCGCCGACAACCCGGCCGGGCTTATCGAGGAGCCGCATGATCGAGAAGCCGGTCACCGACTTTCCGGATCCGGATTCTCCCACAAGACCAAGGACCTTGCCGCGCTCCACGGTGAACGACACATCGTTGACGGCGCAAAGGCTGGGGCGTCCCCTGCCGCCGCCGAATTCGGTGACGAGATTGCTCACTTGCAGCAATGGGGTCATGACATGTTCCTCGGGTTGAGGACATCGCGCAGCCGGTCGCCGACGAGATTGATCGCCGCGATCGTGACCAGAAGGGCAATGCCGGGAAAGAAGCTGATCCAGTAAAGGCCCGTCAGAAGATACTGGTAGCCCGTCGAGATCAGCATGCCGAGCGAGGGTTCAGTCACGGATGCACCGAGACCGAGGAAGGACAAGGTTGCTTCGAGGCCGATTGCCCGGGCGATCTGCATCGTGGCGATGACGATGACCGGCGCAAGACAGTTCGGCAGCAGGTGCCTGAAGAGGATGCGCCATCCGGGCAGGCGCAGCATCCGGGCAGCCTCGATATATTCCTTCTCGCGCTCGACCAGAGCGGTGCCGCGGACCGTTCGGGCATAGGTCGCCCACTCGGCGATGATCAGTGCGATCACGACGTTGGGTACGCCCTTGCCGAGCACGGCGAGCATCATGAGCGCCATCAATATGGTGGGAAACGAGAGCTGCAGATCGACGAGCCGCATCATCGCGGTTTCGGTGCGCCCTCCCATGTAAGCGGCGAACAATCCGGCTGAGGTTCCGATGATGGCAGCGGCGAAAGCCGACAGAACGCCCACCAGTAGTGAGGTGCGCAGGCCATAGAGGATGCCGGACAGGATATCGCGGCCCTGGCTGTCGGTACCGAGGTGATAGACAAGCCCGGTCATGGATTCGGACCCCGGCGGCAGCCGTCCATCCATGATGTCGAGCTGCATCAAATCATAGGGATTTTGCGGAGAGATCCATGGCGCAAACAGCGCCAGGCAACAGATGATCACCAGCGTGAGGAAGGCGATCGTGGCTGCCGGAGAGCTGAAGAAATTCGCGATCCCTTTCGACAGACGACTGGGTTCGGGCGTTGGAGCGCTGGTGTCTTGCGTTTGTGGTTCGGCCATGGGGTCAAGCCTTTCCTTCCAGCCGGACCCGCGGATCCAGAAGGGTATAACAGATATCGATGATGAAATTGAGGACGACGAAGAGCAGCACCATCATCATCAGGTAGGCGACGATGACGGGGCGATCGAGAAGGTTGATCGAGTCGATGATGAGCTTGCCCATGCCCGGCCACGCAAAGATGCTTTCGGTCACGACCGAAAAGGCGATGAGTGAGCCGAACTCGAGACCGATGATGGTCACCACCGGGATCATCAGGTTCTTGAGAACGTGCACGGAAATGATCCGCCCCTCTCGTAATCCCTTGGCGCGGGCAAACTTCACATAGTCCTGGGGAAGGACCTCCTGCACGCCGGCACGGGTCAGCCGAAGAATGAGCGACGTCTTGAACAGGGCCAGGTTGAAGGCGGGCAATAGAAGGTGCCGGATGCCGTCTGCGGTCAGAAACGACCATTGTACGCCGAGCAGTTCTTGCGTCGGGCCACGGCCATTCGTCGGCAACCAGCCGAGCTCGACGGAAAAGACCATGATCAGCATGAGGCCGACCCAGAAGGTCGGAAGCGAGAAGCCCAGGATCGAGCCGCTCATGATCAGCTTGGAGGAAATCCGATTGGGGTAGAGCCCTGCGTACAGCCCAAGCGGCAGGCCGAACAGCAGCGCGATGCCGAGAGCCGTGATCGCCAGTTCGAGCGTTGCCGGGAGACGTTCGAGGATCAGATCCAGCGCCGGCCGCCCATAAACGAAGCTGTTGCCGAAGTCCCCGTGCAGAAGCCCTTGGAGAAACAGCAGATACTGTTTCCACAGCGGCTGATCCAGGCCGTAATGCGCGATGACGAGTGCCCGCTCCGCCTGATTGGCGTCCGGGTTGATGAGGATGTCGACCGGATTGCCGATCACATTGACGCCGATGAAGACGATGGTCGTCATCGCGACAACGACGAACAACGCCTGTATCAATCGCCTGATGATGGATGTGACCATTGAACCTCTCCCTACAGCGCCGCGCGTCTTTTCGAGAGCCGCAAAGGACGCTGTAATTTTGAATCTAGGCGACGGAGATCGCCATCCCGTCACGCTGCGGATCGGCCGCGCCTTTCGAGATGCCGCCGTCAATCTTGATCGCGTGGACTGCGGCGAACGCGTATGTCTGCGGCGACCGCGCCACTTGGTAACCCTGCGCCCGCAACTCGTCTTCGACAGAGTGTCGAATGCGATTGCAGATGTCGATCGTGTTTGACACCCCTACGATCCTCGGCGCCGAGACCGCTTCGAGCACGGACATGTCGAAATCGATCATGTTCATCAGGCATTGCGCAACGGCGGGCGCGATATAGCTGCCGCCTGGCGCTCCGATGACGATGCTGGGCTCGCCGTCCTTGAAGACGATCGTCGGTGCCGCCGAGCTGGGACGCCGCTTGCCGGGCGCGATGGAGCCGGGCTTGCCGGGAAGCGGATTAAAGCGGCTCATCGTGCCATTGTACATGAAGCCGAGGCCGTCGGTGATCGCGCCCGAGGGACTGCCGAGGGTGTGGGTCATCGCGACGGCATTGCCGTCCTTGTCGATTACCGAGATGTGGGTGGTGTCGCGCTGCGACCCATCAAGGCGCGATACGCTGGCGATCTCGCCCGCCTTGATCGCGCCGGCATGCGCCTTTGCATGCTCTTTCGACAGCAGCTTTGCATAGGGCACGTCGACATAGGCGGGATCGCCCATATGCGCGTCCTTGTCGATCGTCATCCGCTTCATCGCTTCGAACAGGATGCGGACATGATCGGCGCTGCCATGCTGCAGCGAGCCGACGTCGAACTGCTCCATGATATGCAGGAGTTCCAGCATCGGGAAGCCCGAGCCTGGTGGAGGCGAGGTGGCGATGCGGTGGTCGTGATAGTCGCCCCAAACCGGCTCTACCTTCGACAATTCGTAACGCGCCAGGTCCTGCCGATCGATCAAGCCGCCATTTGCCTTGAAATCGCCGGCGATCTGTTCGGCCAGTTCGCCGTGATAGAAGATGTCCGAGCCGCCGCTTCGCGCGATGCGTTCGAGGGTCTCTCCCATGTCCTTGTTGACGAGCAGGTCGCCGACATTCTTGAGCGTGCCGTCGTCGTGGAAATAGACTTTCCGACCCGTTTCAGAAAAGCGCAGCTTGTCGAGCGTGTTGGCAAAACCGTCGTTCGACTGGTCCTTGGCCCAATACCACTGCATGTGGTTTCGGATCATGAAACCGTTGCAGGCAAGGCGGATGGCCGGCTTGATGAGATCGGCCCAATCGAAGGTGCCGTAGTCTCGCAACGCGGTCTCATAACCCTTGAGCGAGCCGGGGGTGCAGACGGCAAGGTAGCCGATATCGGAAATATTGCCTTCAAGCACATAGCCGAAGCCGTCGCGGCTCTGGTGCTTGATCTTGTCGAGCCACATGTCCGGCGCAGCCTTCAACGGCGCGCGCGCATAAAATTCGAGGATCTCGTGCACCCCCTTTTTCGGCATGTAGACATGCATGGAGCCGAAGCCGCCGATGCCGGCCATCTGCGGGTCGACCACGCCCTGGACAAAAGCACAGGCAAGTGCTGCGTCGATGGCATTGCCGCCGCGCTCGAGAACTTCCGCGCCGGCTTCAACGGCCTCCGGCTGAGGCGCCACGATCGTTGCATTTCTCATTTTGCGTGACGGCCCTCCAGCACCTTTGCCAGGAAGGCCTTGACGTTGCCCAGAACTTTCATCCGGTCGTGAGAGACGCCCGGAACACGATCGAACGTCACATCGACACCCGCTTTGCGGAATGAGCTCGCCAAGGCGGCAAGGCGTTCGGGCCGCGTTTTGCCGGCGTCGTTTGCGCCATCCATATAATATTTTCCACCCGGCTTGTGGGTGATTTCCCAGGTCTCCAGATCGGCGTCGCCGACGATCATATGCACCGGCACCTTGGCGAGATCTTCGGGCCGGAAGGCCTTGCCGAAGCGCGCCTCCAGATCCCGAATGCCGACCCACCAGTCACGCGTCGGATCCAGAAGGGTGACGGAACCAGGTGCGCCGATGGATGCCGCCCAGAGCTTTTCCGGATGCAGGATGGTGAAACGGTGCACGAAATGCCCGCCGCCGGAGAAGCCGAACATGGCGAATTTTGACCAGTCCTGGCGGTATTTGTCGGCCATCTCCGCGACCATGGCCAGGACGACCTGATCGTAGCGGATGTCGCCTTCCTCAAGAAACTTGTAGCCGGAACGCGCACCATCGCCGAGAACGCCAACCGGGAAGATCGGGCAAAGGATGGCGCAGTCGTTGTAGAGCCCGAATTCGGCAAAACCGTCGCGGAAGTCGATGGCCGATGTGCGCCCGGTGCCGTGGACCGCGACCAGGAGGTCGAGCTTGCGGCCATCTGCCGCCGTCGGCGGCACATAAAGCACCATATGAAGGCGAGGATCGGCCTGAGAGGCGAAGATGGCCGTCTGGCCATAGTCATAGATGGCCTTTGCCCGGGCGACGGCTTCGCCCGTTCCAAGTTCCTGCATGAGTGTCTCCTGGGAGATGAAGAAAGGGACGGCCCTGGTGCGGCCCCATGCTGCTGTTTTAAACCGCGCCGCATCGATTGGATCGATGCGGCGCACTTCAAATCTTTATTTGTCCCAAAACCGCTGCACGCTTTTGGACGACATGCATTAGTCCGCCGGCTTCACGTCATAAGCGAGCGTATATTTGTCGCCGCGCGGGGTGTAGGACACGGTCTTCTTTGCACCCAGCACGACGTTTTCGTAATGCATTGGGAGCAGCCAAAGGTTGTTGAACGTCTCGGTCGACAGCTCCTCGAGAAGGGGCGCGCGTGCAGCTTCATCGAGTGTCGAACTCGCCTTGGCCAGTACCTCGTCGATCTTCGGATCGGACACGCCGCCGCCGTTATATCTGCCGGTCCCCTTTTTCTCGTCGCGCGTCGCGACGAGCGCGACAGTCGGATTGGTGGTTTCGCCGGTGTTCACACCCCAGGAGCCGAAATAGGTGCTGTACGTGCCCTTTGAATAGGCTTCCGAATACATCGACCAGGGCAGGACCTCGACTTTCGATTTGATGCCGATGCGCGTGAACATCTGGCCGACCGCCTGCAGAACTTCGGCATCCTTGACATAACGGCCAGAGGGACCATGCAGGGTCAGGCTGAAGCCATCGGGATAACCGGCCTCGGCCAGAAGCGCCTTGGCGGCGGCCGGATCATAGCCCACCTTCTCGACTTTTTCGGAATAGCCCGCATAGCCTTGGGTGACGAATTGGTCGGCCACCGTGCCGTTCTTCTGCATGACGCGGTCGACGATTGCCGGCCGGTTGATCGACATCAGCATTGCGCGACGCACCCGTTCATCCTTGAGCGGGTTCTTGTCGAGATCGGAACCATCCGCAGCCTTCACGAAAGGCGAAACATCGCGGCTGACATCGAGGCCAAGATAGACGAAGCGGGAAGACAGGCCGTTGATGACTTGCAGATTATCGCTCGCTTCCACGCGTGCCATTCCATCGGCAGGAAGGGTTTCGACAATGTCGATCTCGTTGGAAAGAAGCGATGCCAGGCGGGCGCCGTCATCGGGCAGGAAGCGCAGCGTGACGTTCGACCAGTGCGAGGGGCCAGCGAAATAGCTGTCATTGCGCTTCAAGGTCAGGTTGCTGCCTGGCGAATAGGAGACGAAGGAATAGGCCCCGGTTCCGATTGCGCACTTGCCGTTGTCGAAATCCTGGACCGGCGCCTCCTTGCAATCGGCGCTGATAATGCGAATTCGGCTGACGGAATTCAGCAGGATCGGATCTGGAACCTTCGTCTCGACGACGATGGTATAGGGATCCGTGGCCGTGACATTGACAATATTGCGGGTGTAGGAAGCAAAGCTCTGGCTGGGCTTGTCGCGGGCACGCAGTAGCGAAGCGATGACGTCATCGGCGTTGAACTCGCTGCCGTCATGGAATTTCACGCCCTTCCGCAGCTTGAATTCCCAGTGGGTCGGGTCGACGACCTTCCATTCGGTGGCGAGTTCCGGCGCGTTTGCCGACGTTCCGGTGAGGTTTATGAGGCTGTCCCAGATATGGCGCGAGGTCGCATTGTTTGGCGCCGAACTGTCTTCATGGGGATCCAGCGTCGTCGGCGTCGTCGACATCCCGATCGTCAGCGGGGTTTCCTGTGCGGCGACCATTGCAGGAATAGCAATCGTTCCGAGCAGCCCGATCGCTGCCCGCGTCAATATTTTTGCGGCCATTTCTTCCATCCCGGTTTAGCGTTTTTGGGCCGACCTTGCTTGGCCGGTACGAGCAGGTTCCCGTCCACTCTTGACACAAATTGGTAAGGGGGCCTCAAGGGGGCTGTCAAACGGAAATCAAGCGCGTTACGATAGGTGTAACTTGAAATAATGCCAATCCTTCAGCCTTTGTCGCGGAGAAAATTCTGGTCCCATGGACAAAAGACAGCCATCAAAAAGCGATATCGTGCAATCTGTTGATGTCTGCATCGAGGTATTGCTTAATGTCGCCAAAAACCCGGATATCAGACTGACCGAGGTGGCGCAGAACCTCGGGGAAACCAAGCCGAGAATTTTGCGTATGTTACGCACACTGGAACGGCGCGGCCTGGTGCGGAAGAGCGATACGGGCACTTACCGGCTGGGGACGACTGCGATCATTCTCGGGACCGCTGCCTCGACACAGGTTGATCTGGTGCGCATAGCCAATCCTATTCTTGAAGAAGTCGGCCAGAAGGCGAACGAAACGACCCAGCTCAGGATCATCGACAATGGGGAATCCCTGTGTATTGCAAAGTTTGAACCGATGCGCGACTTGCGGGTGCAGGCGATGATCGGTCGAAGACGGCCGCTCACGGCCGGCTCGTACAAGGTGCTTCTCGCCTATCTCCACCCCCAGGTGCAGCTGCAAATGATCCCGGAGACTTTGCCGCGGCTGACCAAGCGCACGATCACGGATCGTGGCAAGCTGGTTGCTGAATTGGATAAAATCCGCCGCCAGGGATTTTGTGTGAGTTACGGTGAAGTCAGCGATCAACTCGTCTCCGTCTCGGTGCCGGTTCTGGCATTCGACGGATCCGTGATCGCCGCGGTGAATGTCGGCGCCCCGGCCTTTCGCACGCAAAAAAGCGATGTCGACCGCTTCATCGTTCTGCTGAAGGAGGCCTCCAGCAAGATATCGGCCCGGCTGGGATGGTAGAGCTTTTCGTTCTCAGCCATATCGGACCTTGTCTCTTCGGTTCGACGCCCATCAGGGCGAGCCAACGCAGCTTGTTTCGTGCCATGCCCGTTCTTTGAGCAAACTCAGTGGAAAAGATCGGGGAGTTCGGAGCGTGCGATGCGTCGCAACCTGACCGCTTCTGCCATGTCTATCGAGCGATAGGGAAACCGCAAACGGGTGCCCACGGGTCCCCAATTGCCGATCGCACTCAAAAGTTTGTCGAGAGCGGCGTTCGAATAGCCAAATTCCTGGCGAAACGGGACAATATGCGCGTCCATAAATGCGCCGATGCGTCCCTCCAGATCGAGTGCGGGGTCGATCTCGTTTCGCATGGAGACCGTCCAGGCCTGAGCGCCGCGGGGACTAAGGCAGGCCACATTGGAAAAGGAGCCTGCTGCCACACCTTCCTTGGTGCCGGTTGCCAGATGATGGCCGGGGACGAAGAGTGACAGCCCGGACAGATGCCGGCGTGCCTCGGCATACCAGGAGGCGTCGCCATCGGCGAGCTTGATGCCGATCACCTCCGGCACTGCCGCGCAGACCATGCCGAGCTCCCTTGGCGCCAGCACGCGTTTTGCATGCGGCGGATTGTAGAGGATGAGCGGAATTCTGTCGGCAGCCTCGGCCGTTCGTTTCAGGAAGTCGACCGCTTCGGCATCGGTGAGCGGCCACCAGTCCGGCAATATGACCTGAATGGCGCGCGGATCTAGCGCGGCGGCGCGACGGACGCGATTGAGCATGATCAGCGGGTCGGGCTGGCAGGCGCCGATGACGAATGGCGTTGAAGATGCCTTGCAGCGCTCGGCCAGCATTGCCTGGATGCTGTCGAACTCCGCTTCCGTCTGATTGTGGAATTCGCCGGCAGTGCCGTTCGAATAGATACCGTCGACGCCGGCATCGATGAGGATGTCGATCTCTTCGCCGAGCTTGTCGAATTCAATGCTGTCATCGGCCGCGATCGGCAGAAGCAGGCTCGCCCAGTTTCCGCTGATGGCGGGACGCGGCGTCTTCGCATTCATCTCTTGTTTCTCCGAGGGATGACGGATCAATTGAGGTCGTCGCGGATGCAGGCCTTGAAGTGGCCGGGCGCGATTTCCCGCAATTGCGGAACGGCGCCGGCGCAGGCATCGAGCGCGCTCGGACAGCGCGTGCGAAAAACACATCCGCTCGGCGGATTGGCCGGACTTGGAATATCGCCTTTCAGGATCTGCCTGTTGCGGCGGGCATCCGGATCGGGCGACGGAATCGCCGACAGAAGCGCACGCGTATAGGGATGCTGCGGTCTCGCATAGAGATCGGCACTCGGCGCGATTTCCATGATGCGGCCGAGATAGAGCACGATCACCCGGTCGCAGATATATTCGACGACGGCAAGGTCATGCGAGATGAACAGCATGGTCAGGCCAAGCTGCTGCTGCAGGTCGCGCAGCAGGTTGATCACTTGCGCCTGGATCGACACGTCGAGCGCCGAAACCGGCTCGTCGGCGACGATGAATTCCGGCGACAAGGTCAACGCACGGGCAATCCCGACGCGCTGGCGCTGGCCACCGGAAAATTCATGGGCATATCGATTGATAGCATCGGCGGGCAGGTCGACCTTTACCAAAGCCGACTGCGCCCGTTCGAGCCTGCCGCGGGCGGTGCCGATCCCCTGGATCTTCAGGCCTTCCGTCAGGATCTCGCCGATCGTCATGCGCGGCGACAGGCTGGCGAAGGGATCCTGGAAAATATACTGCATGCGCGGCCGCTGCCGCCTTAGCGCGGAGGCGGAAAGTGCCGTGAGTTCCGTCCCGTCGAAACGGACGCTGCCGGACGACGGTTCGACGAGGCGAAGGACGGAACGCCCGATCGTGGTCTTTCCGCTGCCGGATTCGCCGACAAGCCCGACGACTTCACCCTTGCCGATATCGAAGGAAATGCCCTGAAGAATGTTCAGCCGCGTGCCGCGGGAGGTATAATGTTTCGAAAGGTCGCGGACGGAAAGCAGCGGTTCGCTCATCTAGATCTCCTGCCATCTGATGCAGCGGCTTCGGTGCTGCGGATTGATCTGTTCGAGCGCGGGAACCGCCACGCGACAGGCATCGATCGCGAATTTGCAGCGCGGGGAAAAGGCGCAGCCGCTCGGCATGTTCATCAGGCTCGGGACCATGCCGGGAATGGCGGCGAGCTTTTCGCCGGCCTGTTTCATCCGTGCGGCATCGCCAAGGCGCGGCATGGAGGCGAGAAGGCCCATCGTGTAGGGATGCTTGGGATTGCGGAAGACCTCGCCGACCGGCCCTTCTTCGACGATCCGGCCGGCATACATCACCGCCACGCGATGGGCGATTTCGGCGACGACGCCGAGATTGTGGGTGACGAACAGCATGGCCATGCCGCGCTCGCGCTGCAGCTTGAGGAGCAGGTCGAGAATCTGCGCCTGGATCGTCACGTCGAGCGCCGTGGTCGGCTCATCGGCGATCAGCAGCGCCGGATCGCAGGCGAGCGCCATGGCGATCGTCGCGCGCTGCCGCATGCCGCCTGACAGTTCGTGCGGATATTGGCCGGCGCGGCGCCGGGCGTCCGGTATGCCGACGCTTTCAAGCAGCGTGACGGCTGCGTTCATCGCCGCCTTGCGGTCGCTACCGCGATGGATGCGGATCGGCTCGGCGATCTGGTCGCCGATGGTGAAGACGGGATTGAGGCTCGACATCGGCTCCTGGAACACCATGCCGATGTCGTCGCCCCTGATCCTGCGCATGCTCTCTTCGTCGAGGGAGACGAGATCGCGGACCACGCCGTTCCCCGTCGCAAGGCGGATGCTGCCTGCGGCGATCACGCCGATGTTGCGGGTGAGCAGCCGCATGACCGACAGGCTGGTGACCGACTTGCCGGAGCCGGATTCGCCGACGAGCGCAAGCGTCTCGCCAGCGGCAACGGTCAGGTCGATATTGTTGACCGCCGTGATCTCGCCACCGCGGATGCGGAAGATCGTTCGCAATCCCCTGATGTCGAGTACGGGTTCGGCGGTCTGTTCCATCAACTGGCTCAGTTCAGCAGGCCGGTTGCACGCAGGATCTCGTCGATCCGCGCCGTTTCGGCTTCGTTAAGAGAGGCACGCGGACGGGGCATGACAGCGGAATCGATGATGCCGAGGCTGCGCATGGCGGTCTTGAAGGCGCCGATGCCGGCTGCGCCGCCGCTGACACGACCCTGCGCGACCCAGACGATTTCGAACAAGCGGCAGAGACGCTGCTGTTCCTTCTTCGCGGCGATCCAGTCGCCACGTTGGGCAGCATCCCAAAGCCGGACATAGCCGTGCGGATCGACATTGGCGATGCCAGGAACGACGCCATGGGCGCCCATCAGCAGGGCGGTGTCGACGACGATCTCGGAGCCGGTCATCAGGAAGACGTCTTTTTGTTCGGCAAGGTCGAGGAGCGCATAGCGGAAGTTGCCATCGTCGCCGCTGGAATCCTTGAGGCCGATAATGGCGCCTTCCCTGGCGAGCGTGACCACGGTCTGGCGCTGCAGCTTGACGTGAACGCAGACCGGAATGTCGTAGGCGATCAGCGGAATGTCCACCGCGTCGCGGATATAACGGAAGTGGTCGAGGATCTCGGACTGGCTGGTGACCGTATAGAATGGCGCCGTCACCACGACTGCATCGGCGCCGGCCGCCTTTGCGACCTTCGCATGGGCGATGACGCGATCCGTGGTCGGATCGATGACGCCGACGATCAGCGGCACCCGGCCGTTCACCACCTTGGCCGAATGCTCGATGATTTCCCGCCGGGTCCTTTCGTCATGGAAGATCACCTCGCTCGTCGAGCCGAGCACGAATACGCCATGGCAGCCGGCGCCGATCAGATGCTCGAGCACGCGTGAATAGGATGGGTAGTCGATGGTGAGATCCGGATTGAGCGGTGTTACGACGGGAGGGACGACACCCTTGAATTTGGTCATTTTCGCTTCTTTCGATTGTCAGTTCAGTTCGGCACGCGGATCGAAGGCATCTCTGAGGCCATCGCCAATGAAGTTGATCGCCAGGACGGCAAGGATCAGCGCGGCGCCGGGGAAGAGCCATTGCCACGGATATTGTTCGAGCACGGCGGTCGAGCGGGCCGCGTTCAGCATGTTGCCCCAGCTTGCCGCCGGCGGGGCGATGCCGAGACCGAGGAAGGACAGTCCCGCCTCGAGCAGAATGGCATTGGCGATCTGTAGCGTTGCATAGACCACGAGGATATCGATCGAGTTCGGCAGGCCGTGGCGGAAGAGCAGATGGCCGATGCCGGCGCCCATGCCGCGGGCGGCCATGACGAAGTCGCGCTCACGCAATTCCAGCAGCCGCGAGCGGATCATGCGCGCAAGCAGCGGCCAGGAGAGCAGCGAGATGACCAGCACAGTCGGCCAGATGCCGGTGCCGGCAATCGACGCGAGCACAAGCAGGAAGATGACGGGTGGCAGGGTCATCACCAGATCGACGAAGCGCATCGAGACGGCGTCCGTCCAGCGTCCGGCAAGCGCCGAGGTTGCCCCAAAAAGAAACCCGATGACGGCAGAAAGCGCGGTCGATGCGACGGCGACCAGCAGCGAAATCCGGCCGCCTTCGAGCACGCGGGCGAAGACGTCGCGGCCGACGCCGTCGGCTCCGAACCAGTGCGTTGCCGTCGGCCCGCTATTCATGGCCAGAAGATCGATGTCGTTCGGCCGGAAAGCCCACCATAGGGGATAGGAGAGGATCAGCAGCAGCATTGGCGTGGCAATGCAGACGCCGGCAACAGCTGCGCGGTTGAGCAGAAACCGACTGAAGGCGCGGGAAAATGGTCCGGGGCTCCGGCGTTCGGACGAGCGTGCCAGCATGGTCAGCCCACCTTGATGCGCGGGTCGACGACCGCATAGGTGATATCAGTCAGAAGATTGACGACGATAACGCAGGCGCCGATGACGAGTGTCGCCCCCATGATGACGGGGTAGTCGCGGGTCTGCACGGCATCGACGAGCAACAGACCCATACCCGGCCAGTTGAAGACGCTCTCGATGAAGATGGCGCCGCCGATTGCAAGCCCGATGGTGGAACCGATCAGCGTCACGATCGGAAGAAGCGCATTGCGCAAGGCATGCTTGCTGATGATCCAGAACTCGCGAACGCCCTTGGCGCGGGCCGTGCGCACGTAATCCTGGGTCAGAACTTCGAGCAGCGAGGCGCGCATATAACGCATGATCAATGCGGCTTGCGCGACAGACAGAAGTGCCGCCGGCAGGATCAGATGGTGGAGGAGATCGCCCACCGAGAATTCCTCGCCCGGCGTCAGCATGCCGCCTGATGGCATCCAGTGCAGGCGGACGGAGAAAATATAAAGGCCGATCAGCGCGCTGAGGAAGGCCGGGCTGGAAATGCCGGCAAGCGCAACCACCGACAAGGACAGATCGGCAAGCGAATTGCGGCGGACGGCGCCGATCACCCCGAAAGTGATGCCTGCGACGATGGCAAAGGCAAGTGCGGTGCCCATCAACAGAACTGTCGGGCCGATCCGTGACAGCACCAGCCCCAGAACCGGCTGATCGAGACGCTTGATCGAATAGCCGAGGTTGCCCGTCACCGCCTGCTGCAACCAGCCAAGATACTGCACTGGCAAGGGCTGATCGAGGCCGAGGCTTCGGCGCAGATCGGCAAGGTCTGACGGCGACATCGGCAGGTTAGGATCGATATAGGCATCGATCGGATCGCCGGGTGTCAGGCGCAGCAGCAGGAAGATCAGCATGCTCAGGGCGACGAGCATGCCTATTCCTATGATCAGGCGTCTGAGACTGTATTGGAGCATCGGTAATCCGTCTTATCGGGCCGTCTTGTCAGGGTGGCCGAAGCCACCCTCAAGGCTTTCCCGGAAAGCGCCTATTCGGCGATCGACCATTTCTGCGGATTGGCCTGGTAGGGGCCGCCGCCCGGCGCTGGCGTCCAGACGAAATCCTTCACCTTTGTCGAGACGATGCCATAGCGGTTTGCCACCCAGAGCGTCGCCCAGGGCAGGTTGGTGTTCATCACCTTGCAGACGTCCTGGTAGGCGGCATCCCGCTTGGTGCTATCAGGCTCGGCCAAGGCGCTATCGAGCGCCTTGGTGAGGTCAGGCATGCGAACCCTGGCGACATTCGGCCCGGCCGGAGGGATCTGCTTCTCGTTGAGGCCGACATTGATGCTTCCGGCATCCGGCCCGTTCTGCAGCCCGGCATAAACCAACTGGAACTGGGCGATATCCGGCGTCGCATTGAGCACGATGCTGTTATAGGTCGGCGCATCGACGGCGCGCGGGACGATGTTGATGCCGACCTGGGCAAGCATCGCCTGGACTGCGGCAAGCACGTTGGTCGCCAGCGGCGTGGTGTAATAGGTCAGAAGGGTGATCTGCTTGCCGCCGTTGATCTGGTCCCAGCCGGCTTCCGTCAACAACTGCTTGGCCTTCTCGGGATCATAGGCATAGCTGTCGATATCAGGGGGTATCAGCTGTTCGGCGACATAGGCGCAGTTGGCAGGCTTGGCCGCACCGCCATAAAGGCTCTGGATGATGGCATCGCGATTGATCGCGTACATCACCGCCTGGCGGACGCGCACGTCCTTCCAGAGCGGGGATTCGTGGTTGAAGCCCAGGTAGTTGACGACGAAAGAGTTGCCTTCTATGACCTGGAAGTCCTTGTTGTCCTTGAAGGTCGGCACGTCGTTGGAATCGACATAGGTGAACTGGATTTCGCCGGATCTCAGCGCAGCGATTGCTGCGGCCGGGTTGGCGAAATAGCGATTGATGACGCGTTCCAGTGCGGGTTTGCCACCGCGATAATCGGTGTTTGCGGCAAGTTCGACATATTGATCCGAGACGTATTTGGTGAATTTGAACGGACCGGTGCCGATCGGAGCTGTGGACCACCAGGTGTTCTTCGTCAGCTGGTCGGCCGGGATCGAGGAGAGCGCATGCTCGGGCAGCATCATCACTTTGGTCATCGTGTCGGGAAAACTGCTGCTGGGGGCGCTGAGCTTGATGACAACAGTGTGCTCATCCGGCGTCTCGACGGACGATATGCCCTTCAGCCGGGCGGCGAGCACCGAGCCGGTTTTCGCGTCCATCGCAAGGGCCATGGTGAACTTTGCGTCCTTGGCAGTGAACGGTTTGCCGTCATGCCATTTGGCGTCCACCAGCTTGAACGTGTAGGTCATCTGGTCGGAGCTGACCTCGTAGGAGCTTGCCAGCGCGCCGACGACCTTCTGCAGCTTCTCGTCATAAGTGATCAGCGGTTCGTAATAGATGCTGAGCCAGGTGAAGCCGGCGGTCGCGGCGAGCGGATTGAAGTTGCCCTGGAAACCTCCGGGACCGACATCGAAGCCGCCCGATAGCGTGGCTGCCTGGGCCTCTATTGCAACGCCCGAAACGACAAGAGCTGGAACGGCAGCCGTCGACAGCAGGGCGCCAAGCGCAATCACGGATAATCTAGACAGTCTTTTCATGTGTTCCTCCCACGTTTGAACTTGTCTTGTTGTTGGCAATCACCCGGGCAATGCCTTCGTAGTGACGATCCAGGCGTCTGCGCGCCTCCTCCAGATCTTTTGCCTCGATCGCATCGACGATTGCGGCATGGTCGCGCCACGTTGCCATCGGATCGGCATTTTCAAGGTTGACGAAATCCGACGCCTTGTAGAAGGCGAGCCAGAAGACATCGATCAGCCGCACCAGCGTTTCATTGTCCTGGCAGCGAAACAGCAGTCGGTGGAACAGCTGGTCGTCTTCCGCAAAGGTTTCACCGCGCTCGGCCTGGGCGCGCATCCGATTGACGGTGGCGCGCAATTCGGCGATGTCCTCTTCGCCGATCACGTCGATCGTTTTGCCGATCAATCCCACTTCCAGCGTACGGCGGATTTCGAGGACCTCCTCGATCTGCCGCAGGGCGCCGCCGAGGCCGTAAGCGAGGTTGTCGAGAAGCGGCCCGAAGGAAAATGCCTTCACGAAGATACCCACGCCGCGCCGCGTATCCAGCACGCCGAGCGATTCCAACGCCTTGATGCCTTCCCTCAGCGAATTGCGGCTGACACCGAGCTGGGTGGCGAGCTCTCCCTCGGCCGGAAGCAGGGTTCCGGGCGCCAGGCCATTGTCGTCGATATAGGCGCGCAGACTTTCCTGCACGGAGACATGCAGCAGTGGCGCGCGCGTCAGCGGCTTCATCGATTTCAATGTCATGCCGGTCACTTTCCCGCATCGCCGATAAGATCGATGTTACATATCGACTTGTAGGATATCTGTCAAATGGTCAAGCTGACAGGGCTGACACCGGACCCAGATTGCGGCCTTTTAAGGCAGTCGTTTTGGAGACCACGATAGCCAAACGGCTTAGTCTGAGGCTTGGTCGACCTTTGCGGCATGGACCACCACACGGTTGCGGCCAGTCTTTTTGGCAAGGTAGAGCGCCGCATCCGCTTGGCGTTGCATGTGCTCTGCTGACACAAGCTCACTGTCTTGCATCATCGTGGCCACTCCAATGCTGACAGTGACATAAGCAACGACGCGGGAGGTCGGGTTTGGAAGAGACGCAGCTTCCACTCGGCTGCGTATCCGCTCAGCGACGACCTTGGCTTCTTGCTCATCTGAGCCTGGGAGAAAGACGAGAAATTCTTCGCCTCCGTAACGGGCGACCTGGTCCCGCTCGTCTCTCATGCTGCTCTGAATGATGCCGGCAACCTTCACCAGGCAGCGGTCGCCTTCGGCATGTCCGAGATTATCGTTGAGATGCTTGAAGTCGTCGATATCGCACATCAGCATCGCCGCGCCGCTCGTTCGTTTAAGATCCTCGCTCCAGAAATAATGGAGCGTTTCCATCATCGAGCGCCGGTTGGCGACACCCGTCAACGGATCTGTCCGTGCCAGCAATTCCAGCTGGGAATTGGCGTCGGTAAGCTCCGCGAGGCGACTTCGATCTCGTAACTCCAGCAAGAAAGTCTTCTGAGCGAAGATGGTTGCGGTACGTCGGGCAACGACGGTTGCAGCCACACCGCTTGCGAAAAACAGCGTCCCGGCCAGAGCACTGCCCACTTCGATGGCTGGATTGCGCAGTTGAAACACAAGGTAGATACCGAGGGCAGAAGCACCGATCGCCATCGCCCAACCGAGTGGAATGGGAAATATGATAATGGCAGTGACGGCCACAAAAAGCATGATGGTCAAATGCCGCTCATAAAACTCGCCACCGGTGTTAACGCCCACCATGGCGACCGACAGGAGGATGAGAAAAACAGCCGAGAGGAGGAAAACTCCCTGCACCCACAAAGCATGCGGCCGCAGGAAGGCCACCGCGGCGACAAGAGCCGCGGGGGGAAGGATAGACGCTGGCCAAAGCATCGACATGACGGTTTCAGTCGGAAGCAAGATCGCGTTGAGGCCCAACGTCAGGACGTCGAGCACGATAACCCAGACCATCCACGCGCGAATGATCTTGGCAGTCCGCGGCCAGGAGCGTTCGCCAAAAAGCCGAGCCAGTTCCCCATTGAAGCGGATATCACGCGTGCGTCCACCGAGCAGGCGCTCGACTTGCTCGACAATGGCCGGGCTCAACCTCTGCAGAGGTTTCCGCGAAGACGCCCTTACCGATCTGATAGGAGCTGTGGTTCGCTCGGTATCCATGTGTCGGATCTAGGGAGCAGACGACCGGAGGCAAGGCGGGCCGCGAATTCCGCCCCAAAAGACGATCTGCTTGCCCTAATGATTTTGTACCAGCGGACGACAGTATGTCGTAAACGTATCATATCGGGCCAAAGTCTCACTCATGCCAGACCGAATTCACGGTTCGATTCCTGTCAAGGCGGTCACTTGCCTTAGACGGCCCAGTACGGAACGTATCTCGCGTTTCTCCTGCCCTGGTCCGGATCTGCCGGTGCGATGCGGCCGAGTTTGATCGATTCCGCGATAATTGTGGAAACTGCCTGATACTCTTCGGCCGGAAGCGAGAACCGTTCCCGGAGAGTTGCGTTGCTCATGTAATCGTGAGTTAGCCAGCGCAGAATACAATGAAAGAAGCACGCCCGCATTTTCTCTGCCTTCGACATCTGGTTGAAGCCTTTTGGCGCGAACAGCACGACACGCATTGAGTTTTCGGATGAGATGAAATCGGGGGCCGGGAGATGCTCTGCCTCGATCTCAATTAGCGTCTTGTCGAGACCGCCACCGCGTTCCTCACAGAGGCCGAATGAACGCATAGTCGCTGCCAGTTTTTCGTTTCGGGAGCGTCGTTCGTCGAGGATTCGGTCGGTGCTGATCAGAGAGTTACCCGGATTGCTGACCTCGATCCGGTTATCATAGATCTCAACCACAGGACCGACGCCGGTCGCCATGAAATCCTGGTGGATGAGTGCGTTGGCAATCACTTCCCGGATAGCTGTTTCCGGGAAGTGCGGAACCATGCGTCGAACCCCGTCGATATATCGTTCGTCCTTGGGCAGGCGTTCCATCAGGAATTTCATCATGCTGGTGAAACCGACGGCGTAGCCCTTCTTGCCTTCCTGTTCGAAGTCGGATCGAGATTTATCGCGGCCGGTATATTTGACGATGCGAACGGCTTTCCCGGCGATGGAGGGAAAAGCCGTGACGTCGCGGGCCAGCATGATGGCGCCGAGGTTGGTAATGTCGAACCGGCCCTCAAGATTATCCAGAACAACCCCTCGATCCGCCATCTTGCGGGTCACCTCTTCTTGGTTCTTGGGCCTTGGCTCGCCGGTTAAATCGAACATAGGATCCGGATCCAGGAGCGCGAAAACATCTTCCGTGGTCACGTTGGATGCAGCCACGGCTGTCTCGAAGCGGCGCCTTCCGGTCGCTATCCACAGCGCCCGCTCATGCTCCGGAAACTCGGCGAGCTTTTTCTTGTTCTCCCCAATCCGGATGAATTCCACACCGCTGAACTTTACGGGCCGTTCATAGGACGGTTCGATGGCAATCACGGAATAGGCAAGGCCATCGCACGAGAAATCCAGAACCTCGATGAGGACACGCGGCTCGATCATCCGGCTCAGCCAATTTGTAAAATCCTCGTTTCCCTGCTTTAGTTTTTGCAAACGGAGTTCGGTCCCCACCCGTTCTTTCGAGCGGTCCTCCACGCCGAAGACAAGGAAAGCACGATCCCTGCCAGCCAGCATGGCTGAATTCGCGAGGCTGGAAACATACTCACCAATCTCGCGCGGATCCTTGTTATTGACCTTGAATTCCAGCCACCCAGTTTCGTTCGGCTCTTGAAGCAACGGTTGAGCAAAGCGCATGGATCATGGATAGGCATTTCGTTTCCTCGTTTTATCCCCCTTATATCAGATTCGCCCCTATCGTCACGGTCCACTCAGGTGAGAGGGGTGAGTTTTTTCAGCAAAAACAATGCGATGGTAATAAGAAGTGAGCGACGCGTTTTATCCGCGTTTTGAATGCGGCGAGGGAGAAGCAGGTCGCCCCGATGACCTAGATACGGCGCCCGGTCTTTATCCCCCTTTTGTCGGGATCGCGATTGCTCACGCATCTAGACACGAAATAAATAGAATAAAAACAAGGTGATGATGGCTGTAATGGGGCTTGACTACTATCGCCGTTATGTCGGAAAAGCGCTGCGTATAGAGCGGCAGGGCATTCCAATCGCTATCGTGCTGCAATCCCGAATGCGTTCAAGACCTCTGTCGTTACCGTACCGGTTACCTTGAGCTTGTTGTCCTTCTGCATCTGGCTCAGCGCCGCGCGCGTGTCCTCGTCGACGACACCAGTCAGGGAGCCAGCGTAATAACCGTAGGCAGGCAATCCCGACTGCACCTGGATAACGATCCGCCTGAATTTGTTCGAGTTTCCGGGCAGTGTTTTCTCGGGTGCCATCTGCCGCGGAGCGGCGGGCGCAGGAGCGGGCGCCGGTGCAATCAGAGCTGCCGGTGGGGAATAGGTTGGCGCGGTGTAGCGAGGTGAGGTGTGCGATTAGAAGCCGAGCCTACGCAGATCCTCCGCGACGAACATCTGGCCGCTGCGATTCTTGACGCTCGGCAGCTCGGAGACTTTTGTGCGCCAGGTCTTCAGCGCGGAATGATCTTCAGGGATGGCAATGCCGGCGGCGTCCGCGAACATCAGCCCGGCAAACACTGTGATGTCGGCCATCGAGAATGCATCGCCGGCGACGAACGAACGGTCCTGCAGCACCGTATCGAAATACCTCATGCCGGCTAGCGCCTTATCGCGCTGGCGGTTGCCCAGGAAAGCCGGGGCGATCGAAGATTTTCATCAGGAATGCCTTTATCTGTCTATCGATAGATAGATTGCGATTCACAGATATCTCTTCCCTTTTTGGCCGTCAACAACTATCTATCGAGTGATAGGTACGGAACGACAATGGCAAAAACCAAGACGGATATGCGCGAGGCGGTCATGGCCGCCGCAAAAGCCACGGTGCAGTCGCATGGCTACAGTGCGCTGAGCTTTCGTGAACTCGCCAAAGAGGTCGGGATCAAAAGCGCCAGCGTGCACTATCATTTTCCGACCAAGGGCGATCTCGGCGCCGCGTTGGCGCGTCGCTATACGGAGGAGGGCGCAGCCTACCTGGCGGAGCTGCTGGCCACTTCCAACGATGCGAGTTGGTGCATGGGCAGATACGCGGCGATCTTTCGCGCTGCCCTGGCCAACGATAATCGCATGTGCCTGTGCGGCATTATGAGCGCGGAACTAGACGACCTCCCTGCGGAGGTCAGAACCGAGGTCGATCGATTCGCGCAGATGAACGTCGGATGGCTCACCCAGATCCTCTCACGCGCAAGGCCCTCGTCGGGCGAGCAAAATCTGCAGGAGTGGGCGATGGCGATTTTTGCTGCTATGGAAGGCGCGCAGCTGGTCGCACGCGGTTGCCGGGACATCGGCATCTATGACCGGACGATCCGGGCCTATCGGACCACGGGCCTCATCCCATAATTGGCCAGCGGCTCTAATGGGAGTGGCAGTTGCTCAACTGCGCGCGATGGAGTTTTGCGCAACTCCGCCAGCCGATCTAGCCGGCGAGCCACTTCAGCGGCACCTGCGGTCGAAATGCCCTCCTACTTAGTCAGTTGATACTACTGACCGCAGTCGGGTGGCAAAGGTTGCGCATGGATGGTGGATGAGGATTGCAATTTGTCGCAATTCAAAAAGCGTCCTTCCAAAACAACTAGAGGAGTTGTCAGCTGATATCACCTTCCATATATTGATAGCATGATCATCAGTGTTAAGGGGGTGCAAGCGATGGCAGCAGTTACAATACGCAATTTGTCTGAGGAGACACATCGTGCCTTGAGAGTGAGGGCAGCTCATCACGGCCGCAGTACCGAAGCAGAAATCCGTGACATCCTAGAAACAGCGGTACGGCCAGCTGAGCGCGTCATGTTGGGCTCGTTGCTAGCATCGATCGGGCGCGAAGCAGGGCTTTCCAACAACGACGTGGATAATCTGCAGCTCGTCCGAGACAAAGCGCCTGCGGAACCTATGAGTTTCGAATGATCCTGATCGATACCAACGTCATCTCGGAGCCATGGAAGCCCACACCCGATAGTCAGGTGCTGGCGTGGATCGATGCTCAAGCAGTGGAAACACTGTTCGTCTCGGCGATTACAGTAGCTGAGTTACGGTTCGGCATCGCCGCGATGCCTAGCGGAAGACGAAAGACCGTCCTCTACGATCGACTAGAAGAGGAAGTTCTACCTCTATTTTCTGGACGCGTTCTATCGTTCGACATGGCTGTGTCAAAGAGCTATTCGGAATTAATGGCGCGAGCACGCGTAGCAGGTCGGGCAATCGGTAAAGCAGATGCCTATATCGCCGCAACTGCCGCGGCGAACGGATTTATTGTCGCTACCCGCGACACTAGTCCCTTCGAAGCCGCAGGACTTAACGTTATCAACCCGTGGTACGCACCGACATAGCAGCGACAAGCGGCTGACGATTGCCGAGCCATCCCGCAATCTCGACCCATCAAGACCGGCAGGTTGGCAATTTATCTGCACGGGACGTCATGGCCCCAATTCTACGTGCAACCTATTCGGGTGACTCGAAAGCGTGGATTCTTGCAGATTAATAGATGATTTAAATAATCATCTTATGTTGACAGGGCCAATTTCGCTCCATAGGTTCCGCCCGCATCGGTGGTGTCGGGACCAAGCAATGGCGCGTGTTTTTTTGAATGTTTCTAATAATGTATCGCGAATTTATAACGATAGCCTATTTGTCGCGACAGCGATCCTCCTGATCGGCGTTGCAGCATCGCCGGCTTTAGCTCAGAGCGCATCGACAGATGGCAGCGCGACGACGCTGGAGCCGATCGTCATTCAAGGTGCATCCTCTGATAGCAAGTCCGACCGGACGTCCGTTGCTGCCAAGAACAGTTCGGCCGCGACCAAGATCAACACGCCGCTCGTCGAGACGCCGCGTTCGGTCTCGGTGACCACGGAGAGGGAAATCGAGCAGCGTGGCGCCCAGAGCATCATCGAGGCAGTGCGCTATTCGGCCGGCGTGACAACCGGACCGAACGGGTTCGATCCGCGCTTCGACCAGATCTTCATTCGCGGCTTCAACGTTACGACGGTTGGCGACTACCGTGACAGCTTGCGTCAACCCTATATCAATTACGGCATGTTCCGCACCGATCCCTATCAGTTGCAGCGCGTCGAGGTGATCAAGGGACCAGTATCCGTTCTCTACGGCTCCGGATCGCCGGGCGGCCTCGTCAACAAGATATCGAAGCTTCCGACCGAAGAGCCGATCCACGAAGTCGGTATCTCCTACAGCACCAAGGATCGGGCTCAGGCGATGTTCGATTTCGGCGGGCCGATCAGCGAAGGAAATGACGATTTTCTCTATCGCATCGTCGGCCTTGCCCGTCACGGCGACACCAATTTCGATATTGCCGACGACCGCTATTTCCTGGCACCGTCCTTTACCTGGAAACCTGACGAGGGCACGACCTTCACGCTGTACGGTCTGGTGCAGGCCGACGAGACCGACTCCAATGTCGGCGCGATCACGACACTGGACGGCCGAATACTCGACATTAGGCAGAGCGATCCCGATTACGACTACCAGAAGGTCAAGCAGCAGCAGGTCGGCTATCAGTTCGAGCATGAATTCGACAACGGCCTGACGTTCCGGCATAACCTGCGTTACTCGCATCTCGATCTTCGCGCTCGCTACCTCGGCGTTTCCAGCTGGACCGGGACCGTCGCGCATCGCAACGCCAGCTCGATCCGGGACGAGATGAACGTCTTCCAGGTCGACAACCAGCTCGAGGCGAAGTTCGATACAGGCCCGATTGCCCACACGATGCTCTTCGGGCTCGACTACACCAATCTCCAGTCGAACTGGGGCTACGGCATCGGCGCCGTCAACCCGGCATTCGATTTCGATATCGCCAATCCGACCTATGGCGTGTCAGGCGCCACGCCGGCCTATAACTTCATCGTAGCCGATGCCGACATGCGGCAGGTCGGTGTTTACGCCATGGACCAGATCGAGGCCGGCAACTGGCGCTTCAATCTCGGCGGCCGCCAGACCTGGGTGAACCAGACGCGTGACACGACCTATACCTCTTTGGGGTTGAACGCCTCCGAAGACGTCAGCAAGAATGCCCTCTCCTGGCAGACCGGCGCGCTTTACCGCTTCGACAACGGCATCGCGCCATTCGTTTCCTATGCGACCTCTTTCGATCCCGTGACCAACCGGTCGGCATCCGGCAAGATCCTGGAGCCGACGGAGGGCGAACAATACGAACTTGGCGTGAAGTACCAGCCGCCCGGCACCGATATCCTGTTATCGGCGGTCGCCTATCACATCGTCGAAAAGAACAAGCCGGTGTTGGCCAATCCCCTGACCCTTGCCTATAACTCGCTCGGCGAGGTGACGGGAACGGGCATCGAGCTTGAAGCCCGCGCGGCAGTCGCCGATGGCCTGGATCTCATCGCAGCCTACACCTACAACCATTCCGAGGTGACCGGAGGTGGTGAAAACGAGGGCAACACGCCGGCTGTGACCCCATCGCATGTCGCAAGTCTCTGGGCCAACTATACGTTCCAGGAAATGAATCCGTTCAACGGGCTGTCGGTCGGCGCGGGTGTCCGTTACGTCAGCGAGAACTGGACGGATACCGCCAATACTTCGAAAAACCCTTCGGGTTTCTACGTCGATGCGTCCGCCGCTTATGATTTCGGCGCGGTCGACAAGAAATATGAGGGCCTGACGGCCGCCTTCAATATCCGCAACATTGCCGACGAACGCGACACTGTCTGCAATGAGGGCTTCTGCTATCTCGGCCAGGGCCGTAACATTACCGGCACCCTGAAATACCGGTGGTAAGGCACGGCAATGGAGACAAACGGGGCGCTCCAGCGCCCGACCTTGATCGCTGACCATCCTGTCGCCCACCAGACCGTCAACCTCGACGGACTGGTGGGCGACGGACCGTTCTCTTATTGCCGCGGCAAGCTGCTCGATTCCCCGCCGCAGACGGGTATCGTCGTTTCCTGCAGAGATCTTTGCGACCGGGCGATCTTCGACGAGATCATTGGCCGGTATGCGCAAAAATTTCCCCGCAGCGACCGTCGTGCGATCGTCTCGATGTGGACGCTCTACTACTTCAGCATGCTGACCATCGCCCCCAGCGTCCATTTGTTCGTGCACCACATCGGGCTGCCGCTAGAAATCGACCGCCTATCGCTCGTCTGTACCGACCAGACAGGCGAACCGGAAGCATTCTTGATGTCCGGCAGGCCCGAGGTGACGACTGACCCGGCCGGCGAGCTTCACCGGCTGATGCTCGGTCACGCCGAGCCCGTCATCGCGGCGATCGCCGCCAATGCCGGCGTCGCGCCGAAGCTTCTCTGGAACAATGTCGCGGCCTATCTCTCCTGGATTCTGAAGGAGATCGCTCATCGCCATGAGCCCCTCCTCGTCGAAGGTGGCCTGGCGCTGCTGGAAGAAGCTCAATGGCCGGGCGGCGGGCGCAACCCGATGTTCGGCATGATCCGCATTGCGCGCCAGCAATGCGGGCTCGAATTCGTGCGCCGGAAAGTCTGCTGCCTGCGCTATAACCTGCCGGGCGTCGGCGGCTGCGGCGAAGCCTGCCCGCTGCCGGAGGGGCGCCACTAGCTCCTATCGTCCACCGCGCGCAGAGACGGGTGCCTTGCGCGCCAGTTATTGCAAATGCGCGCCAAGCAGAAAATCCCGTCGTCTCAAAGCGTAGCCTCACCTACCTGGACACCAGCGAGCGGCTTGACCATGAACAGGCATGGATGGTCCTCGTGCCAGAGCTTTGCAAAGACCTCAGCCCGCACGAAGCCGTTCCGGTCATAGAAGCGCCGCGTCGCCTCGAACTGCGGTTCGTCGCGGCCGCGCGGGGCGAGCGTCTTGACCGTCAGCAGCCGCGCACCCGATTCGTGACCGAAACGTTCTGCCGCATCGACGAGATGGCGTCCGGCGCCGCGACCGTGATATTCGGGTCGCGTCGCAATCAGCGCGATCTCGACGGCGCCCGGCGGGTGCGGCTTCAAGGCCATCAACGCGGTCACGACATCGGCTTCGACATAGGCGAACACCGGCAGGTCTTCGATCGCCGGGGCGCCCGCTACGATAACCTCAGGTTCTGAAAGCCATCTGGCAAAGCCCCACGATCGATCGGCAGAGCTCCGCCTTGCCCGTCAGGATCTCCCGTCGCGGACGGCAGGACGGCTGCGTGAGCGGATCGACGTTTCTTGCCCTGACGGCGATTGATGTCCAAAGCCGGGTCAATGGAGATCGATTCATTCTTGGTATCGAGACCTGATGGAGCTGCCATTTTCGCTCGCCATGGCTGCTATTTCCTTGGATTTCCAGGAACTTTAAGTCGCATGTCGTTTAATTAATCGCGGAAGTATGGATCTGCTCAGAAGATTTCAGGAAAAAGAGCGGGATCATTGTTTAGTTAATACTAAATTATTGAATCTGGCGCGAGATCTTGCATCAGCCGGCATGCCGGTCGTTCCAGACCTCCGAGGAGACCCGCATGAAGCGCCCGAGCATCAAACAAGCCCTGATCTTAAAGCTGTCGATCATCAGTCTGTTCATGGTTGGCCTGTCCTATATCTCGCTGAGCACGATTTCGACACTTCGTGCCAATACCGAGCAGATCGGGACCTTCTGGATGCAGCGGCTTGTGACGGCCCGGGAGATCAAGGATGACTTCCTCGACCTGAAATTGGTCTATGCCCAGTATCTCCTGGAGGATACAGCGGAGGAGCGGAATGTCGGACAGCAAAAAATCGATGCAGCCGGCGCCGCGCTCGACACAGTTGTTGGCGAATACGAAAAAGGCGTCCGCACCGAGCGGGGGCGCGAACTGATCAATCAGATCAAGCCGGAACTCGCCAAATATCGCGCGCTTGCAGAGCAAATGATCGCGTCTGAAAATGACGGGAAGACGCCTGAAGCAATCCGTCTCCTCAAGGAAAATATGGAGCCACAAGCCGAGCTAATGAACAAGGCGGTTGCAGATCTGGTCGCCTTCATTCTCGGCCAGGCCGAAGGTTTCGTGGCCGCGAGCGGTGCTTCCGCACAATCCGCTTTCATGCTGACGGCCACGATCGCAACGCTGGCCGTGCTTCTTGCCGTTGCCGGCATATTCTTTGCGATATCGGGCATTGCTAACCCAATCCGAAGCATCGCTTCGGCCATGAGGCGCTTGTCGGATGGCGATCTCGACAGTGATATTCCCTATGCCGGTCGCACCGACGAAGTCGGCGAAATGGCCGGCGCGGTTGAAATCTTCCGTCAGAATGCCCTAAACGTCGTCAGGCTGGAGAAGGAAGCCGCCGAATCCCGCAGCGAGAGCGAAGCAGCGCGCGCCGCAGCCCAACAGCGCGCCGAACGCGAGGCAGAACAGTTGCGCTTCGCGACCACGACATTGGGCGGAGGCCTCCGGCGGCTTGCAGCAGGCGACATTTCCTTCCAGCTTTCGGAGCAATTTGCGGCCGAATACGAAGCCTTGCGCGAAGACTTCAACGCTTCGCTCCGGCAATTGGGTGCGACCATCGGCGCCGTGCTCGAGACGGTACACAGCATCGACAATGGTACCGGTGAAATTGCATCTGCCGCGCAGGATCTTTCCAAACGCACTGAACAACAAGCTGCCTCTCTCGAGGAGACGGCTGCAGCCTTGGACGAGATCACCTCGAATGTGACGATGTCGACCAAACGCACCGACGAGGCACGCAACGTGGCCAAAGAAGCCGATATCAGTGCCCAGCGGTCGGCAACGGTCGTCTCTGAGGCGGAACAGGCCATGCGCCGCATCGAAGACAGTTCACAGCAGATTTCGAACATCATTGGTGCAATCGATGAAATCGCCTTCCAGACGAACCTCCTGGCGCTGAATGCTGGCGTTGAGGCTGCCCGTGCGGGTGAGGCGGGCAAGGGTTTTGCCGTTGTCGCCCAGGAAGTCCGTGAGCTCGCCCAGCGCGCCGCTCAAGCGGCCAAGGAGATCAAGGGCTTTATTCAAAAGTCGTCAACCGATGTGGAAAATGGCGTGAAATTGGTTCTCGAAACCGGAACGTCGCTCAAGTCGATCGGTGAATACGTCATACAGATTAACCAACTCATGGATGCGATTGCCACATCGGCGCGCGAGCAATCGATTGGACTTGCCGAGATCAACACGGCCGTCAATCAGATGGACCAAGCGACCCAGCAAAATGCAGCGATGGTCGAACAATCGACAGCTGCCGTTGCCTCATTGTCCTCCGAGGCAGGCCGGCTGCGGGATCTGGTCAATCAGTTTCAATTGGACGGCGACAGAGGCGCGGCGGACGGGCAGCGCAGCGGACGAGCCTTTGAAGGCAACAGCCCCATCCACTTGGTCGCCTCGCGGCGCGTGATACAAAGATGAAGCGCGGCGGACATCAGACTAAGTACCGTGGATATTGAACTGGCGCCTGGACGATCCTCGGCCCCTCCGCGGCGGGTTGTCCCACATCATTCCTCGCAACTTATCATGAGCGGCAGCGATATTCTCATATCCCGCCGCATCCTGTAGGGTCGCGGGATCTACGGACCTATAGGAATTCTAGAGCGATCGATGAAGAAGATCTTCAATCCGGCCTCGGTGCGCCGGCCTTTTGGGAATTACAATCACGGCCTGCTGGTGCCGCCCGGCGCAGCGCTGCTCGTCACCTCGGGCCAGCTGGGTATCGGTCTCGACGATACTGTTCCGAGCGACATCACGGCTCAGGCGGAACTCTGCTTCGAGGCGATCAAGGCGATCCTCGAAGAGGCGGAGATGAGTTTTGCCGACGTCATCCGCATTTCGGGCTTCGTCATCCGCCGGGAGGATTTCCCGGCCTATATGGCCGTGCGGGATCGCTATACGCTCGATCCGAAGCCGGTTTCCACCTTGCTCGTTATCGGCGGCTTTACCCGCTCGGAATTCCTCGTCGAGGTCGAAGTGACGGCTGCGAAAATTTTCTAGAATCGCTCCATCGCGCCTCCGACGCGGGCCAGGAATTTTGACCGCGTCTCCGGCGTGCAATTGTTCATGTCGTAATGGGCGAGGAACGTCACCGGCCTCACCGGATTGATCTGCGCCCTCAGCACGCGCTTGACGATTTTCTTTGGCGGGTTGCCGGCTGCAAAGGCCCGGAAGGGCGTTGCGCCATAAGTCAGGACGGCTGCGAGCTTGCGGATGTGGCGCAGCCGCGATTCCACCTTGCCGTTGACGAGTTCGAAGGAGACGCCCGGCAGCCAGACGCGGTCGAAATATCCCTTCAGGATTGCCGGAAAGCCGAAGTTCCAGATCGGGGTGCAGATCACCAGCCCCTCGGCCGCCTTCAACCGTTCGACGTGCGATCCCACCAGCTTCAGGTTTTCCGGATAGTCGTGATAGACGAGCCGGTCGTGGCGCGAGAGCACCGGATCGAACTGCTCTTCATAGAGGTCGCAGGCGTCCACAATATGCCCGGCCTTCTCAAGGCTCTCGACCGTTTGCCGGTAAAGCGCCTTGCCGTAACTTTCCTCGACCGGGTGAGAGTGGAGGACGAGAACCCTCATGAAGCCTCCATGACGGCTGCCAGGCCCGGGAAGAGATAATTCTTGCCGGCGTTGAAATCGAAATCGGGATTGTCCCACGCAATCATCTTGCCGGGATTGAGCAGGCCCTTCGGATCGGTTTCCTGCTTGAAGGCGAGCTGCACCGCGTCGGTGCGCTTCATGCCGCCTTCCTCGAGCGTATAGCGGTGCGGGTTGAAGATCGGGCAACCATTGTCCTGATGGATCTTGATGATCTCCTCCAGCCGCTCTTCGGTGGTATAGCGCACCAGCGGCAGCCCGGAGCACTGGATCTGGCCGTCGAATTTGATGAATTCGAGATGACCCGGTACTTCGTCACCGAAGATTTCGACCATCTTGCGGACTTTTGCGACATGATCCGGTCCCGGATATTGCACCTGCAGATAGGTGAAGCTCGGATCGACCTTCAGCGCACGCAATGTCGTGTGGTTCCAGGCAAGCTCGTAGGCGTGCGGAATGCCGCGCATGCTTTCCACCTTGTCGGAGCGGAACATGATCTCGCCCTTCTGCGCCGCCGTGAAGGCGAGAAAAGCATCCATGGAGTGCGGCGCGATCATCAGCACGACGATCGACTGGCCCTGACGGATGTAGGGCTTGTGGCGGGTGAAATAGTCGTAAGGAATGGGAGCGGCGATCGGCGCGATCTCCTTGACCAGGATGCCGTTGCATTTCGCCAGCGCATCGGAGAAGCGCACCGCTTCCATGAAGTCGTCATAACCGACGAGCACATCGACCCAGTCATAGGCGGGCGCAAGCGGCATCTCGATCTCGGTGATGATGCCGTTGGTGCCGTAGGCGTGGCTCACCTTCTGCAGATCCCAGCCGGTGAGATCGAGCACGCGCGGCTCGGCCTCCATGGTGACGACGCGCAGGCGCAGGATGTTGCCGAGGTCGCGCAAGCCGCCCCAGGTGATCGACCCGACGCCGCCGGAACCGCCGGCGATGAAGCCGCCGACCGTCGCCGTCTGGGCGGTGGAGGGGTGGAAGCGCAGCTCCTGGCCGGAATGGGCCTTGGTCTGCTTGTCGAGTTGGGCAAGCACGATGCCGGGCTCACAGACGACACGGCCGGGATGGATCTCCTTGATCTTGTCCATGGCGGCAAGATTGAGAACGATGCCACCGGAAAGCGGCATGGCCTGGCCGTAATTGCCGGTGCCGGCGCCACGCGGCGTGACCGGTACGCCATGGGCATAGGCGACCTTCAGCGTCCGGATGACCTCTTCCTCGGTCTTCGGCGTGACGACGAGATCGGCCGTCACATTGTCGAGCTGAGCTTTGAGTACAGGCGAATACCAGTAGAAATCCCGGCTCTTCTGGCGAACCAGCGCCGGATTATCCTCGACGGCGATGCCTTCGAGTTCCTTTTTGATCTTTTGATAATCGGCCATGTCAGGCTCCAACGACGTTATCGAGTTCACGGTAGTCCGGCAGGCTGCGGTCGATCACCTTGCCGCGGCGAAGCACGACGCGGTCAGACTGCGGACGGGACAGGAATTCACTCCAGCGCCGCGCGCTGAAGAGCACGAGATCGGCAGGATCGCCGGCGGCGATACGGCCCTTGTCCGGTCGCCCGACGATGGCGGCGGGCGAGGTGGTGACGACACGGGCGGCGGTATCGAGCGGGTGATCGAGATGCAGAATCCGCACGGCCTCACGGAAAACCTCCACCGGATCGAGATCACCATAGGCATAGAAGGGGTCACGGGTATTGTCGGATGCGACCGCGGTCGCGACACCGGCGGCGGCCAGCTCCTGGAACAGCGTGACGCCGCGCCAGCGCGGGGTGCGGCCGGGATAGCGATCCTGCAGATACATGTTGCACATCGGTAGCGCGATGACCGCGATACCTGCCTTGGCGACCAATTCGACGGTGCGCGCGGCGGTGTCTTCGTCCTGGCGGGCGAGCGAGCAACAATGGCCGGCGGTGACCTTGCCCTCGAACCCGTTGCGCAGCACGGCCTCGGCGATTGCCTTCAGCGTCTCGGCGCCGCGATCATCCGTCTCGTCGACATGCAGATCGATATCCAGGCCATGCTCCCAGGCGGTCCTGAAGAGCGTGTCAAGCTGCCAGACAAGCTCCGGCCCCATCCTGGTGACGCCGCCAAGCAGGCCGCCGTTCTGCCGGATTGTTGTGACGAGATCGGCAAAGAAGGCGCTGGATGCCATGGCATCCAGCGGGAAGAGGGCGACCGCCTGCAATGCAATCCTGTCCTTCCAGGTATCCCGGATTTCGGCAAAAACCTCGAATGAGATGCGATGCTGTGGCGCAAGCGAGTCCAGGTGCGTACGGATCAGGCTGGTGCCATGGGCATAGGCGGAGCGGAGCGAGAATTCCATCCGCCGTTTGACGTCTGCGGCCGACCAGTTTGCTTCCCGGTCGGCCCTGACGGCATCGAGCGCGCCCATGAAGCTGCCGTCGGGATTGGCCTGGCGCGGCCAGATATGGCCTTTGTCGAGATGAGTATGGATATCGGCAAAGCACGGCCAGACCATGCCGTCCTTGAGATCGATCCTGGCATAATCGGCGGGTGCGGCGCCGGCCGGCCGAATGGCGGCAACCATGCCGTCGCTGATGACGATATCGACCGTGGCCAGCCCTTCGGTGACCGGCACGTCGACATGCTCGACGGTGACGGCGGGCACTGTCGCGTTGCTCAACACGAAGCGGGCCGCATTCGGCGGGGATATGAAGGAATAGGTCATTAGTTTTCCCGTTTGATGCTGCTTTCATGCCAGCGATGAAGGCTCAGCCAGGCAATGAGGGTGGTGAGGCCGAAGATCGCTACGCCAAGCATGGAGAGCATCAAGAGGGCGGCGAAGAGCCGCGGGATGTTCATCCGGTACTGCGCTTCGAGCAGGCGGAAGGCGAGGCCGGAGCCGGCACCGGCGGATCCTGCGGCAAATTCGGCGACGACGGCGGCGATCAGTGCGAGGCCGCCGCCGATGCGAAGACCGGTCATGAAATAGGGCTGGGCGGCAGGCAGTTTGAGAAAGAGCAGCGTCTGCCAGCGCGAGGCGCCGTAAAGCTCAAAGAGGTTGATCAGATTATGGTCGACGCTCTTCAGGCCCTGCACCATGTTCGACAGGATCGGGAAGAACGCGACGAGGAAGGCGCATATGAGAAGCGCGACCTGCGTGGAGGGAGCGTAGATCAGGATCAGCGGCGAGATCGCCACGATCGGCGTCACCTGCAGGATAACGGCGAGCGGATAGAAGGCGATCTCGATCCAGCGCGATTGCACCAGGAAGATTGCAAACCCCACGCCGCCAATCAGCGCCAGCATCAGCGAGATGAAGGTGATCTTGGTCGTGACCCAGAGGGCCGGCGCCAGCGTGCCCCAATCATTGATGAAGGCCGCAGCCACCGCGCCGGGACCGGGCAGGATGTATGGCGGAACGTCCGAGAGCACCACGTAAAGCTCCCAGGCGATGATGAGCACGGTGATGACGAGGAAAGGCACGGCAATGCGCAGGGCTAACTCACGCCGCCGGGCGTTCGCCGGTCGGGAGCCGGGCGGAGATGCGGCTTCTGCGGTTTCGATGCTTTCGACGCTCATCAGTGATCCTCCGATCCGCCCATCGCCTCGATCAGCGAACGAGACGCTTTTTCGCAGGCCTGCCGATATTGTTCCGAGGTTCGATAATGCGAATCCCGCTCAAGGCTGGTGGTCAGCGGAAAATCGGCATGCACGCGGCCGGGCCTCGCCTTCATCACCACGATGCGGTTCGAGAGATAAGCGGATTCAAATACCGAATGCGTCACGAAGATCACCGTAATGCCGGTCGCCTTCCACAGCCGCAGCACGTCGTCGTTGAGTTTCTGGCGGGTGATCTCGTCGAGTGCGGCGAAAGGCTCGTCCATCAGCAGCAGCTTCGGCTTGGTCACCAGCGCGCGGGCGATCGACACGCGCATCTTCATGCCGCCGGAGAGTTCGCGCGGATAGGCATCGGCGAAATCCTGGAGGCTGACGGTCGCCAGCGCTTCGGTGATTCGGCCGCGGGCTTCCGCCTTGGAGATCCCGCGCAGTTTCAGCGGCAGGTAGACGTTGCCGAAAACGGTCTTCCACGGCATCAGCGTCGGCTCTTGAAAGACGAAGCCGATATCACCTTCAGGCAGGCCCTTGGAATTGATCCGTGAACTCGGCCAGTCGATCTTGCCCGCGGTGATGTCGCCAAGGCCGGCGATGATGCGCAGCGCCGTGGACTTGCCGCAGCCCGAGGGGCCAAGCAGGCTGATGAATTCGCCACTTTCGACGGTCAACGACATGCCCGAGAGCGCTGTCGTGCCGCTGGAAAAGACCTTCGACACCGACTGCATGACGACCAGTGGCCGCTTTCTCGCCTCCTTGGAAGGCGCCGCCTTGGTTTCGGCTAGGGACATTTTCTCGCTCATTTATCGAAGGAGTGCGGTCCGCCGCCAGACGAGCGGCGGACCTGGCCTGGGAGGCTTATTTCTTCAGCGCTATTCCGGCGCCCTTGCAGACGAACTTCGTCGTGAAGGCCTTGGTATAGTCGGTGTCGGTCTTGAAGACCTTGATAGCAGTCATCTCGTCGAAGAACTTCTTGTAATGGGCGTCGGTGATGCAGCCGATGCCCTTGTCCAGGCTGTCGCCGGATTCGATGATGCCGTATTCCTTCATCTTGGTGACCGAATAGGCGATCTGGCCGTCCGTTATTTCAGGATTGTCCTTCTTGATCAGCGCGTTCGCCTTGGTGTTGTCGCCGTAGAGGTAATTGTACCAGCCCTCGATCGAGGCATCGACGAAGCGCTGCACGACGTCGGGCTTGCCATCGATCGTCGCCTGCGTGGTCGTGATCATCGTCGAATAGGGTGAGTAGCCGTTGTCGGCGAGCAGGAAGACCTTTGGCTCGAAGCCTGCCTGCTTCTGGATCTCGTAGGGTTCGGAGGTCAGGTACCCCTGCTGGGCAGACTCCTTGTCTGCGAGGAAGGGGGCGGGACTGAAGTTATAGGGCTTGTACTGCTCGTCCTTGAAGCCTTTGAAGTTGGCCTTCATCCACTCGAAATAGGTGAGATAGCCGTCCTTGCTGAGGAACAGCGTTTTCAGCTTGGCGAGGTCCTCGAACTTGTCGACGCCGTTGTCCGGATGGGCGATCAGTACCTGCGGATCCTTTTGGAAGATCGCGGCGACATCGACCAGCGGAATGCCCTGTTCGACGGCGGATATCTCTCCCTGAGGGCCGCCCATGTAGAAATCGAGCTTGCCGGAGATCAATAGGGCGCTGTTTGCAGCATTCGGGCCGCCCTGGACAATGGTGACGTCGAGGCCGTATTTTGCATAGGTGCCGTCGGCGACGGCTTGGTAGAAGCCGCCATGCTCCGCCTGGGCAAGCCAGTTCGTCCCGTAGCTCACCTTGTCGAGGGCAAGCGCCGGTGAGGCAGCCGCAAGCATCGAGGCGAGGCCGAGGCAGCCCAGGAATTGCATCTTCGTCTGTGCTTTCAACATGGTCGGCAGTTCCCCTTTTTGTGGCCGAGGGAGACCTTACTGGCTCCCTTTTGAGGGAATTTGAGCCATTGCCATGCGCTTTGAAAAGCATCAAAATTCGTGCGCATTGATGCCTTTTCGGCATCTGTCGGAAAGCTGAAAATAATTTGTGCGCCCTGCGCAAAATTTATGCATCGGAGAGACCATGCTGCACTCCAGACGCCTTCTTTACATCAACGAGATCGCCCGTTGCGGTTCGATCCGCAAGGCGGCCGCGCGCCTCAACGTGGCGTCATCGGCGGTTAACAGGCAGATTCTGGCGCTGGAGGAGGAGATCGGGGCGCCGCTTTTCGAGCGGTTGCCGCGTGGCCTGCGGCTGACGGCTGCCGGCGAACTCTGCATCGAACATATCCGGGACGTGCTGAAGAATTACGAGCGCCTGGAGGGGCGCATCCGCAGCCTCAAGATGCAGCAGGCCGGCAAGGTGCGCATGGTGACGACCGTTGGGCTTGCCGCCGGGCCGCTGCCCGAAATCATCGCGCGCTTTCTTTCAGAGCATCCGCGCGTCTTCGTCCAGCTGCGCAACGATACCGGCGGCACGACGGCCAGCCCCGTTGTATCAGGCGAGGTGGATATCGGTCTCGGCTTCAACATCCCCGCCACTCCAGGCATCCGCACGCTTGGAAATTTCGATATCCCGATCGGTGTCGTGCTGCCGCCAGGGCATCACCTGATCGGTCCCGGGCCGATCAACCTTGCCGATGTCACCCAGGAAAAACTGGTTCTGGCGCAGCCGGGGACCAGCCTGCGCGAGGTGATCAACCTTGCTTTTGCGCGCCTGCCGATCTCGGTCGAGCCGGTGCTGGAAACCAATGCATCGGAGATGCTGAAGCAGCTCGTCAAATGCGGCACGGGGCTGACGCTGCTCAATCCGCTCGACGTCATCACCGAATGCCGGCGCGGTGAACTCGTCTTCCGGCCGATCGCCGAGCCCCATGCGCGTTACCAGCAGATGAAGCTGTTTGCCCGCGCCCGCGCGCCCCTTGACGCGGCCACCAGCCTTTTCGTCGAATATCTGCTCGCCGAACTGCTCGGCCTGGTGCAGGAATTGCAGGCCAAGGGTCATATCCCACCGGATGTGAAACCGGCGGCTGAACCTATTTCACATAGAGATTCGAAAGCGGATAGGCCTTGAGATCCCGGAGCAGCTCGACAAACCCCTTGACCTGATGGCGGCAGATCGCCTCGCCCTTTTCAGCCGTGGCGATCGAGGCATCGCCGACAACGCCGAGGGGATTGAGGTCATGCGCGATCCAGGCCAGCGAATGCGGCGGCAGAGGCTGAAGAAATTTGGATTGCTGCCGCATCCCTTCGGCCTTGGAGGCAAAGTTCTGCGCCTTGTCCATGCGCACCAGCTCGGGGCGGAAGTGCAGCATCAACGATGTTTCGACATCGCCGCCGTGGATGCCGTATTTGCTCTCGTGATCGCTCACCATGCCTTCCGGATGACCGAAGCGGCCCCATTGCGTGGAGACCACCGCCATTTGCTGGCGCACGCGCAGTTCGCGCGCGACGATGCTCATGATGTCGACATTGCCGCCGTGGGAATTGACGATCACCATCTTCCGCAGCCCGGCTTCGGCAACTTTTGCGCCAATCGCCGTCCAGACGGGGATGAGCAGCTCAGCACTGAGCGACAGCGTGCCGGGGCCGTAGATGTGTTCGTTGGCCTTGCCGATCTCCTGTGTCGGAAGGACCAGGATGTCCAGATCCTCCGACCGCTGCCGCTTCAGCTCCGCCAGCATGCCGGTCGCGATGGCGACATCCGTTGCGATCGGCAGATGCGGGCCGTGCTGTTCCGTCGAGGCGATGGGCAGAACGGCAATCGTGGTCTCGGGAGAGAGGCCGGCAAAATCATATGTATTGAGCTCGTTCCAGTAAAACGGCGTGGGCATCCGGTCATCCCTTTTCGTCACCTGCTTCGATAGGGAGTAGGGAATAATGATGAGCCCGAAAAGCATCATTTTTTGCGCATGGCGCTGCTTTTTTTCGCGCGCATCGACGGGCGTTACTCCGCCGGCGCTTCCACATTCAAGCCAACTTCATTGAAGATGTGGTTCGCGGCATCTTATGACCGCGGCCCGGGGAATTCATGAGCCAGATCGATAACCGTATGCAACGGAAGGGACCTAATCAGACGGCGGAGATGCACTACCTCAGCAGACGGCGTTGACGCGCCCATGTCCAACGAGCAAGGTGGAACAGTTCATGCCAAGCCAGACACAACTGGAACTTTCCCGTCGAGATCTACTTATCTCGTCGGCCGCAGCGATTGCGGTCACCGGAGCCGTCGCGCCCGCGGCGGCGCAGCCCCCAGGAAATGACATGGCCTATACATCGAAAGTTTCCTTCACGGTTAACGGTCAGAACCGCGATCTCGAGGTCGACAACAGAACGTCGCTGCTCGACGCGTTGCGCGAGCACTTGCATCTCACAGGCACGAAAAAGGGATGCGACCACGGCCAGTGCGGTGCATGCACCGTCATGGTCGACGGCCACCGCATCAACTCCTGCCTGACGCTGGCGGTCATGCACGAAGGCGATCAGATCACCACGATCGAGGGCCTCGGCCAGCCTGGAAACCTTCATCCGATGCAGACGGCCTTCGTCAAGCATGACGGCTTCCAGTGCGGCTACTGCACGCCGGGACAGATCTGTTCCTCCGTGGCGGTGCTGGAAGAGATCAAGGCGAACATACCGAGCCACGTCACCAGCGATCTTACGGCTGAGGCGGCCGTCACTGCAGCCGAGATCCGCGAGCGCATGAGCGGCAATATCTGTCGATGCGGCGCCTATTCCAACATTATCGATGCCATTTCGGAAGTCGCGGGGATAAAAGCATGAGAGCCTTCACCTACGAACGTGCCTCATCCGTCGAGACCGCTGCCAAGGCGGCAGCCTCCAATCCTGAAGCCAAATTCATCGCCGGCGGTACCAACCTCCTCGACCTGATGAAGCTCGAGATCGAAACGCCGACGCATCTGATCGACGTCAACGGTCTCGGCCTCGACAAGATCGAGCCCACGCCGGGGGGCGGGCTGCGCATTGGCGCCTTGGTCCGCAACACCGATCTTGCAGCGCACGAGACTGTTCGCCGCGACTATGGTCTGTTGTCCCGCGCCTTGGTCGCGGGTGCCTCCGGTCAACTGCGCAACAAGGCGACGACGGCCGGCAACCTCCTGCAGCGCACGCGCTGTCCCTATTTCTATGACCCGAACCAGCCGTGCAACAAGCGGCAGCCGGGCAGCGGCTGTTCGGCCATCGGCGGCTTTAGCCGCCAGCATGCCGTCGTCGGCACCAGCGAAGCTTGCATCGCCACGCATCCGAGTGACATGGCGATCGCCATGCGGGCGCTCGATGCTGTCGTGGAAACGGTCAAGGCCGACGGCAGTCGTCGCGCAATTGCGATCGCCGACTTTCATCGATTGCCCGGCGACACGCCTGATATCGAAACCGTTCTCGAGCGCGGCGAGTTTATCACGGCGGTCCTGCTGCCGCCCCCGTTCGGCGGCAAGCACATCTATCGCAAGGTGCGAGACCGTGCCTCCTATGCCTTCGCACTCGTCTCGGTCGGAGCCGTGATCCAGCCGGATGGTACAGGGCGGGTCGCCGTCGGCGGCATCGCCCATAAGCCATGGCGCATCGAGGCAGCCGAAGCCGAGCTGCCGAAAGGTGCGCGCGCGGCGGCAGACGTCCTTCTTGCCGGCGCCCGTCCTACCGAACAGAACCGTTTCAAGGTCCGTCTGGTGGAGCGCACGCTCGGCGCGGTCATCGCCGAAGCAAGGGGTTGAGCCATGCAGTTCGATACGCCAGCGACAACCAACCCGATCGATAATCTGAAGGTGGTCGGTCAGCCTATCCATCGGATCGACGGCCAGCTCAAGACGACCGGCCGCGCGATGTACGCCTATGAGTGGCACGATCCGAATATGTCCTATGCCTACGGCTATCCCATCGGTGCGGCCATCGCCAAGGGCCGCATCACGTCCATGGACGTGTCCGCCGCCAAGAGGGCTCCGGGTGTGCTTGCCGTCGTGACGACGCTCGACATCGGCGAGCGGAAGAAGGGCAAGTTCAACACCGCCAAGCTTTTTGGCGGCGACGAGGTTCAGCACTATCACCAGGCAATTGCGGTCATCGTCGCCGAGACCTTCGAGCAGGCACGCGCCGCAGCCTCCCTGATCAAGGTCGACTATGCCGAGGAAAAGGGTGTGTTCGATCTCGGCATGGCAAAGGATTCAGCCGTCAAGCCGGATGAATCGCAGCAGCCCGATACAGCGGTCGGCGACTTCGAGGCTGCCTTCAGGTCAGCTCCCGTCACTGTTGACGCGTCCTATACGACGCCCGACCAGTCACATGCGATGATGGAGCCGCACGCATCGATCGCAGCCTGGAACGGCGAAGAGGTGACCGTCTGGACCTCCAGCCAGATGATCGACTGGTGGCGCTCCGACCTTGCGACGACGCTCGACATCGACAAGGAGAAGATCCACCTCATGTCGCCCTTCATCGGCGGCGGCTTCGGCGGCAAGCTGTTCCTGCGGGCGGATGCCGTGCTGGCCGTTGTCGGCGCGCGTGCGGCAAAGCGGCCCGTCAAGGTCGCCTTGCCCCGGCCCTTCCTGATGAACAACACCACCCACCGGCCGGCGACGATCCAGCGGATCCGCATTGGAACCGAGCGTGACGGCAAGATCACCGCCATAGCGCACGAAAGCTGGTCAGGCGACCAACCCGGCGGCCAGCTTGAGACCGCTGTCAATCAGACCCGTCTTCTCTATGCAGGGGCGAACCGGATGACCGCGATGCGGCTGGCGACACTCGACCTCCCGGAGGGCAACGCCATGCGCGCTCCGGGCGAAGCCCCCGGACTGATGGCGCTCGAAATCGCCATCGACGAGATTGCCGAAAAAGTTGGGATCGATCCTGTGCAGTTTCGGATCGTCAACGACACGCAGGTCGATCCGGAAAAGCCGCAGCGGCCTTTTTCCCAGCGCAATCTCGTCGGCTGCCTCACGCTCGGTGCGGAGCGGTTTGGCTGGGGTGAACGGGGAAGGCCCGGTTCCAGGCGCGACGGCAACTGGCTGGTCGGCATGGGCGTTGCCGCCGCCTTCCGCAACAACCTCGTGCTTCCTTCAGGAGCAAGGGTAAAGCTTGACCGGGAAGGCGTCGTGACTGTCGAAACCGACATGACCGACATCGGGACCGGCAGCTACACGATCATCGCCCAGACGGCCGCCGAGATGATGGGGGTTGCGATCGACAAGGTCGCCGTCCAACTTGGCGACTCGCGTTTTCCGGTTTCTGCGGGTTCCGGCGGACAGTTCGGTGCGAATTCCTCCACGTCCGGCGTCTACGCAGCCTGTGTCAAGCTGCGTGAGGCCATTGCCAAGAAGCTCGGCTTCAACTCCGAAGACGTCACCTTCGAGAATGGAGAGGTCCGCTCGGGCAATCGTTCGGTGCCTCTTGCCGAGGCCGCCGGTCCGGATGGTCTTGTCGGCGAAGATACCATCAAGTGGGGTGAGCTTACCGAAACGCATCAGCAATCGACATTCGGCGCGCACTTCGTGGAGGTTGGCGTCGACATTGCCACGGGAGAAAGCCGGATTCGCAGGATGCTCGCAGTCTGCGCGGCGGGCCGCATCCTCAACCCGATCACCGCCCGCAGCCAGGTCATCGGCGCAATGACGATGGGGGCCGGCGGCGCGCTGTCCGAGGAATTGGCGGTCGACACCCGCCGCGGCTTCTTCGTCAACCACGATCTCGCCAGCTACGAAGTGGCGGTGCATGCCGACATTCCGCACCAGGAGGTAATCTTCATGGACGAGACCGATCCGATGTCCTCGCCGATGAAGGCCAAGGGCGTCGGCGAGCTTGGCCTTTGCGGCGTCGCGGCAGCAATCGCCAACGCCGTCTATAACGCGACCGGCGTCAGGGTTCGGCACTATCCGCTGACGCTTGACAAGCTTATCGGCGGCTTGCCGGACGTGGCCTGATTATTTCGGCGGCGGTCTCGAAAGCGGACCGCCGTCGCTTTGCTGTAGGATTTCCGATGGATCAGACACTTGCGCCCATCACGGCGCCAATTCCCGTCAGGGCCTCGTCCACCGACGATCCGGCGGAACTGCTTCGCTTCGCGATAGATGCTCATCGTCGTGGCGCGGCGGCACTCGCCACCCTCGTTGACATCCGGGGCGGGGCCGCGAGGGCGCTCGGCGCTCATATGGCGGTTGCAGCAGACGGGCGGTTCTGCGGCTATGTCTCCGGCGGATGTGTCGAAGCCGCCGTCGCTTCCGAAGCGCTTCTGGCAATGGCGGAAGGACGGGACCGCACGGTCAAATTCGGCGACGGCTCTCCCTTCTTCGACATTGTCCTTCCCTGCGGCGGCGGGATCACCGTCGCAATCCATGTCCTCAAAGATGTCGGCGCTTTGCGGGAGGTTCTCGATCGTCTCGAACGGCGGCAGGCAGCCGGTCTTGCCTATTCGCCAGAACGTCAGACGCTCGAAGCGGTAGACCCACTGTCACGGGCGTGCTGGCTCGAGCGAGATTTCCTGAGCGTCTACCGTCCCCGCACCCGCGTCGTCCTGTCCGGGCGGACGATCGAAGCGCAGGCCGTCGCACGATTGGCCGAAGCTTCCGGCTACGACGTGATCGTCAAAGGACGGGGCGAGGCGGGCAGGGTCGCAGCCGACATCATCGACCCCTTCACGGCCGTCGTGCTCCTGCATCATGACCTCGACGCTGAAGCCGCCATTCTCGCGACCGCGATTGCCTCGCCCGCCTTTTATATCGGCGCGCTCGGCAGTAGCCGCACGCATCATCGGCGTGTCGAGCGGTTGACAGCCTTGGGTTTCAGACGCGACGACATCGGTCGTATCAAGGCGCCTATCGGGATGTTCGGCCCGACCCGGGATGCAACCTCGCTCGCCCTGTCGGTTTTGGCGGATATCGCCGCGGCAAGGCTGGTGGCTTATGCTTAAAGCGTCCGTCACGATCGTCATTCTCGCTGCGGGCAAGGCAAGCCGGATGGGTGAGGGCGGGAAGCACAAGCTGCTGGCCGAGTTCGACGGCGTGCCGCTCGTGCGGCGGTCAACATTGACCGCGCTCGCTGCCGATGCAGCCTGCGTCATTGTCGTCACGGGCCATCGCCGGAGCGAGATCGAGGCCGCGCTCGATGGGCTCGCTCTGACTTTCGTCGACAATCCCGATTACGCCAGCGGCATGGCGAGCTCGCTCATAGCAGGATTCTCATCGAGGGACGCTGACAGCGCCGACGGCATTCTCGTCATGCTCGCCGATATGCCCGGCATTTCCACGACGCATCTCGATGCCCTGATTTCCGCCTTTCGCCACGCCGGCGGCGAGGCTGTCGTGCGCGCCGTTTCGCAGGGGAAGCCCGGCAATCCTGTTATCCTGCCATGTTCTCTCAGTCAGGCAGTCCTCAGACTTGAAGGCGATGTCGGCGCGCGCGATATCATCGCCACATCAGGATTGCCTGTGCTTGATGTCGATGTTGGCGACGCAGCCTTGCTCGATGTCGATACGCCGGACGAGGTATTGGCGGCGGGCGGCGCAATGAATTGATCCGCGGAAAATACAGTCGGATGAGGATGATTTGACGCAACGGCTCGAGCTGGATTCTCCGCGGCTTTGAATTCGCCACTCTCAGCCGCGGATATGCCAAGCCGCCATTCTGCGGCCGATGTCATCAACGCACCGATCTGAATGCCTCTCGCAGTTCCTCAGCGAAAAGTTGGGGCTGTTCCCAGGCGGCGAAGTGACCGCCCATATCGACACGGTGGTAGTAATGCAGCGTGGGATAGGCCTGCTTGCTCCAACTCTCCGGCGCCTGGTAGATCTCCTTTGGGAATACGCTGATTGCCACCGGGATCTTGATCTCTTTGGTCTTCTGGGCGTCTGAGCTGAAGTTGTTGTTGTTGTTTTCCCAATAGAACCGCGACGAGGATGCCCCAGTGTTGGTCAGCCAGTACAATGTGATGTCATTCAGCATTTCGTCCTTGGAAAAAACACGCTCGGGAATGCCCTCGCTATCGCTCCATTGCGCAAATTTTTCGTAGATCCAGGCAGCTAGGCCCGACGGCGAGTCGGAAAGCGAGTAGCCGATCGTCTGCGGACGCGTCACCATCACGGCCCCATAGGCGGCATTCCGGCCAAAAAAGGTGCTCAGGGATTCATAGGCATCCCGCTCGGGCGCCGACAGCCCTGCGGGAGCCGGGTCTCCACTGTTGACCGCCTTGGTGAGATTGCCCGGAACGGTCGCCGGCATGTTGAGATGGATACCAAGCAAACCCTTCGGTGCCTGGCGCGCCAGCGCGTCGGAGATAACGGAACCATGGTCGCCACCCTGGGAAACGTAGTGCGCGTAGCCGAGCCGCTTCATCAGGATGTCCCATGCTCGCGCAACGCGGTCGGGGCCCCAGCCAAGCTCCGTCGGCTTACCCGAAAAGCCGTAGCCGGGGATGGAAGGGATGACGACATCAAATGCGTCCTCCGCTTTACCGCCATAGGCAGTCGGATCGGTAAGAGGGCCGATCGCCTTGATGAACTCGAAGGTCGAACCCGGCCAACCATGGGTCAAAATGACCGGAAGGGCGTTGGGATGACGCGATCGCACATGGATGAACTGGATATCGACCCCGTCGATCGTCGTGATGAATTCCGGAAGTGCATTGAGCTCAGCCTCGGCTTTGCGCCAATCGTAATCAGTGCCCCAGTAACGGACCAGATCCTGGACGCGCGAAAGCTGGATGCCTTGCGAGGTGTCGCTCACGGTCTCCTTGTCTGGCCAACGCGTTTCGGCAATGCGCTTGCGCAGATCGTCAAGCTGTGACTGCGGAACGTGGATCTGGAACGGGCGGATCGTTTCGTCGGCCTCGATCGGCGTCGCCGGCCCTTCCGATGTGACGTCGGCGGCACTCGCCGGCACAAGGTAACCGGCTGGGAACAGCAACATCGGTCCAACCGCCATCACCATTGCTCCGCGGGCAAGCCGGCGCCAGGCGCGAATATTGTCAAACTTCTTCATGTGGCACTCCATGTTCTTGTCGCCCAGGGCGACATTTCGTGACGGAGTGATGTCTGACGGGTCTGCGTATCTGGCATGTTTCAGGAAATGCCAAAAACGTATCAGAGTGTGGAGCGGTGGCTAGAGAGCGGCAGGAACGCGATCGTCAAGGAAACGACCCAGGCCCGATGGCGCCTGAATAGAAAATCAAACACCTCCTTGCTGCCTGCGGAGGCTGCCCAACATAGCCTTGAATCCCGCGACCGCCCGCTTCGAAACCGCCTCCGGATTCTCGGCATTGGCGATCCACAGCGCCATATGGCTGCTAGCGCCATTGATGAGGCGAGCGGCGGTTTCGGTGTCGATATCGATGATCTCGCCATCGGCCTTGAGACGGTCGAGGCTGCGGGAGAGGGCGGCGATGCAGCCGGGGGTGTTCTGCCATTGCGAGATATCGCCGAGTACAGCCGGGCCATCGCGAAACATGATACGCTGGATTTCAGGCTCAAGCGCCATTTCGATATAGGCGGAGCACTCGTCGACAAATCCCTGCCAGCGCGTGGGAGCGGCGGCCGAGACCTCGTTCAGCCGGTCCGTCATTTCTGCATCGATTTCGATGATGACGGCCTGGAGCAGGCCCGTCTTGTCACCGAAGTGGTGATAGAGGGCGCCGCGCGTCAGTCCCGCTTCGCCGGTGAAATCGTCCATCGAGGCTTCCGCGTAGCCGATCGTGCCAAAGGCACGCCGCCCGGCTGCGATCAGTTTGCCGCGGGTCTCTGCGATCATCTCCTGGCGCGGTTTGCGCATCTCTTCTCCATTGGCATACGCCGCGTATCTTTTTCATTGACATACGGAACGTATGCATTATCTAAAACACATACGCTCCGTATATAAGCGTTCTATCCGATATCTGGAAGGATCGTCCCATGTCAAATCCGTATAAACAAATATTCGCGGCACCTGGGGCCAAGGGCTTCTCCGCAGCCGGCTTTTTCGCACGCCTTCCTATCGCCATGGCGCCGATCGGCATCGTTGCCATGCTCTCCCAGGCACATGGCGAATATTGGCTGGCGGGCGCCGTGTCGGCGACTTATGCGCTCACCAATGCGGTGATCTCGCCGCAGATTTCGCGAGCGGTCGATCGGTTGGGCCAGACGGCAGTCGTCGTTCCCACAACCATCGTATCCGTGCTGGCGTTCATCGCGCTGATCACCGCGACCAACCAGAACTGGCCGGTGTGGACGCTGTTCGCCTCAGCCTTCCTCGCAGCGGCCATGCCGAGCATTCCGGCGCTGATGCGGGCGCGCTGGACGGAACTCTTTCGCAACCGGCCCGAGCTCAACACCGCCTTCGCGTTCGAAAGTGCCGCGGACGAACTGGTCTATATCGCCGGCGCCTCGCTGTCGGTCGGGCTGGCCGTCGCCCTATTCCCCGAAGCCGGCATGATGGTGAGCACAGCGTTTCTGGCGCTCGGGACGGCCGCCTTCATCGTGCAGCGCGGCACCGAGCCGAAGGTGCGTCATGTCGCCGGCGCGGCTTCGGTTGGCTCCGCGATCCGCCAGCGTCCGGTGCAGGTCATCACGCTCGCGCTGATCTTCGTCGGCGCGATCTTCGCAACCGCTGAAGTGAGTGTTGTCGCCATCACCAAGGAGCTTGGTCAGCCGAATGCGGCAAGCCTGGTGATCGGTGTCTATGCCCTCGGTTCCTTCCTGGTGGGTTTGACCCTCGGCGCGCTTAATCTGCGCATCCCCTTGCACCGTCAGCTGCTGATCGCTGTTGCTATCCTCGCACTGACCTCGCTGCCGCTGCTCGTCGCCGGCAGCTCCGTAACCCTGCTTGCTATCGCCGTCTTCGTCAGCGGCATCGCGATCTCGCCGACCTTTATAACGGCCTTCGGACTGATCGAGCGTCGCGTGCCGGAATCTGTGCTGACGGAAGGTGTCACCTGGGTGATGACCGGCATCGGCATCGGTATGGCACTCGGCGCCTTCGTCTCGGGCTGGGTCGTCGACAGCTATGGTCCCCAGAGCGGATTCTGGGTGTCTGCGGCCGCCGGGGCCGCGACCGTCCTTACCATTGCCCTTGGTCAGCGGACCCTCTCGGGCGAGTGCAGCGGCGGGGAGGATTGCGCGGTCCTGGAACCGGCGCAGTAGCCGGGCGGGTGAAAGAACTCGTTCGGCAGCATATCCTTCAGAACTGAAAGCGATTTTTCCCGGTTTCGAGGGGGAAGCCAGCTCCAGCCTCGGAGGTATTCTATCATCGATGGCGAGCTGGCATTACGTGATAAGTAACCGGTGTTCCGCCCCCACATTGCCCTTCACCGCCTGATCTGTGATCGAGGTTTCCATGGATGAAGAACGGGAGTTTCTCCATGGAGTCTAGGTTGGAGTTTCTCACAACCAGGAAGCCTGGACGTGAGGGTCACCGACATTGGCCTGATGAGGTCAAGGCGCGGATCGTGTCGGAGAGTCTGAGGCCCGGCACGACGGTCAATGAAGTTGCGCAACGCTATGGATTGCGAGCCAACAGCCTTTCCACCTGGCGGACGATGGCGCGGCAAGGCAAGCTGGTCCTGCCAGCACCGGAGGATGCGGTAGAGTTCGCGGCGGTGATCGTCGATCCGCCAGTTTCGGAGCCGCCGCCGAAAGCGATTGGTCGCCCCGAGATCGTCGTTGGCTCTGTTACGATCCGCCTGGAGGAAGGCGCGTCCGCGTCCCGGATCGCTGCCATCGCCCGCGCCCTGGCGGCGGGGACATGATCTTTCCGTCGAACCGCGTCAGGATCATGGTGGCGACCAAACCCGTGGATTTTCGCAAGGGTCATGATGGCTTGGCGGCGCTGGTGAAGAACGAGTTGCACAAGGACCCGTTCACCGGAACGGTCTTCGTGTTCCGGTCACGCAAGGCTGACCGGTTGAAGCTGATCTACTGGGATGGCTCCGGGATCGTCATGGCCTACAAAAGGCTGGAAGAGCACACGTTCACTTGGCCCAGCATCAAGGATGGATTGATGACGCTCACCCACGCCCAGTTCGAAGCCCTGTTCGCAGGCCTTGATTGGCGGCGGGTTCATGCCGTCCAAACGAGAACGCCAGAGGCTATCGAATAGCTGCGGCACGATGACTCAGCACGGTGAATTCCGAAGGCAAAACGGGCCGGGATTTGGTAGCTTCCAGCCATGCTTGATGCCGCCGATCTTCCCGATGATGTTGCTTCTCTGAAGGCGATGCTGATCGCGGCGCAGGCACGAGAGGCAGCCAAAGACGCCGCGATATCCAGTAAAGACGAGCATATCGCTCGCAAAGACGAGCGGATCGAGCAGCTTGAGAAGCTGGTCGCAGCCTTCAAGCAGGCGGCCTTCGGACGCAAATCCGAGAAGATCGATCCCGATCAGTTCGATCTGGCGCTCGAAGACCTGGAAACGGCCATGGCCGCCATCCATGCCGAGGATGAGGCGGACACTCCTGCCGAACAGAGGATTGCCAAGCCACGCGCGATCAATCGCGGCTCCCTCCCAAAGCATCTCCCTCATGTCGAAGAGGTGATCGAGCCGGAAAGCCTGATCTGCGCCTGCGGCGGTTGCCTGCATTGTATTGGTGAGGATGTCTCCGAGCGACTGGACGTGGTCCCGGCACAGTTCCGCGTTATCGTTACCCGTCGCCCCAAATATGCGTGCCGAGCCTGCACAGACGGCGTCGTTCAGGCTCCTGCTCCGGCACGGCTGATCAAGGCTGGGCTGCCGACGGAGGCGACCGTCGCCCATGTGCTGGTCTCCAAATATGCCGATCATCTTCCGCTCTATCGGCAGGCCCAGATCATGAGCCGTCAGGGCTTGGACCTCGACCGCTCAACACTGGCAGACTGGGTCGGCAGGGCAGCATTCGAATTGCGTCCCGTCTTCGATGCACTGATTGCCGACCTGAAGCGCTCAACCAAGCTCTTCATGGACGAGACCCGAGCGCCGGTGCTCGATCCTGGCTCCCGCAAGACCAAGACCGGTTACTTCTGGGCGCTAGCACGGGATGATCGTCCTTGGGGTGGTGGTGCTCCGCCAGGTGTCGCCTTCACCTACGCTCCCGGTCGAGGAGGTATTCATGCCGAACGGATATTGCAGGGGTTCGAAGGCACCCTGCAGGTCGACGGCTATGCCGGATACAACAGGCTGATCGCGCCAGAGCGTGTCGGACCCGGACATTCGGCTTGCCTATTGCTGGGCACACGCTCGCCGCAAGCTGGTGGAGATCACCCGCAACGGAACAGCGCCTATTGCCGAAGATGGCGTCAAACGGATCGGTGAACTGTATCGGATCGAGGCCGAACTGCGAGGCCTTGATCCAGAGGCTCGTCTTGCTGGTCGACAGGAAGGTTCAGCACCATTGATCGCCGACATGCAGTCCTGGCTTGTCCATCACCGCGCCCGTGTCGCGACCAAATCCCCACTCGGCGAAGCTTTGGCCTACATTGCCAAATACTGGGATGGTCTGAAGCTCTTCCTGACCGACGGCCGCATCGAGATCGACAACAACAGCGTCGAGCGAACCATCCGCCCAATAGCCCTCAATCGCAAGAACGCATTGTTTGCAGGACACGATGCCGGGGCCGAGAACTGGGCGACCATCGCCTCGCTCATCGAGACGTGTAAGCTTAATGCAGTCGATCCGCAGGCCTAGCTGACCGCCACGCTCACCGCCATTGTCAACGGCCACAAGCAGACACGGATTGAGGAGTTGTTGCCGTGGAAATATCCGACCGAGTAAATATGCCAGGGCGGCAGTTGCCCCAACGCGACTTCTTTCGTTGCCCTCGACCAACCGATAGGGTCGCCTCATAACGAGGATGACGAATGCCATGAAACTTGCTCACATCAACTTGGTAGCTCGCGATGCGGAAGCGCTTGCAGCGTTCTACGTGAATGTCATGAAATGCGAATTGCTTCGCGCACCCAAGATGTTGTCAGGGGAAATCGTCTCGCGAGGAAATGGCCTTCCGAACGCTGAGATATACACGATCTGGCTCAAATTCCCCGAACTTGAACGTCCCTTTCTGGAAATACACGAGCATACGGTTACCCATCATCGTGATCAGCCAAGAGTTAACGAACCCGGCTACGGTCACTTGGCGTTCCAGATGGAAGACATTAGCGATGTACTTTCCAAGATCATCCAAGCAGGTGGGGCGCAAATTGGCGAAGTCACGGATTTTGGGACATCAGAGAAGCCGTACCTGATCGCTTACGCACGCGATCCAGAAGGAAACGTCCTTGAGCTTGAGCAACTGAGTACCGATCGCTAGTGGCTGAATGGTTGTCATCCCCGTCACAGCGCTCGGCGTTCTACACAATGCAGCTTGGACAAGGTGGAAGCGGGACACCGCTTACCGTGATAAGTCGTTTCCCGCTGGCAAGTAACGGGCGAGTAATGGGTCTCGGCCAGGTCGTGATCGTTGGCTAATTTGCAATCAGCGGCGCGGCTAACCGGTCTACCGAAACGATTGCGCGATTTGCCGCTCAATGCGGTGTGCCTCGGGAACGCCGGCCCGGACCAATCTCGCAAGGACATCGTCAATCTTGGCGCGCAGCTGGTTACCTGTCGCCAGCTGTGAGGCATCGATCGAGACAATTTTCTCGATCCATGCCGCCAAGCGAATGCCAAGACCGGCCTCGACCCAAAGGTCGGTATTAGTGGGCTGCCGAGTGAGCCAGACCAGCGCGCTGCTCAAAAAGAAAGGCATGTGTCTCGCTAGAGGTGACACTTCCAAAAGATTCATGGTCAGCATGGCTGTAAACGGAACCGGACCTGTACTGATCAACTCACTGAGCTTTGGCAGAAAGGGGTCAATCAGCGCCACACCCTTTGCATACAAGTAGCATCTTGATTTAGTTAAGGCATTATATTCGTTGAAGAACATCGCCGCAATCGCAGGGCCAATCCGCATTTCAACTGAAAGTTCAGTCCGGTCATGTTCCCGGCGCCATCCGGTGCTCTGCATAAGCCGATCAGCCAAGATCTCTCTTAGCTTCACCACCACACTGACGCTTAGGCCGTGCCCATTGAGATAAGAGATATCGATCGGTGGATTGAGTTCGGCCAATATGTCGTAGAATGATCGGTCGGGGACATCAATCGCGTGCTTCGTTTGAGCTTCCGCCCTGCCCACGTCGAGAGACACCATCGACCGTACGAAAAGAGAAAAGAACGCGTTATTCCACTCATTGAGGCGCACGTCGACGTCGGCCGTTCGCTCGAGGCCCGCACCATTTGCTTCCGCGGTCCATTCTGCGTAGGCGTCGACAAACGCCGGCAGCCACGTGAGGTCGTTTGAAACTGCGTCGAGAGTCAGCAACCGGAGCCATAAGGCGGCCGACTGTGTGTACATCGACTCCTTTCGATGATTCCGTCGCGAAGCTGGCCGATTATTCGCCGAATCACCAATCCGAATTCCGCGTCTGACATGAATATCGTTACGCGGGAATACCGGCCAGCCGGGTTCCGTGCCGCCATCAAGCCAGGCGCATTCGGCCACAATCGCGTCTTTCACCCGCCGGTGAAAATCCACCTGATCTGCCTCCTTCTCTTCCTCGGGCGCATCCCATCTGAGTGACCGCCTGATTTGCGCCTGCAGCGCACATCGCAATAGAGCGGGGATCATCCGGCCATCGAGCTGGCGAACGACCGGGAGAGCGGCACCAAACCCATGCGCGGCTTCGGGCGTATCCCGGCCTGCCAGGTGCAGCAATGAGTCGCGATCCGTGTCCGTACCTCGTCGTCGCCAGAGATGGATCAGTCCGACCACCGCGATGGCGATCGGATTGTAGCGGATTCCATCGCGCTGGCTGGCGCCGACGTCGCGCCTTCCATCCGCAAATGTGTCGTTTAACACCTTCCGCACCCATTCCTCGTGTGCATCAAGTAATCGGTCGGAACCGTCTCTCGCGACGATCATGGCCGCCGAAGAAAACGCATTCCTGCGATCGACGATTTCGTTTTGCTCTGAGTTGTCCGGCGCGTTCTCCAAACGCTTCGCATAGAGGAGAGCTTGTTCCGCGAGTTCTGCGCTGGATTTGCTAGGGTCTTCCAAGGCGTTTTGGACGGCGAGGCTGATATTCAGATCTTGCAGTTCGCTGGCCTGCTCAGCGTGGAGCGCCGCAAGGTGTTGCTCTTCATCGGGTGGCGACCTGTACACCCAGCCACCATCGGCGGGATGCCAGTTTGCCAGATCGATCTTGTTCAGGGCGTGACATGTCATGAATCTCGGAGCGGCGAAAGTATCATCGGGTTTTGGCGGTCCAAGCTGCGCTGCGACTAACTGGAGGAGATCACGAAGGCCACTGACGTCCGCGCCATCTCGGTGCGCAAAGTTTCCGATCAGAAAATCCAACGGAACGCTGCGAGACGGGCGCTTATTCAGGTCAGCGAGGCGGACAACACCCATTGGCTCCTTCCGGCGAAGAGCTCCCAGCCCCAGCGGATCAAATCCGGGCAACGCATCGTGCCCTTGTCGATCCCGGTCTAACGACAGGAGCTGCGGACATGCTAAGAACGGCATCGCCAACGCCACCGTCTTTGGCCAGTGCGAAATCAGAATATCGACAGCGACCAGCAGAAAAGCAGCCGGTGACCCGTCCGGTCCGAGGATGTCAGCAATCACGACTTCCGGTGCCTCGCCGCGATCAAGTCGCGCGTGCGCCCACGCTTCCAAGGCCATCAGACCGGACTCCAGTGCGTGAAAGCCGCTTGTGCCGCGTGACCACGTGTAGGTCTTCTCCCAAGGAAAAAACCGTGGACCGGATGGTAGGACGAGAGTCACCCCGTCCCCAGGAGTTCGTCCTTTCTTCAGCTTGGCGAGCGCATGATTCACCAAGTCGCGAATGAGATCCAAACCCGTCCGGGGTGCTTCGCTGAGCAAGTCCCAAAAGGGTCCCTGGCCGGGCGAGCTTGGAAGGAAATCCAAATCGAGATGAGTAAAAATGCGCTCCCGCGACGACATCTCGTAGTCATCGTCCTCCGACGGCGACGGAACGAGACCTGTGCGCGTCAGCTCGGCGAGTTCCGATGGGGCGACTTTGGCAAACATCCCCCTGAACCTAAGAATGTTCTGGATCGTCGAGTCGTTATGAGTCCTGGCCAACACACTTCTCAAATGGGACTGCGCGCGTTCAGGAACGCGCGCCGCCATAAGCGCGAAAGCGCGTCGCATGTCATCGCCCAGTTTTTCGAGGTCATGGTACGAAAAGACACCGGAAAAGCGCGATCTGGGGCCTCCCTTGGTGTAGACCTCGAAATCGCGTGCCTCATCGATTTCATCGAGCCAATCCGCCAAAACGTTCGCCATTTTCGGCGTCAATGGATCCAAAAAGAGCATCGAAGCGCCCAGGTTTTGGAGAAGCTCGACAATGTCAGGAACCAACTCGAGCGGGAGTTCTTCCTTTCTATTGAGCAGCCAGTAGACCAGCGTCGCCCAGGAAGGGTTGGCAGCAGCGTAGAAACCTTCCGGGACCGATACAGGAAGCGTAATGCCTGCCTGAGCGAGCATCTCTCTAAAAGGGCGAGATTCGACAGCCTTCGCGGTGCGGATCAGTTCGCCCAGGAGAGATCCTTCGTTTTCGAAAAGCGAAGTAGCAGCTCGATCGAGCAGGATAGGAGCGATCTCAGACCGAAGGATTGCCAATAGCGACCAGCGACGCCAGGACGGATGCGAGCCCGCGACGCTTACGCGGTCAAGGTACTCGACCCACGGCTGACCGTCGGTTGCCCGCTCAAGCGCGAAGCGCGCACCAAGTTCTACGCCCCTGACCAGCGAGGCAGCTGCGGCTTGAGAAAGTGGGAGATTGTCCAGCCTGGACAAGTCGTCGCTAAGGATCGCAGCAACACCCCACTCGCGCAAGACGTCATGTCGAAACGACACGCGATCAAGCCCGATTTCAACCAGTGTTTCGCTGGCTATGAGGGACTCAACCGTCGCAGGCAAACTCCGCGTCACGACGTGGTCCGCGCCGATGAGCGTTTGTTCGGACAGATCGGCGAGGAGACGGGCGCGATCACGTCGCCCTTCGCTGACCCCGTCACCGGTCTTCCACCACCGCTCGATTAGATCCACCTCGGAACGAAGCTCTTGTGTCGATCCTTGCACCTCAAGCAATCGAGAAAGTCGGAATAGGTTTTGAGAAATTGATCGCGCCGGGTGATCATCCGAAAGAAGCGCCCGCAGCGATGGTGCGGCCTTTCTCAGTTCCTCCAGCTCCTCCGGACCCAATTCCCCGATCGTGATCGGAGGAGCGCGGCCAAGCCGTTCTAGGGTCTCTGCCGGTAACCAGTTCGGCTCCTCTTTGTCGAAGTCGGTACGGGCGGTGACGATGACCTGGAAGCTCGGCACGTCGACCGCGGACCGAACTAGGTCGATTACCGTCGCCTTTTTTCCCGAATCTTGAAAGAAATCCAGGCTGTCGATAAACAGCACGGCTCCGCCGTCGCTTGCGAGATCTGAAAGAAACTCCTGCGGGCTTCCCTCCAAACCGAGCGCCGCCTTGAACACGAGCCACCCTCCCGAAGGCGTTCGTTCGGGAGTAAGAACCATCGCGCTTGCCTCGGTCAGCATCTCTTTTACGAGCATGCCGAGGATGCCGGACTTGCCGACGCCTGGGCCTCCGCGGATCTCGAGGTAGCGCCCGTGATCCCGTGATCCCCTTACAATGTCCAGTTGGGCAGTCCGAGCCAACGTTGCGCCACCGATATCGCGCCGGAGAGCCTCCGCGGCGAGTGCAGACGAATTTTGCAGCGTCTGGCGTGGTGCGCGATTACGCCGAGTTCCGCGCAAACGGAAGCCGTCGACACATGCGAGCTCGGTCACCAGCTTAACACGATCAAACTCTCCACCTGAGGCGGCGGACCGGATTACAGATTCGGTCAACACTTTCCAGAAAGCGCTTGCCCTCGGCGCTTCATCCGGCTCTAGCACGTCCCGACAACGCTCCGTGGCCAGCTCCAGCGATTGGGAGCCTGGTGCATCGTAATCAAAGGTCAGGATTTGGAACCGTCTCAGGATCTGCCATACCGTCATGTCGTCATTTGTACAGCCGCAAGCGCCAAGGTGGCCGCGAACCGTGGCGATGAAGGCACGCATGTCGTCATTGCCGACGTTCTTTCGATTGATGCGCTCGATAAAGGTATCTGCCGAACTGAGTTCGCGTGCCCACCGAAGAACGTCCTGGTAAGGACCGGTAATTTTGAACGAGGTCCGCTCAGTTGCCACAGCGAATTGATGGTGCAGATTGCTGACATCGAGAGTCAGGAAGGCCCGCGCGAGCTGTTCAACCACGTCCCTGAACACTGAGTCGGCCGGCGCAAACCTGATTGTTCGTTTGACTTGCACCTCAAGAACAGCAGGCAAGCCAGTGCGCGTTGTGCCACGGACTATGACATCATCGAGCGGATGTCCTTCGCCCGCCCTTTGCAGTTCGACCCTTTCCGCCGTCACACCTGGTAGGCCGCGCGGATCTGATTCAGCTAGGAGCGTGAGGAGATAGTGGGCACCAACCTGGCCTTCGAACAGCGCACCCGCCGGACCGCTGGCGGATGGATTGGCTGCCTGGGTGTCCTTCAGCGAATGGTCGGTCATGAATACCAATGCTTATATCCCGCGGCTTGAGATAGTCTCCGCGCGATCAACAAGCAGCAAGTTAGTTCGTAATCACGACGCACGCAACTTTGGCGTTACCGTTTCACACAACAGTTGACAATCGTCCACAGAGTATAACTCGGGCATTGGTCTCGCTTGATCATCGGCGTAGATGTAGAAAACCAACAACCTTAAATGCTATTTTACCCGGCGGCATGAAACTCCATCAGCTATGTCTGGACCTCAACCTACAGTGATTTGTCGAGCGGGCTGACGTCGAGACTGCAATAAGGCTTTGATTTCATTCAATCATTCAACGTAGTTGACTGCAACGTTGCCGGTTCAACGAAAGTGACAGCGTCCGCTGTTCAAATCCATACAACCCAACCACCACCACCTCACGGCACCTGAGCCCCACTCACCGCAACATAAACCGAATAAACCGACCGCGTCGCCGCGATAAACAGCCGGTTGCGTTGCGGCCCGCCAAAGGTCAGGTTGGCGACGGTCTGCGGTACGCGGATCTTGCCGATCAGCTTACCCGCCGGGTCGAAGCAATGCACGCCATCGGCGGCACTCGACCAGAGGTTCCCGTTGACGTCGGTGCGGATGCCGTCTGGGATGCCGTTGTCGATCAGGCAGAAGACGCGGCTGTTCGTGAGCCTGTTGCCGTCGACCACGTCGAAAGCGCGGATGTGACGCGGCAGGCTTTCGTCGTGGCTTGCGGCCGAATCCGCCACATAGAGGATTGTCTCGTCGGGCGAGAAGGCGAGGCCGTTCGGCTGGATGAAATCCGTGACGACGGCCGCAAGCGCGCCGGTCGTCGGATCGAGCCGGTAGACGTTGCGGGTCGGCTGCTCCGGCTCGGCGCGATAACCTTCATAGTCCGACATGATACCGTAGGTTGGGTCGGTGAACCAGATCGAGCCGTCTGATTTCACCGCCACATCGTTCGGCGAATTAAGCCTGGCGCCCTCGAAACGGTCGGCGAGGACGGTGATCGAGCCGTCGATCTCGGTGCGGGTGACGCGGCGCGCGCCATGTTCGCAGGAGATCAACCGTCCCAGCCTGTCGCGCGTATGGCCGTTGGTGAAGTTGGAGGGTTGGCGATAGACGGAGACGCCGCTCTCGGGCGTCCAACGCAGCATGCGCTGGTTGGGAATGTCGCTCCACAGCAGCTGGTTCGCATCGTTGAACCAGACGGGACCCTCCGCCCAGCGGCAGCCGGAATAGAGTTCGTCCAGACCGGCACTGGTCACGATCATCTGCCGGAAGCGCGGGTCGTGGATTTCGTAAATGCTGGCCTCGGCCATGGCGGTTTTCCCGTTTATCGCATGCCGGCCCGGCGACCGCCGGCGAGCATGATGACGCTGATGATGATAAGGCCGGTCATGATCAGGCGGATGCCGGCGCCGAACCCATAAGTATTGAGCATGGAGACGACCAGGAACATGAAGAGCGATGCGCCCCAGATGCCCGGTACGTTGGAATCGCCGCCGGCAACCGCCGTGCCGCCGATCACGACGACGGCGATCGACATCAGCAGATATTCCGTGCCCATGTTGAGCGCCGCGCCGCCGGAGAAACAGGCGAGCAGATAGCCTGCGACCGATGCGAGAACCGCACAGAAAAGGTAGGTGACGAAACGCGTGCCATCGACCGGTATGCCGGCCATGCGCGCTGCCGGCATGCTCTGCCCGATCGCCGAGATCCAGCGTCCGTAGATCGTCTTCTCGAGCAGGAACCAGGCCAGCAGCGAGATCAGGAATGCGACGATCGCCACATTCGGCACGCCGAGCGTGTTCGACGTGGTGAACTCCGCCAGCAGGCTCGGCGGCTTGATGCGCAATCCGCGGTTCGTCCAGATCGCTGCGGACTGGACGATGAAGCTCATGGAAAGCGTGGCGATGATCGGCGGAATGCGCAGCGCCTTGATGAGCGCATAATTGCCGAGGCCGACGACAAGGCCGATGACGATGGCGACGAGAAGCCCGGGCAGGATCATGCCGTTTTCGACATTCATCAGCTTCAGCGCAACCGTGCCGGCAAGCGTCATGGTGGCGGGAACCGAGAGATCGATGTTGCCGGGGCCGAGCGTGATGACGAACATCTGGCCGATGCCGACGATGACCGAGAAAGCCGCGAAGGTGAGTGCTGCCTGCGACAGGCCAAGCGTGCTGGCGCCGAACGTCACCATGATCGTCAGGAACCAGACGACAAAGGCGGCAAGCCACGACCAGATCCAGGGTTTGCGGAACAGGCGCAGGAGCGGGGTCATCGGCGTTTCTCCCGCTTCTCCAGGCGGTTCAGCATCAGCCGAAGTGCCAGCACGATGATCAGGATCGCGCCCTGAGCCCCGATCTGCCAGTCCGGCGAAATGCGCAGGAAGGACAGGAACGAGCCGGCAAGAGTCAGTGTCAGCGCGCCGATGACGGCGCCGATCGGGGAAACGCGGCCGCCGATGAACTCGCCGCCGCCGAGGATCACGCCGGCGATCGAAAGCAGCGTGTAGCGCAACGCGATATTGGCATCAGCCGAGGTGGTCAGGCCGACGAGGGCGATGCCGGCGAGCACCGCAAAGAGGCCGGCAAGACCATAGGCGGCAGCGCGCGCCCCGACAATCGACCAGCCGGCGCGCTCGACCGAACGCTGGTTACCGCCAATGCCGCGCATCAGCACGCCGAGCGACGACCGCATGACGAGAAGGTGGGCGACCAAGGCGATGACGATGCTGGCGACGATCGCCATCGGCGCCAGCGGCGGCTTGACGGTCATCAGCCAGCGCACCCAGTCCGGCGCCTGCCCGCCCGGTGCCGGCAGCAGCAGGACGGCAAGGCCACCCCAGACGAAGCTCATGCCAAGGGTCACGACAATGGACGGCAGGTTGCGTAGATAGATGACGACGCCGAGGCCCGCATAGGTTGCGATCGCGCCGGCCAGGATCAGCACGCCGATCACCGGGGCATCCCGCAGAAAGGTCGCGGTGACGCAGGCGACGAAGCTGACGAAGGCGCCCATCGAGAGATCGAGATCGTTGACCGCCATCACGATCATCTGGGCGATCGTCGCAAGCGCGATCGGCACAGCCAGGTTGAACAGCAGGTTGAGCCCGACATAGCTCATGGCGCGCGGCTGCAGCCAGAAGACGGCGGCGAGCAGCAGCGTCAGCGATAGGGCGGGAATGGCTAGACGCAGGGCGTCGGACGACAGCCGGAACGTCATGCGGCGACCCCTTCGAAGGAGGCGGCGATGATGTTCTTCTCGTTGACCGCGTCGCCGGCGAGTTCGGCCGTGATGCGGCCTTCGCGGAAGACGTAGACGCGGTCGCAGAGGCGAACCTCGTCCATCTCGGTCGAGTACCAGATGAAGGTGCGGCCGCGCGCCGCTTCCTCGCGGATGATCGCGTAGACCTCCTGCTTGGTGCCGACGTCGACACCGCGCATCGGATCGTCCATCAGGACGACAGGTGCGCGCGTCGCAAGCGCGCGGGCAAAGAGCACCTTCTGCTGGTTGCCGCCCGAAAGCGACAGGATGCGGTTGTCCATATCGGGCGTGCGGATCTCGATCCGCCGCTTCCAGTCGGCGCCCTTCGCCTCTTCTTCGCCCGCGAGGATGAGGCCGCGCCGGGAGAGGTCACCGAGCGAGGCGATGGAGAAGTTGCGCAGGATGCTCCAGAGTTCGAAGACGCCGTTTAGGCGGCGGTCGCCGGCAACGAAGGTGACGAGCGGATCGCGCTGGGGCAGCCAGTTGCTCGACTGGGCGGCATGCAGGGCAAGCAGGAGCTCGGTCTGCCCATGGCCGGCCAGACCCGCCAGTCCGATGATCTCGCCCTTGCGGGCCGCAAAGGGAAGACCCTTCGCCTGATGGGACAGAATGAGCGGAGCGATGGATTGTTCGCGGGCCGAGCGCTTGGTTTCCTCCTTCGCAACAGTGCCCATTGCTTCGACGAGGCCGTGATGGTCGAAGCCCTGCGCCGGGCGCTCGGCGACGACGCGGCCGTCCTTCATGACGACGATGCGGTCGGAGGTCCCGAGGATCTCGTGCAGGATATGAGAGATGAAGATGACGGACCCGCCCGTGGCGATGAAGCGGCGGACATGGTCGAGCATCTGCCGGGCAAGGCTTGCATCGAGCGACGAGGTCGGTTCGTCGAGGATCACCAGACGCGGCGCAATGCCGGCGTCGGAAAAGGCCATTGATATCTCGACCATCTGCCGCTCGGCGATCGAAAGATCCCCCACGGCCCGGCTGCTGTCGATGCCATGGCCGGGAAAGACGGCGTCGAGGCTCGTTTCGATGATTTGTGCGGCGCGCCTTCGCCAGCCGAAGCCTCCGAGATGGCGATGCATGATGCGCGTGTTCTCGACGATCGAAAGGTTGGGGCAGAGCGAAAGCTCCTGGAAGACGCAGCGCACACCGCGGGCACGCGCAGCGTTGATGCCATAACGCTCCAGCCGTTCGCCGTCGCTTGCCACACCTCCTTCGTGCGGTGTGAGACCGCCGTTGATGACGCTGACGATGGTGGACTTGCCGGCGCCATTGTGTCCGACAAGCCCGACGCATTCGCCCGGCATGACGCGAAGGGTCACGCCATCGAGTGCCCTGACTGCGCCGAAACTCACCTTGGCGCCATCGACGGCGATCACCGCCTTCAAAACGTCATCCATGCTGCCCGCCATGCCTGCTTGAAAAAAAATGCCGCGCGACCTTCTGCGGATGCGCGGCAGTCGCCGGGAGAATTACTTTGCGGACTCGATGACCTTGATTGCGTCTGCCTGCGTGTATTCCACGTTGGCGACGCCGCCGGCCTGGGTATTGGCGAGGTTGGTTTCGAGATTGTCCTGGTCGATGCGCAGGAAGGGCACGACGAGGTCCTTCTTGACTTCCTTACCGTCGAGGATCTGCTGGGCCACCCAGAAAGCGAGTGTGGAGACGCCTGGCGCGATGGATACGGACATGGTCTCGTAGCTCTTCGCGTCCTTCTGCTCCTTCCACCACTTCAGTTCGTCCTCGCGGTTGCCCATGATAATGATCGGCATCTTCCGGTCGGTTGCGGCAATCGCCTGTGCGGCGCCATAGCCGTCACCGCCCTGCGTTACGACGCCGGCGATGTCGGGCAGGCTCGGCAGGATGCCGGCAACAGCCTTCTGCGCCACGTCCTGCGCCCAGTCGCCGTGAACGGAGCCAACAATCTTGAACTGCGGGAACTGCTTGACACCGTCGTGGATGCCCGCCGAGATTTCGTCGTCGACGAAGACACCGGCAAGGCCGCGGATCTCGAGCAGGTTGCCGCCGTCCGGAAGTTTCTTCGATAAGTACTCGACCTCACTGCGGCCCATTTCCTTGAAGTTGACGGCGATACGCCAGGCGCAGGGTTCGGTGACGATACCATCGAAGGACACGACGGTGATCCCGGCGTCGCAGGCTTCCTTGACCGCACCGTTCAGCGCCGTCGGCGAGGCGGCGTTCAGCACGATGGCGTCATAACCCTGCAGGATCATGTTCTGGATCTGCGCGGCCTGTTCCGTCGCCTGGTTCTCGGCGGTGGTGAAAGGGTCGGCTGCGGCAACGGTGCCGGCCTTCACGGCTTCGCCCGTCACCTTGCCCCAACTCGTCAGCATGGCCTGGCGCCACGAATTGCCGGCATAGTTGTTGGAAAGGGCGATTTTCTTGGCCGATGTCTCGGCAAAGGCGGAAACGGGCATCGCGGCGCAAGCAATAGCGGCCGATGCCAGAAGCATCTTACGGATTGTCATGTCTTCCTCCCTGATGATCGCGCTGGTCGGCGGATCGCTTCACTCCTGCCGGCCCAATTGGGTCCGAGTGAAAATTGTTCTTGCACTGAGCTTCCTCCTCTCAGTAAGGGCAGGATGCGGGAGATCGACCGGCCTGTACAGGGGCAAGGCGGCAATCCGTTTGCGGGATTTGCGCAACAAGCTGCGGGTTTACGCAAGACGGCGGCGCTTCCGCGGGCGCTTACTGCGAATGGTCGCGGCGGGTTGAGGAGCCTGCTGCCGCCTCGGGGAGGAACTGACGATGCTGCATCTCGTACCCGCAGCCATGTTCGACCATTATCTCGGCATTTCCCGGCTGCTCGCGGGCCAGCTCGACTTCCGCTCGGCTATCCGTTCCGTCGCGGCCGAGGTCGCCCATATCATCCCGCACGACCACCTCGATGTCTGCGTGCTGCTTGAGGGCGGTAACTACCACACGGCCTATGAGACGGGCATCGAGACCGCCTGGGGCGGGCTTGCCGGTGCGCCTGTTGTCAACAGCCCCATCCGCGCGCTGCTCTGGGGCGAGGTGGATTTCCTGCTGGCGGACGACGCCATGACCGACCCTCGTTTCCACTTCGAGGGCGCGTTCAAGCGGCCGATCGTCGAACAGTCGCTGAGAAGCCGCTTGCATGTGCCGATGAAGGTGCAGGGCACGATCATCGCGGCGCTTTCCTGCTCGTCGCACCGGGCGGGCGTCTATACGATGGAGGATATCGAACGCGCCCGCATCATCGCCGACCTGCTGACGCCCTATTTCTTCGCGCTGCAGGCGGCCGAGCAGGCGCAACGCTCGGCCATTGTCGAGGCAGAGGCCCGCGCCCGCGAGGAGGGCTTGCGGCAAGGTGCACTGAAATTGACCGAAGCCCTGGAGCAGGAACGCCAGCGCATCGGCATGGACCTGCACGACCAGACGCTCGCCGACCTGACGCGGCTCGCCCGCCGGATCGATCGACTGTCGCGCCACGGCGAGGTGGCGCCCGAGACGCTGGAGCCGATCTCCCGTTCCCTGCAGCATTGCATGCAGGATCTGCGGCAGATCATCGAGCAGGCAAAACCCTCCGTGCTCCAGCTCTTCGGCCTCGCCCAAGCGATCGAACATCATCTGGACCGATCGACCCGCGACAGCGGATCGGGGATCGAATGGGGCCTTGTCGACGAGACGCACGGCGCACTGGAGCGACTGGAACCGACCGTCAGCGTCGCCCTGTTTCGGATTGCCCAGGAAGCGATCAACAATGCGGTGCGCCATGCCGCGCCCCTGGCCGTTATGGTGCGGCTTGAGGCCGACGAGGAGCGGCTGTCGATCGAAATCTCCGACGACGGGACCGGGCTCACCAAGGCGCGGGGACGGATCGGCGGCGGCATCGACAATATGAAGACCCGTGCGCGGCTGATTTCGGCGCGGTTCACGACCGGCCCCGGCCACAACAATCGCGGCACTGTGGTGCGCGTCGTGCTACCGCTCGTACCGAACCACCCGGCAATCGGGCCAAACTGA